>CAZBXY010000053.1:0-32756 GCA_964495365.1 uncultured Frigoriglobus sp. | reverse complement strand
GTCGCTGTCGCGCGAAGTGATCGCGATGATCACGGAGTTCCTCGCGCGACCCGGCGTACTCGGGATCGGCGAGATCGGCCTCAACAAGAACACCCGCAACGAAGCGATCATCTTTCAGGAACACCTCGACCTCGCCGCGAAGACCGACGAACTCATCCTGATCCACACCCCGCACCTCGAAGACAAGTACAAGGGCACGCGGATGATCGTGGACATGCTCAAGGGCGATTCCCGCATCAAGCCGCACCGGGTCTGCATCGATCACGTCGAGGAACACACCGTCCGGTTCGCGCTCGACAACGGGTTCTGGTGCGGGATGACGCTCTACCCGACCACCAAATGCACCCCGGCGCGGGCGTGCGACATCATCGAGATGGTCGGCACGGACCACATCATGGCGAACTCCGCCGGCGACTGGGGCAAGTCGGACCCGCTCGCGGTGCCGGAGTTGATTCAGGAGATGAAGCGCCGCGGGCACAGGGAGGCAGACATCAAGAAGGTGGTGTACGACAACCCACTGAGCTTCTGGCGGCAGGCGAACAACTGGAAGGACTGGCCGCCGGAGCCGAGCGCGAACGGCGTGGCAACACAGCAAACGGCGAAAGCCGGGTACTGAAGTACCACTGCGAGGCCACACCCATGACCCTCGACGAGTTCTGGGACCACATCCGCGCCACCAAGCGCAAAGACCCGGAGGCGCACGCGGAACGACTCGCCAAGCGGCTTGCCAAGTTGAGCGCCGAGGACATCGTCGATTTCCAACACTGGTGGGATCTGATGATGACCGAGGCGTACCACCGCGACCTGTGGGCCGCCGCATACTACGCCAACGGCGGGTGTTCCGACGACGGGTTCGAGTACTTCCGCTCGTGGCTCGTGCAGCAAGGGCGCGACGTGTTTCACGCGGTCGTGGCCGACCCCAACGCGCTCGTCGATGTCGTGGCCGATGGCACCGCCGACGGCGAGTTCATGTGCGAGTGCAACCCCGGTGCGGAGGCGTGGTTCGCGACCTTCGGAGGCGAATCGGACGAGGAATTCAGCACCCTGTACAACACCCGGCACCCGGAGCCGATCCCGCGGCGCGAACTCAGCCCCGACTGGGACTTCGACGACCCCGAACAGCGGAAACTACGGCTCCCGCGATTCGCCGGCGACGACTGACGCGCCGAGCGCAACCCAATCACCCTAAACTTGCCACGTGGCAACTCTACCTATTTTAACATTTGTACAGTCAGTCGCAAAGTAAGGAATGACGCATGACCCTCGACGAGTTCTGGGATCACATCCGCGCCACCAAGCGCAAAGACTCCGAGGCGCACGCGGAACGCCTGGAGAAGCGGCTCGCCAAGCTGAAGCCGGACGAGATCCTCGACTTCGGCCACTGGTGGGATCTGATGATGCGCGAGGCGTACAACTGGAACCTGTGGGGCGCCGCGTACATGATTAACGGCGGGTGCTCCGACGACGGGTTCCACTACTTCTGCGAGTGGCTCATTTTGCAAGGCCGCGACACGTTCCAGAACGCGGTCGCCAACCCGGACACGCTCGCCGACGTGGTGGATCCGGACGAAGAGGTCGAGTGCGAGTGCTACCCCGGCACGAACGCGTGGTTCACGGCGACCAAGACCAAGCAGAACGACGCCGGGTACGCGGCGCTGCACGCCGCGGAAGTAGCCCGGCACGGCGAGACGCCGATGATGCCGGACCTCGGCGACGACTGGGATTTCGACGACGACGAGGAGATGAAGAAACGGCTCCCGCGGCTGTGGGCGCTTTACAACGAGGACGAGGACGACGAATAATAGGGCCAGTTTTCCCGTGGAGCACGCGGCCCGCGTGCTTTCCGGCAACAGCACGCGGGTCGCGTGCTCCACGACAAGCGGGTCACCGCCTCGCCCGTGAGGTGCGCGATGGACTGGAAACCGTTCTGGAAGGTCATCGAAGAGGCGTACCGGCCCGACCCGATCGACCACTTCGAGGCGCTCAAGGAGCGGCTCGGGGCGCTCAAGTGGTTCGAGGTGATCGAGTTCCAGGCGCGCTTCGATGAGGCCGTCGCCGGGGCGAACAAGCTCGACCTGTGGGGCGCCGCGTACCTCATCAACGGCGGCTGTTCGGACGACGGGTTCCGCGACTTCCGCGTGTGGCTGGTCGGGCGCGGGCGCGTGGCCTACGAGCGCGCACTTCGGAACCCGGACACGCTCGCCGACATCCTCGACGGCGACCCGGTGGACGGGTTCGGCCTCGACGCCGCGGCGCTGCGGGTGTACGAGGAAAAAACCGGGATGAGCGACTTCTACGACCGGCTCGACCGCGAGGAGCGCGACGCCCCGCCCCCGCCGCCGGAGGGCACCGACTGGGACTTCGAGGACGAGGGCGAGATGCGGGCGCGGTTCCCCAACCTGTGCCACCTGTACCTGATCCCGGCGGAAGGCGAGTCCGAGGAGCCGTGATGCCGCCTGCGCCCGCCGGAACGACCGTTCCCCTGCCGCGGGTCGCGAGCGCAGCTCCCGCCCTTTCGCCGCTGTTCGACGCGGACACCCGCACCCTGCTCTGGCGCTGGCTGCTCATCCTCCACATCGCCGCCGGCGGGGTGCTGCTCGTCCTCACTGTTCTTCACGCGGACGGATCGATTCGTGCCCCATCTCTTGGGGTGCTGCCCGCGTGGTGGTCTGCGATCCATTGGGTTCAGTTGGTCCAGTGCGTCGCCGGGGCGGCGTTCCTCCGGTGGCGGCCCGAAGCCTCACTCCGCGCGCTGCGGTTCGTTGAGCTGGTTCACTTCGGCACGGCCATCATCGGGAGCGGGCTGGACAAGTACGCGCGGCTCGCGGTCCTCCCGGTGGGCGCTGTGAACGACCCGGTACTCGCCATCGGTCACGCCGCGACCACGTCCCAGCTTTCGTTCATCATGATCGTCGTGGTGTACGGGGGCATCATCCCGAACACGCCCCGGCGGAGCCTGGCCGGGGTCGGAATGATGATCGCCGTGGCGTTCCTCGGCACGCTCGGCGGAGCCGCGGCCAATCCCGCACTCCAACCGCACCTCGCGACACTGCTGATCATGTGTGCGGTTCAACTGACGATGCCGGGGCTGGTCGCCGTACTGGTCGCGTCGCGGAACCACGCCCTGCGCCGGGCCGTGTTCGAGGCCCGCCGCGAAGCGGAGCCGGTCGGCCAGTACGCCCTCAAGCGGAAGCTCGGCGAGGGTGGCATGGGCGAGGTGTGGCTCGCCGAGCACCGGCTCCTCAAGCGCCCCTGCGCGGTGAAGTTCGTTCGCGCCGAACTCGCGGCACACCCCACGACCGCGGCGCGGTTCGAGCGCGAGGTGCGCGCCGTCACCGCGCTGACGCACTTCAACACGGTGCGAGTCTACGATTACGGCCGGGCCGACGACGGCAGCTTCTACTACGTGATGGAGTACCTCGACGGGCCGACGCTCGAAGACATGGTGAATCGCGCCGGCCCGCTCGCCCCCGGTCGCGCGGTTTACCTCTTGCGGCAGTTGTGCGGGGCGCTCGTGGAGGCGCACGCCGCGGGGCTGGTTCACCGCGACCTCAAGCCCGGCAACGTGATCGTCGCAGCGCTCGGCGGGCAGCGCGACGTGGCCAAGCTGCTCGACTTCGGGCTGGTGCAAGACCTCTCGATGAGCGACGCGGACGGCGCGCGGCTGACACAGGCCGGCGTGGTGATGGGCACGCCGGCGTACATGTGTCCCGAACAGGCCGGCGGGTCGAGCGCGGTGGACGCGCGGGGCGATATCTACGGGCTGGGCGCGGTCGCGTTCTTCATGCTCACGGGGCGTCCGCCGTTCGACTGCGCCACCGTCGGCGAGTACATCGCGGCCCACCTGACGCGGCCCGCCCCGGACGTGCGCGCGGTTCGCCCCGACGTGCCGACCGATCTCGACGCGGTCGTGGCGAAGTGCCTCGCGAAAGACCCGAAAGAACGGTTCCAATCCGTCGCCGAACTCGAAGCCGCACTCGGCGCGTGCGCGTGTGCCGCCGACTGGACCGCGGCCCGCGCCGCCGGGTGGTGGGCGCGCGAAGCGCCCGCGGCGCTCCCCGTGCCCGCGGTGCCGACCGCGCCGTTCCACCCGCCGGAGCCGACATGAACACCGCGTTCAAGGACCACTTCTCCGGGCACGCCGCCGATTACCGCGCCTTTCGGCCCACATACCCGCCGGAACTGTTCGAGTTGCTCGCGGCGGTGTCGCCGGCGAAGGAACTCGCGTGGGACTGCGGCACCGGCAGCGGGCAGGCCGCGGTTCCGCTCGCCGACCACTTCGCGAAGGTCTTTGCGACCGACGCGAGCGCCGAGCAGGTGAAGAACGCCGACCCGCACCCGCGCGTCGAGTACGTTGTCGCACCGGCGGAAGCGTGCCCGCTGCCGGCCGCGAGCGCCGACCTCGTCACCGTCGCGCAGGCGCTGCACTGGTTCGACCTCGACCGGTTCTACGCCGAGGTGCGGCGCGTGGGCAAGCCGGGCGCGGTACTCGCGGTGTGGACCTACGACCTGCACGCGGTCAACGCGGAAGTCGATCCCGTCCTCGATCGATTGCAAACCGAGTTCGTCGGCCCGTACTGGCCCCCGGAGCGGGCGCTCGTGGACGCCGGTTACCGGACGATCCCGTTCCCGTTCGAGGAACTGCCCGCGACGCCGTTCGAGCTGACGGCCGAGTGGGATCTGCCGGCGCTCGTCGGTTACATGAACACGTGGTCCGCGACGAAGCGGTTCCAGTCGGCGCACGGCTTTAACCCGGTGGAGCGGCTGAGCGAAGCGTTCGCCGCGGCGTGGGGCGACCCGCCCACCGTGCGCACCGTGCGGTGGAAACTCGCGCTGCGGCTCGGCCGGTGCTAGAATTGGGGCAACACCCCGCACCGAGCTGTTCCCATGCCCGACATTTCGGACCCGACCGCAATTCACGTACCGGAGCCGGAACCGCTCGGCGCGACCGTCGTGCGCCCGACCCCGGCGCCCGCGGTCCCGGCCGCGACCGCCGAAACGCTCGTGCGGGCCGCGACATCGGCCGCGGCGTCGGCGCAACCGGCCGTCACCTCCGGGTCGGCCGGGTTCGCCGAGGAAACGCGCCTGCTGCTCCGCAAGCGGCTACTCGTCACGCACGCCGCGCTCGCGGCCGTGACCGGCGCCGTGGCCGTCCTGAGCCTGTGCGGTGCGCCGATCGTGCCGGGCGACGCCGGGCTGGGTCGCTGGTCGTGGGGGCTGCCGCTCCTGGGGTTCGGGGTGAACGTGGCGGGGTTGGTGTTCCTCCTGCGCCGCCCCGGCGCGACCCTTCACGCGCTGAGGGTCGTGGAGGTGACACAGTTCGGCGCGCTGGCGCTGGGCGGCGGCTTCGCGCGGTTCGCGGTCCTCACGGCGCCGGAGGCCGCGTCGCCGGACGCGCGGTTCCACGACGTGCTCTACCGGTTCTCCTCGCTGCTCACCGGCTACCCGATCGTCTTCGGCATCATCCTCTACGGCGTGCTGATCCCGAACACGCGGCGCCGCAGCTTGATCGGCTGCGGGATCTTGTGCCTCGTGCCGATCGTGGCGACGGGCCTCGCGGCGGTGTTCAACCCGGCCATCCGCGACCACGAGATTTACGAGATCATCCCGACGACGTGCATCCCGCTGTTCATGGCCTGCGTGATCGCGGTGTTCAGTGCGTCGCGCCAGACCGCGCTACAGCGGCAGGCGTTCGACGCGATCCGCGAGGCGAAGCAGCTCGGCGCCTACACCCTCAAGAAGAAGCTCGGCGAGGGCGGGATGGGCGAGGTGTGGCTGGCCGAGCACCGGCTCCTCAAGCGCCCCTGCGCGATGAAGTTCATCCGCGCCGAACTGGCCGCGAACCCGGACACCGCGCGGCGGTTCGAGCGCGAGGTGCGGGCCGTCACCGCGCTGACGCACTTCAACACGGTGCGCATTTTCGATTACGGGAGCAGCGACGACGGCAGCTTCTACTACGTGATGGAGTTCCTCGACGGCCCGACGCTCGACCGGCTGGTGAAGGACCGCGGGCCGCTCGCCCCCGGGCGGGCGGTTTACCTCCTGCGGCAACTGTGCGGGGCGCTGGCGGAGGCGCACGGCGCGGGGATGGTTCACCGCGACCTCAAACCCGGCAACATCCTCGTCGCGGCCCTCGGCGGTCAGCGGGACGTGGCGAAGTTGCTCGATTTCGGCCTCGTGCAGGATCACAGCGCAACACAGAGCGACGACCGCATCACCCGCGCCGGCACGGTGCTGGGGACGCCGAGTTACATGTGCCCGGAGCAGGCCGCCGGTGAGCCGGTCGATCCGCGCGGCGACATTTACAGCCTGGGAGCGGTCGCGGTCTTCATGCTGGCCGGTCGCCCGCCGTTCGAGGGCACGACGGTCGGCAAGTTGCTCACCGCGCACCTCACGCAACCCGCCCCGGACCTGCGAACGCTCCGCGCCGACGTGCCGGCCGATCTGGCCGCGGTGGTGGCGAAGTGCCTGGCGAAGGCGCCGGCCGAGCGGTATCCGTCCGCGGCGGACCTGGAGGCGGCGCTGGCCGCGTGCGCGTGTAGCACGGAGTGGAACGCGTGCGCGGCGAAGACGTGGTGGGCGGCAGAGTAGTAGGCACACGCCGTGTGCCGTCGTTTCACCTTGCGTATCGCCACGGCACACGGCGTGTGCCTACTACTATAAGAAGCATGACTCACTTCCTGGCGATCGAAACCTCCTGCGACGAAACCGCCGCGGCGGTGTTCACCGACGAACTCGCGGTGCTGTCGAGCGTGGTCGCGTCGCAGACCGACCTGCACGCGCGGTTCGGCGGGGTCGTACCGGAAATCGCGTCGCGGGCGCACCTCCGCAACCTGCTACCGGTCATCGACGAGGCGCTCTCGCGCGCGAATGTGACACTGAATGACATCGGCTGTGTCGCGGTGCACAACACGCCCGGGCTGGTCGGGGCGCTCCTGGTGGGGGTGAGCGCCGCGAAGGCTCTTTCGCTCGGCCTGGGCGTGCCGCTGGTGGCGGTGAACCACGTCGCGAGCCACATCTTCGCGTGCCGGCTCGCCGCGGGCCGCGACATCTTCCCCTGCGTCGGACTGGTGGTCAGCGGCGGGCACACGGCGCTGTTCCGGTGCGACACCGCGCTGTGGCTGGAACTGCTCGGCGGCACCCGCGACGACGCCGCCGGCGAGGCGTTCGACAAGGTCGCCGCGATCCTCGGTTTGGGCTTCCCCGGCGGGCCGGCGGTCGAGCGCGAGGCCGCGACCGGCAACCCGAAGGCTTACGACTTCCCGCGCACCTTCTTCGACGACGGCCGGCTCGAATTCAGCTTCAGCGGGCTGAAAACGGCGGTGATGTATGCCTGCCACGGGCAGGACGTGAAGAAGGCGACCCCGCCCGGTCCGGGTGCGAAGCGGGCCGACCTCGCCGCGAGCTTTCAGGCCGCGGTGGTCGATGTGCTGGTGTTGAAGTGCAAGCAAGCCTTGCGCAAAACCGGATTGACGCGGCTCGCGGTGGGTGGCGGGGTGAGTGCCAACAAACCGCTGCGCGCGGCCCTCGAAGCGATGTGTGCGAAGGAAGGGGCGGAACTGTTCATCCCGCCGCTGGCGCTGTGTACGGACAACGCCGCGATGGCGGCGCTGGCGGTGGAGAAGTGGAAGCGCCAGGAGTTCGCCCCGCCGGACCTCGACGCCGAACCGAACTGGCTGTAGGCGAACGGCCGGTGTCAGCCGGCCGGTAGTCCGACGTGCCACCGGCTGACACCGGCCGTTCGCCGGGCTACTTCTTCTCTGCCTTCTCTTCCTTTGCGAGAGCGGCGGGCGGCTTCGCCTTCTTCTCGGCGGCCTTTTTCGCGCGGCGGGCCTCGCGGTCCTTCTTCGCCTTCTCCAGCCGCACCTTCTCGGCCGCCGCGAACTTCTCCATCTCGGCGTTCACCTTCAGGCGCTCGTCCTTCGGCAGGTACACGCCCGGCCCGAGCCGGTCCTCGTACTTCTTCCGCCGCTTTTCGGTCTTCTTCCGCGTCACGCTCGCAGGATTGCCCATGATTCGGCTCCGTAACTGTGCTTCAAGAGTGATTCACTCTAAGGTAGCAGGTACTCCGCGAACGTCGAGAGCGCGCACCGCCGTATGGACCTGGCGACATTCCATTCGCTGTTGAGCCGACCGGGGCAGGCCGCTCTCGCCGAAGCCGCCGCGCTCAAGCCGACGGAAGCGACGTTCCTCGCGTGCTTCGAGACACTGCGGAATCGCCTCGCGCAGCCCGCTGTGCAAGGGCACAGTGGGCGCGGCGTGAGGCACGAACTGTACCCGCCGGCGGTGGCGAAGGCCGCGGTCGAAACCGCGCTGCTCCGGCTCCGGGCACGCGACAAGTTCACCGACGCGGACCGCATGTACTTCACCCGCGAGGCGCTCGAACAGGCGACGAGCGAACCGGTCGCGCGGCACCGGGCGAAGCGGTTTGTTGCGTTCGGGCGCGTCGCGGATCTCTGCTGCGGGATCGGCGCCGACGCGCTGGCGCTGGCCGCTGCCGGCCTCACGGTCGATGCGGTCGATTCCGATCCGCTGCGCGTGGCGATGGCCGAAGCGAACGCCGCGGCGCTGGGGTTCGCCGATCGCGTGCGGTGCCACGTCGCCGACGCGCTCGCGGTGCCCTTACCGGACGCGAAAGCCGCCTTCGCCGACCCCGACCGGCGCGCCGACGGTCGGCGCTACCTCGACCCCGAAGACTACACCCCGCCGCTGTCGGCGCTCCGGGCGCGGTTCGCGCCCGATTTCGCGCTCGCGGTGAAGATCGCGCCCGGTGTCGCGCAGGCCGATCTGCGCGGGATCGATGCGGAAGTGGAGTTCGTGTCGCTCGCGGGGGAGTTGAAGGAGTGCGTGTTGTGGTTCGGACCGCTCCGAACCGTGACTCGCCGCGCGACGGTGCTTCCGGGCGGCGACACGCTGTTCGCCGGCGTTCTGCGCGACCCGCCGCCGCACGCCGAGGTAGGAGCCTTCCTGTACGACCCCGATCCCGCGGTGACGCGCGCCGGACTGGTTCCCGATCTCGCCGAACGGCTCGGCGCCCACCCGATCGACCCGCAGGTGCAGCTCCTCACCGCGGACCGGCACACGCCAACTCCCTTCGCGACCGCGTTCCGGGTCGAACACGCGGCCCCGTTCCACGCGAAGCGGCTCCGCGACTATCTGCGCCGGCACGCGGTCGGGCGCGTGACCGTCATCAAGCGCGGCTCGCCCGCCGACGCCGACGACCTCGTGCGGAAGCTGAAGCCCGACGGCCCGCACCACCGCACGCTGATCCTGACCCGCACCGACGGCTGGCACGCGATGCTCGTCTGCGAGCGGCTGGGGTAGCGCGGGAACCGCCCGAAGCGGGTATACTGGAGGAGCGGAGGTCGCCCGATGTTCGAGCTGGTCGTGTTTCTCGCGTGCCGGAGCGCGACGCCCGAAGGGCCGCGCGGCCCCGGCGCCACGTTGCGCTTGCCGTACACGCTCGAAGGCGTGAGTTACACGTTCCAGATTGATGATCCCGCCGCAGAGCCGCCGTTCGGACTTGATGAAGTGTGGCTCTACATGCGGTTCTTCCGCCGGCGCGGAACGGCCTTCGTCACGCGCGAACTCGGGCTGCGGGTCTTTGCTGTGAACCCGGACGGATCGCGGAGCCTCGTGCCGCATCCCACCGGTTCGTCGCGGCGAGTCCCGTTCAGTCTGGGGCACGTACCGTTCCCGGCGAACCAACCGGTCGTGAGCTGGCCGGTCCCGGTCCGCAACCTCGTTCTTCCCGCTCGCGGGCAGTACGAATTCCGGTTGCTGGTCCGGCGCCGCAAACCGTCTTTGCGCGGTCGCTGGTGGGCGCACGTGGGGAGCCACTTCATCGTGTTGGAGTGATTACCGTGAATCCGAAGCCGTCTCCACCGTTCCCTGGCGGAGAGTACGTCCATCAGGGCGAACCCGTTACCCCGCCGCTTCCGGCGGGAATCAAAACCGTGCGCCTCATTCCGGTCGGCGACGGCGGCCCCGGGCCACTTCTGCCGCGGGTCACGAAGCAGCCCAAGCGGAAGTCGGTGCTGCCGACCGCGGGCGAGGTCGCGGCGCTGCCGCGAGGTGCGGGGGCCGCATTTGCCGCGCGCTGCGCCGAGCGCGTCGCCCCGCTCGTGCAACTCGGCGAGTGCGAGGACGCGGCCGGGTGTGCGGCCCTCGCGATCTTGCGGGCCGCGCCCGACCCACGCGACCTGATGTTCATCCGCCGCGACTTCGAGCGGCTCCGACGGCTCGCGAAGGCGAACGGCTGGACCGACGACACGCCGGTTCCGCCAGAGGTGTTCGGCCCGCTGTGGCCGGAGGGGTACGTGCCGAAGTGGGCACGAGAAGCGAAAGGAAAGAGTTGAACGACCGAGGGCCGGGAACGATCCCGGCCCTCTTCACTCCCACTCCCACTTCCACTACCGCTTGCCCGCTTCCATCTTCATGTGGCAGTTCTTGTACTTCTTCCCGCTGCCGCACGGGCACGGGTCGTTGCGGCCCACCTTCTGACCGATGTTGCGGATCGGCTCCGCCTTCTTCGCCTCGCCGCCCGAGTTCGTCTGCAGTTGCGCCGCGTCCACTTCCGCCTGGCGGGATTGAGACGCGGAGATCGCCGCGGCGTGCGTCGCACGGGCGCCGGCCCACAGGGCCGCTTGCGCTTCCTCGTCGCCCATTTCTTCCATGCGGAAGACGGCTTCCGTCGTGCGGTCGCGGATGCCCTCCCACATCACCTCGAACTCCTTCATGCCCTCGCGCTTGTAGACGATCTTCGGGTCTTCCTGGGCGTACCCCCGCAGGCCCACGCCGCTCCGCAGGTTGTCCATCACCAAGAGGTGCGACTTCCACGCGCTATCGATCTGTTCGAGCACCAGTCCGCGTTCGACCGAGTGCATTTCGGGCCGGTACTTCTCGTCGTAGGCGTTCAGGATCGAGTGCCGCACCTCTTCGGGTGTTCGACCGGTCAGACGCGCGGCGTCGAGCGTCAGGCCCAGTTCCTTCAGTGCCCACTCCGCGATTTCCTTCGCGTCTTCCGCTTCGGCGACGCGCGCGCCGCGGAGCGCCTCGGCCACCTTCGCGTCGATCTCGTCGATGTCGCCGGCGGGCATCGCCTTCGGGGCGAGCTGCATCAGCTTCTCGCGGAGCTTCGATCGCGGTTCGGTGCGAACGAGTTCCTCGGTCCAGCCCTCGTCTTCGAGTGCCTTGAACGCGACCGCGAAGAACCCCGACTGGTCCGCCAGTACCTGCGGGCCGTGCTTGCGGGCCGCCAGTACCGTACCCAGGCGCTGCGCGGTCCAGCGGTAGAGGCCGTCGCGGTCGTACCGCTGGGCGCCGGCCTGCGGCTTGTCGGCCATGAAGTTCTGCATCCCGACGCGCACCGGGAACTCCACGTCCTTCTGCCGGTACGCCTTCCGCACCTCGCCGTAGAGGAACTCGTCCAGGTCGTCGCCGGACCGCTTCAGGATGTCGTTGATGTCGATCTTCACGCCGAACTTCTGCCGGCACCACTCGGCGAGCGACTCGGCCCCGTAGGTCCGCGTGAGGAACCGCTGCCCCTCGTCCAGGTTCACCGCCTTCACGGCCGCTTCGGCCTTCGTGACGAGGTGTTCCATCAGCTTGTCCGGCCCGATCTTCCGCAGATCCTTCTCGGTCGCCTTCAGGTCGTAGCGGGCGTTCACCGCGCGGGTCAGCTCGGACCACTTCCAGTCCTTCTCCTCCTCGTCGCGGTTGAGGTTCTCCTCCAGTCGCTCCTGCACGAACGTCGGGATGTTTGCGATCGCCTGATCGAGCGCCTGCCGCGAGGCGTCTTCGTACGACGAGGTGCGGAAGTCGCTGGCCTCGAACTCCATCCCCAGGCGGTTCGACGCGAACTCGGCGAAGCTCGCCGAGCCGTAGTTGTCGGCGAGGAACCGGACCGACGCGGCACTAATTTGAAGCCGGATCATGGCCAGGATCATCGCCCGCGGGTTCATCCCGTCGAGGATCTCCTGCCGGGCGCCGTAGACGCGCTTCCGCTGAAGGTCCATCACCTCGTCGTATTCGAGCAGGTTCTTCCGCTGGTCGAAGTGGTACTCCTCCACCTTCTTCTGCGCCTTCTCGATGCGCCGGGTCACCATCCCGCTCTCGATCGCCTCGCCCTCCTGCATCCCCAGGCGCGAGAGGATGTTGCCGACCCACTCGGGGGCGAACAGGCGCATCAGTTCGTCTTGCAGCGACAGGTAGAACCGGCTCGATCCGGGGTCGCCCTGGCGCCCGGCTCGCCCGCGGAGCTGGTTGTCGATGCGGCGCGAGTCGTGGCGCTCGGTGCCGAGGATGTGCAGCCCGCCGCGCTCGGCGACCTGCCGCCCCTCCTCCTTCATCTTCTCTTTCGATTCGATCTCGGTGACGGTCGCGTGCCACACGTCGTTGGGCACTTCGAGGCGCGTCGGGTAGAGCGGGCGCCCGTCCGCGTCCTTGAGCTGCTTCAGGCGCGCCCACGCGAGCGTTTCGGGGTTCCCGCCGAGGATGATGTCGGTGCCGCGCCCGGCCATGTTCGTGCTGATGGTGACCGCACCGAAGCGGCCGGCCTGGGCGACGATTTCCGCCTCGCGCCCGACGTTTTCGGGCTTCGCGTTGAGCAACTCGTGCTTGATCCCGCGGCGCTTGAGCATCGCGGAGAGCTTTTCGCTCTTATCGACGTCCTTCGTACCGATCAGGATCGGCCGCCCGCGGTACTCCAGCCAACGGAGCTGGTTGCGGGGGTGCGACTTGCGCTCGCGGGTGACGCGGTCCTCGAAGTCGATCGCCTCCGGGGTCTCGCCCTTCACGGTGCCGGTGAGGACCGTGCCGTCGCGCAGTTCGATCGAGTCGAACGCGTGCATCCGCTCGATCTCGGTCACCACCGCGTCCCACTTCTCCTTGTCGGTGCGGTACACCTTGTCCTTGTGCTCCTTCCGGCGGAGCGGCATGTTGGTCGGGATCGAGATCACGTCGAGCTTGTAGATCTTCCAGAACTCGTTCTCCTCGGTCTTCGCGGTCCCGGTCATCCCGGCGAGCTTCTTGTACAGCTTGAAGAAGTTTTGCAGCGTGACCGTGGCCATCGTCTGCGTTTCCTGCTTGATCTGCACCCCGTCCTTCTGGTGCTTGGCCTCGACCGCCTGGTGCAGCCCGTCGGACCACTGGCGGCCGTACATGGCGCGGCCGGTGTGTTCGTCGATGATGACAATCGACAGCTCGTTGTTCTCGCGCGCGTCGCGGTCGATCATGTAGTGCCGGTCGAGCTGGTAGAGGTGGTGCGCCTTCAGGGCGTTGTCGATCAGGTGCGGCCACTCCATGTTGCCGGCGGTGTAGAAGCTCTCGACGCCGGCGAGTTCCTCGGCCTGGCGCACGCCCGCGTCGGTCAGGTGGCAGGTGCGCTCCTTCTCCTTGATCTCGAAGTACACCCCCTTCGGCGGCGGGTTCTGCGGATCGACCTTCGCCGGATCGAGCGGGGACAGCACCGTGAGGCCGTCGCCCTCGGTGCCGTTGGCCTTCAGGGTGCCGGCCGCGACCAGTTCCTTCCGGGCCTTGCGTTCGAGTTCGGTGAGCGCGCGCGAGACCTTGTCGGCCTCGTTGAACCGGCGGGCGTCGGAGAACGCCGGCCCGCTGATGATGAGCGGGGTCCGGGCCTCGTCCACCAGAATGTTGTCCACCTCGTCGATGATGGCGTAGTGGTGCGCCCGCTGCACCTGCCGGTAGTACGGGTGGTACTCGGGGTCGTCGTGGCGCGCGATCTTCATGTTGTCGCGCAGGTAGTCGAACCCGAACTCGCTGGCGGTGCCGTAGGTGATGTCGCACTCGTAGGCGTGGCGCCGGGCCTCCGGGTCCATGTCGGACTGGATGTAGGCCGCCGTCACGCCCAGCGCGTTATAAATGGGGAGCATCCACTCGCAGTCGCGGCGCGCCAGATAGTCGTTGACGGTGACGACGTGAACGCCCTGCCCGTCGAGCGCGTTGAGGTATGCGGCGAGCGTCGCGACGAGCGTCTTGCCCTCGCCGGTCTTCATCTCCGCGATGCTGCCCAGCCCGGTCTCGTACCCGTGCAGCACCGCGCCGCCGATGATCTGAACGTCGTAGTGGCGCATGTTCTTCGTGCGGCGCCCGGCCTCGCGGCAGGCGGCGAACGCCTCGGGCAGAATCTGGTCGAGCGTCGCGCCCGTCTTGAGCCGCTCCTTGAACTCCGCCGACAGCGCCTTGAGTTGGTCGTCGGTGAGCGCCTGCATCTTGGGTTCGAGTTCGTTCACCTTCGCCAGCGGCGACCCGGGAATGACCGTGTGGGCCTCGGCGTTCTTGGAGCGGTAGTAGCCCAGCCCCTTGATCCGCCGCTCGTCCGAGTTCCCGCCCATCATGCGGGACAGGAGCCGAACGCACCCCTCAACGAACGCGTTGAACCCGTCGGTCAGCCGCTCGAAGAAGGTCGGTTCCATGCCGGGTTGTGCCGCTGCCATCGCCGTAACTCCTTGCGTAAACACCCGCGCCCGCTCGGCGGCCCTCGCGACCTGTCGCAGCGAAGCGCAGCTTCACGGCGCTCCGGTGCGCGCGGACCCCGCCAAAATCCCAATCTAAGGAGCGCGGAAAAGGGGGTCAATGCCGACCGCCCGCGCGACCGGCACAACCGGCACCGTCGGCGCGGGCGGACCCACCGAGAAACGGACGGGAAACGCGAGGAAAATCGCCAAAAATGAGCCACTCCCCAACGAAGCCGCCCCCGGAACGGCGTTCCGGGGGCGGGAGCGGGGTCACGTCGGGTTCGCGCTCAGGCGCGCTTGCGGCGCAGGTAGCGGCCCAGGCCGATGACCGGCAGGCCCAGCCCGGCCAGAAGCATCGTGGCCGGTTCCGGGGTCTGGGCCGGGGCCGGGATCTCTTCCAGCACGGGCACCAGCGTCGAGGTGATGTTGCTGTCGATCTCCCCGCTGATGGCGGTCGGGTTGGTGGCCGTGAAGAAGCTCTCCCCGGTCAGCCCGAACTGCGAGGCCGCCGCGAAGTTACCGAGGGTCAACTGCCCGTTGGGGATGGTCGGCCCGTTGTAGGTGAACGTCAGGTTGGTGATGTTCGGATCGTCCTGCGGGTTGAGCCGGTCCGGGGTCGGGCCGAGCGGCGCGGTGCTGAGGGTCCAGTACGAGGCGAAGCTCTCGTCGGGCGAGGTGGACGTCACCGCGCCCGACCCGCTCTGGTAGCCGGCGAAGTCGTAAATGGTGAAGTAGTTGCCGGCCTGCAACTTCATGTCGGTGGGGAGCACCACCGAGTAGGTCCAGCGGAAGTTGCCGGCCTCGGGCTGAACGGTGACCGACACCGGCAAGAGGCCGGCGTCGGCGGTGCGGGCGGTCATTGCGACGGCGGCGCCGGTGGCGGCGGCGAGAGTGAGCATTCGGGCGATCCAGGTCCGACGGATCATCAGGTGAACCTCCGTGAAAGGCGACTCGTTTGGCCCGACGCGCCCGGGCGCCCGTCGCGTCCCTCCGTCGAGCGGCGGGTGAGCAACGTCGGTCCAATCGGGCGGCATCTTTATGCGAATCGCCGGGGCGTGTCAACCGCAGGTGCGCTGCGCCGGGGCGGTGAGAAGATGGGGGACATGGGGGCTGTGAGCGACCCGTGAAGTCGCGCCCCTGGACCGGTTCGGGCTGACCCCCGGCGCTCAGTCGAATTGCGGCCCGCGGTGCTTGGCGAGTTCGAGCAGCGCCTTCAGCGCACCGATCTGTGCCCCCTGGTGCTTGACGACCAGGAGGGGGAGTTTCGTTTCGACGATCGCCTCCTCGGTCACGCTGCCCAGCAAGATCGAGGCGGACCGACTGCGCCCGCGTGTCGCCAGCACCACCAGATCGCACGCGCGCGCGACAGCGACCCGGTTAATCGCGTGAGCCACGTTGGCGCTTTCCTCGAAGACCGGCGTCGGTCTCGGACCCGGTAGGTTGAGTGAGGCGACGAACGCGTCGAGCGCCTTCTGCTCCTCCCCGCGAAGGATGCGACGGTATTCCTCGAACGAGGCCCGCGCCGAGTTGAAGTAGACGTGGAGGGCCAGACACTCCGCACCGGTTAACTGCGCCAGCGAGGTGCCCACACGCAGCGCGTCGCCCGACGGTTCGGAGAAATCGATCGGAACGAGGACGCGAGTAACCGCCGCCGGCGATCCCTCCGGCACCATCCAGACCGAGCAAGCGGCTTTCATTGCCAGTCGCCGGGCCAGTGCCGCACGGCCGGGGTGATCCTGCCGGTGGCCCAGAAACAACAGATCCGTTTGCGTCGCGGCCGTGTGTTCCAGGAGCTGGTCCAGCCGCGGGCCGTGCAGGACTTCGAACGACCGCGTGATAGACGGCGGCACACCAGTAAAGTGAGCGGCGACGTCGGCCCCCATTGCCCGCCGAACCCCGTCCGCGTCGGTCACGTCCGGTGACAGAACGTGGACGAAGCGAACCTCCACCGTCGCGCCCACCCGAGCGATGGTGGAGGTGTAGCGGAGGAGCGCCGGGTCCGTGTCGGTGCGGGAGAGCGCAACCGCCAGGCGGGTGAAACGGTGCATGGCGACCACCGTGATTACGGAGTTGTAGGCGAGGTCTGGTCGGCCGTTCGCGCGCTGAGTTGTCCGTTTTCGCCGGGCTCCGCAACAGGGGCCGGTGGAATCGGACGATCAAAAAATCGGTAAAGAACGGCGTAAAGAATAATAGCCGACAGCACGCCCGTCAGGAAGTCGGTTATGATCACCATGACCGCGGTGTAGATCATCAGGACGACGTGGAACCGGTTGTGTTCCAGCACCTGCTTCACCTCCTCGCGCTTCACCATGTTCAGGGCGACGTACATGAGGATGCCGCCGATGCACGCCATCGGCACCAGCTCGAGGTAGTGCGCCAGGAACGCGGCCAGGAGTAGCTTGAGCACGCACTTGAAGATGCCGGCCAGCGGGCTGATCGCCCCGAGCTTGATGTTGGTGGCGGTGCGGGCCAGCGCGCCGGTGTGCGGGAACCCGTTCACCAGCGGGACGGCGATCTGCACCATCCCCTGGCCCCACAACTCCTTGTTCGGGTTGAACGGCTGCCCCTTGTTCCCCGCCAGCCGGTCGGCCATGCGCGAGCACAGCAAGCTCTCGACGGCCGAGACGAACACGATCGCCAGCGCGAAGTAGACGATGTCCAGCACCAGTTGCGTGGTCAGCGCCCCGGGCAGCGCGGGGCCGGTGAACACGAGCAGGTTCGTCGGGATCGCCCCGTACTTGTCCTTGACGCTCGCCAGCCCGGTCCCGGACCAGACGGTGGTGGTGACCAGCGTACACACCCCCAGCGCGATGAGCGGGGCGGGGATGAACACCGAAATCTTCAGCAGGTACTTGGTGATGAAGAACGTGCCCAGCGCCAGCACCACCGCCCGCCAGTTGAACTCGTGGGCGTTGGCGATCACCCCCTGCACCTTGTCGAAGAACTTGTACCCGATCTTCGACTGGAGGCCCAGCACCTCGCCCACCTGGGACAGGGCGATCGTCGCGGCGATCCCGATGGTGAACCCGACGATGATCGAGTGCGGGACCATCGCGACGTAACGACCCAGGCCGAACAGCCCCATCAGCAGGAGGATGCCGCCGGAGAACAGGGCCACCAGCACCAGGAAGGCGTGCCCGGCCTCGTAGGTCTCCGGCGTGCCCCCGTAGGCCGCCATGACGCCGGCGATGACCGGGATGAACGCGGCGGTCGGGCCGTACACCTGGTACTTCGACCCGCCGAACAGCGCCCCGATCAGCCCGGCGATGGCCCCGCCGACGATCCCGTGTTCCGGCTTGAGGCCCGACGCCATCGCGAACCCCATCGCCAGCGGGATGGCGACCATCGCGACGATCAGCCCGGCGGTGAAGTCCCGGAACACGTTCTGGACCCACGACCCCTTCCGCAGATCCTCGTACCGCCCGTCAACGGGGTTGAGAAACAGCTTCAGCCGCTCCCACATGGTTCGGTCCCTCGTTCAGTGGTGGGGCCGGCGCGCGGGCGCGCGGGCCGTGGAAGTGGGCGTGCAGCCGCTCCCAGTCGATGAACAGCCGGCCCCCGGTCGCCTCGTACTGCTTCTGGAAGGTCATCAACAGGTGTAACACGGCGTGATCGACGAACTGGAGCCGGTCGAGGTGGACGTGGACCTTCTGCCCCGGCGGCAGGCCCTCCAGTTCCTGGGCCAGCACCGGCAGCCGGAGGAAGGTGGCCGCGCCCTCCAGGTAGACGTGGACGCGGTGGTGCGCCGGGTCGTCCTCGCGGACCACGCGCAGGTGCGAGAAGCGGATCAGAAGTTTGAGGGCCGACAGACCGATGCCCACGCCCACGCCCGTCAACAGGTCCGCCGAGACGATGGTCGCGGCGGTCGCCACGAAGATGGCCGCCTCGCTCCGGCTCTCCTTCCACAGCTTGTACAGATCGGGCAGGTTCAACAGCTTCCAGCCGGTGTACACCAGCACGGCCGCCAGCGCCGCCAACGGGACGCGCGACAACAGGCCCGGCAAGAACGCGACAAACAGCAACAGCCACAGGCCGTGGAGGATCGCCGAGAGGCGGGTCTTGGCCCCGGCCTCGACGTTGGCGGAACTGCGGACGATGACCCCGGTCATGGGCAGCACGGCGAGGAACCCGCAGATCGTGTTGCCCGCGCCCTGGGCCACCAGCTCGCGGTCGAACTTCGTCCGCGGCCCGGTGTGCTTGGAGTCCACCGCCACGGCGCACAGGAGCGTCTCGGCGCTGGCGATCAGCGCGAAGGTGACCGCCCCCTTCCACACCAGCGCCAACCCCAGCACCTCCCAGCCCGGCCAGCCGATCGGGCGGACCGCGTCGGTCAGGTTGGCCGACAGTCGTACCCGCTCGACGCCGATCCCGCCGTGGTCGTCCACCGCCGGGCCGATCCGGGCGCCGAGCGCCTCGAACACCGGCCGGCCGAACTCGTTGACCAGCACGGCCAACAGCACCGCCACGATCGCGGCCGGCACCACCCTGAGCCGCCGCGGCGCCCCGCCCTTCCAGAACACCAGTACCAGAATCGCCAACAGCCCGATGACCGCGGCCTCCGTGTGGTTGGCGTCCGCGTTCGGCGGCGGGTCGAACGCCTTCCACACCGCCTGCGGGATCGTCAGCAGCGCGTCGAACACCTTCTTGGGGGCCTCGTCGTCCACCATGACGTGGAACTGCTTGGCGAGGATGGTCAGGCCGATGCCGGCGAGCATCCCCTCGACCACCGCCGGCGAGACGGCCCGGAACCACTGGCCCAGCCGGCACACCCCCGCGACGATCTGGAGGAGGCCGGCCAGGAGGACCGCCAGGCCCAGCAGCGCCACCGCCGCGGCCCCGGCGAACCCGGCCTTCTGCGCCTCGTCGAGGAACCCGACGACCAGCACGATCAGCCCGGCGGCCGGGCCGGACACCTGTAGCGGGCTGCCGGCCAGTAGGCCAACGACAAGCCCGCCGACGACGCCGGTGACCAGCCCCGCCTCCGGCGGCAACCCGCACGCCTGGGCGATGCCGATGCACAGTGGCAGGGCCACCATGAACACCACCAGCGACGCAAGGAAATCGGCTGTGAGCGTACCCCGTCTAAAGGCGCCCGCGGGTGCGGGTGCCGCCGCGCGCTCTTCCGCCATCGACTCTCCCCCAGTATTCGTGGTACGACGAAGCCCAAAGTCGGAGCGGTCAAATCGCTCCCACCGGCTCGGGGGGCGCGCCGGTACGGCGCGTGATCGGGTAGGCCGCGGCGGGTTCCTCGCCCGCGCGTAGCGGGAGGAACTGCTCACTGGTCGGATCGAACGAGAACACCTCGCCGGTTTCCATCTTGTACATCCACGCGTGGAGCTTCAGTTCGCCCGCGGCCATCGCAGTGGCGACCGCCGGGTGCGTCCGCAGGTGCTCCAGTTGCACCAGCACGTTCTCCTGCGTCAGCACTTTCGCCCGGGCCTCGCCGGTCAGGTGCTTGTAGCAGGTGCAGACGATCTCGGCGCTGGCCTGCGCCTGGTCGAGCCACACGCGCACGCGCGGCATGTTCGCGGTACAGGTCGGATCGGCGACCGCCTGCATGGCCCCGCAGCGCGTGTGCCCGCAGACGATGATGTGCCGGATGCCCAGCCCGCGAATGGCGTACTCGATTGTGGCCGCCTCACCGGACGGGATGCCCGGCGTGTAGGGCGGAACGATGTTGCCGGCGTTCCGCAAAACGAACAGATCGCCCGGGTCCGTCTGGCAGATCAGGTCCGGGACCATCCGCGAGTCGGAGCAGGTGACGAACAGCGCCTGCGGGAACTGGGCGTCGGCCAGCTTCCGGAAGAACGCTTCGTTCGGAGCGAACACGTCGGCCTGGAACTTGTGAATACCACTAATGAGCTTTTCCAAAGAGAATCTCCCAAATGCTGTTGAAGCCGTGAGGAACGGCAGCGGCAGCGCGAAACACGCGCGACCGGAACGCGGAACGACGTGGGCGAACGCCCCTGTGCAGGGCCGTGCGCGCACTCAACGACAGTTCGGCGCTAGCAGCGATAGGGGGTGCCGAGACCGTTACGGAACGGATCGACGGCGACAGGTGGAGTGGTGCGGACGGAGTAGGGTCGAGAGCTGTGCGCGGCGTGAACCTGCGGCCCCTGGCCGCTCGGTTCGCGGACGGCGTGCCGATGTTTCGTCTGGGCTGTGAGCCGTTCCTTGCCGTCGGTCTCGCGCTCGTCGTCCTCGTTGACCGGGACCGGGGCCTCGTTCACCGGGCCGCCGGGCGAGATCGGGACCACCGGCGCGAGCACGGTCTCCGCCTGGCGGGTGTTGGTAAATGGTACCAGACACGCGGCCAGCATGAGCACCCGGACGATCGCACCGACTCGGAGCATAGACCCTTTCAATTCGGAAATCCCGACGAACGCGTTCAATTCTAGGGGCGCCGAACCGGACCCGACAAGCAGAATCGCCGGCGGCGGCCCAAAACAGTATGCCACACACGTGCCGGCTTGCGCACGCGGCACAGGTTCTTCGCCGGAAGACTCACGAAATAGCGTGAAAACTGCCCCGGTCAACAGAAAAATTAGCCCGCGACGGCCCGCACGCGACCGAGGAACCACGGCAAGAACGTCCCCTCCTGCCACCGGCGCAAGGCTTTCCCCGCCAATACTACCGCGTGTCGCGGCAGGGCTTTCACCAGTCGCCGCCCGCGCACGTTCCGCCAGAACACCCGCTCCTCGTTACACGACTGTCGTTCGAGCGTTTGTCGCGACGGCGCGCGCCCGTAGCTGCCGGAGACCCGGTGCCACACCACCGACCCCGGCTCGTAGACAATCTCGAACCCGGCCCGGCGCAGCCGGAACGACAGGTCCACGTCCTCGAAGTACGCGCCGAAGTGTTCCGGGAACCCGCCCACCGCCAGAAGCGCCTCGCGCCGGTAGAACGCCGCGGCAGCACTGGCACCCCATACGGAGTGGGCAGCGGGCAGTGGGCAGTGGGCAGAAGAGGGAGGGCAGCGGAGTACGTCTTCTGTCTTCTGCTTCCTGTTCTCTGTCGTCTTCACTGCCCACTGCCCACTGCCCACTGCCCACTCCTGATTGTGCCCGCGCTTCACCGCGAACCCGCCGAAGTCGTACTCGTCGCCGGCGGTGTCGATCAGGGGCGGCAGCCCGCGGGCGCGGCGCGCCGGGTCGTTCTGGAGCACCAGCGGCGCGACCGCGGCGACCTCCGCGCGCGCGAACCACGCGCACGCGGCCGCGGCCCAGCCTTCCGTGACCTCGGCATCGTCGTTGAGCAGTTCGACCACCGGCGCGGTCGCCACCGCGATCCCGGCGTTGGCCGCGCGGCAGAACCCGCCGGCCCGCGGGCGCCGCACCACCTGCACCCCAGGAAACTCCTCGGCCGCACGCGACACGCACGCCCCGCGCGAGCCGTCATCGACCACGATGATTTGCGTGCGGGTCGGCGCGAGCTGCACCACGCTCGCGAGGCACAGCCGCAGGAGGTCCGGGCGCGAATGGGAGGGGATCACTACAGAAAGTGGGCAGTGGGCAGTGGGCAGTGGGCAGTGAAGAGAAGAAAGCGACGGACCGTTCGGCCCCGACGCGCAAACGATTTCGGGTTTTATCTGCTCACTGTCCACTGCCCACTGCTCACTCAAGAGGTGCGGCCGTCCTGTTCGGCGGCGATCGGGTGGAGGAAGTCGGTCGCGAACCGGATGCGCTTCGCCGCGGAGTCGGTGCGCCCGGTGGCCACATCGACGACCAGCTTCCGCATCTGACCGAAGCACCGGGCCGCGGCGGGCAGCCCGCGGGCCGCGGCCCACACCTGGCGCGCCCCGGCTTCCGCCCACACCACCCCGCTGAGCGCCAGCGCCTGCCACCGGGGCCAGTGCCGACGGGCGTAAGTCAGGAGCGCGTGCCGCGTGATGAGCCGCAACGGCGGGTGAACCGGCCGGGAGTGCAGCGGCCAGTGGTGCGTGACCTCCAGCGAGGGGTCGAACCACACCGACCACCCGGCGGCGGTCGCGCGGCGGCAGAAGTCCACGTCCTCGTAATAGAGGAAGAACGACTCGTCCAGCCCGTTGAGCTGTTCGAAACACTCGCGCCGGACGAGGAAACAGCCCCCGGTGGCCCATTCGACGGCGCGCCGGGCCTCGCCGTGGTGGGTTTGGCACTTCCGGCGCGCCCGCGGGAGCAGCAACCGGGCCAGCGTGCGGGAGAACGTCGGGAACGGCCCGGCCGACGGCTGCTTGGTGCCGTCGCGGTTCAACAGGCGGAACCCGATCACGCCAATGTCGGGAGTCACATCCGATTTCGCCAGTTTGCCCAGTACGTCGTCCAAAAAGCCGTCGGGAACGGTGACGTCCGGGTTCAATAGCAGCACCCACGACCCGGCAGCGAGCTTGCTTCCGCGGTTGACCGCGGCGGCAAAACCCAAATTGCGGTCGAGCCGGCGGACCTGGACGCCGCGGGCCTTGCCCAGCCGCGCCGCGAGCGGGTGGGCGGGCGAGCCGTTGTCGATGACGCGGATTTCGGCCTGCCCGGTGCGCACCGCGACAGATCGGCGCAACTGGCGCACGAGGCGTGCGGTGTTCTTCCACTGGCAGAAATTGACGATGACGACGGCCAGTTCGGTCGCCGGCGGGGCGGCAATTCGGCGGTGGTGCGGCGGCGCGAGCGCGAGTTCGCGGCCGGGTTCGGCCACGGACGTGTGCAGCGGGGTGCCGTCTGGCGGGTGAGCCAGGGCCATGCGGGTTCCTTCCCAGTGCCGGCCGCGGGTCCGCCCGCGGTGGGCCAATGATACGCACGGCGCGAAATCCAATGCAACAGCAACCTTGCGCGAACCGCCCGGCCCGCCGAAATGGCCGCTTGCGGCCGGGTTCGGCCCCAGAGTCGTAGGCACACTCCGTGTGCCGTCGCTTTACTGATGTGTGCAGCGACGGCACACGGAGTGTGCCGACTACTTTGAAACATGGCCGCTTGCGGCCGGGTTCGGCGGCCCATAAAGTCTGCGGTGCAACCATCGCGCGCCCGCTGCGGCGGGTATCACCTTCTCCCAGATACGAGGCACGGTCATGGGCTTTTCGCAAACACCCGGTCAGCACCGCTCCGGCAAGGGCAGCCACCACCAGATCGGCCTCGTTCGCGGGCAGTTCGGCGGTGTGCCGGAGGCCAAGTGGCTCAAGTTCGTCGCCGACACCGGGTTCGACGGGTGGGAAGAAGCCTCCTGGGAACTCGACCTGCGCCGGTGCGACACCGACGCCGGGGCCGCCGAATACGCGAAAGAGCGCGTGGCTCTGGCGAAGCAACACGGGCTGGAGATCTTCACCGTCGCGACGCACCTCCAGGGGCAGGTGCTCGGCGACGAACCGAGTGCCAAGACGCTCAACTTCTGCTCCGGCAAGGGCGAGGCGCGCCCGGCGTACAAGGCGTGGCGCGCCGCGGGGAACAACCCGCCGCGCACCGACCCGTACTACGTGCCGCCGGAGGTGGGCAAGCTGATCCACGCGGAGGCCAAGCGCGACCTGCTCGCGTGCGTGCGGTACGCGGGGCACCTGTCGAAGCTCCAGAACCGCAAGGTCGCGCTGCCGGGGTTCGTCGGCTCGCCGGCGAACTGCTGGAGCCACTGGTTCCTGTTCCCGCCCTTGCCCGGCAACATGGAGGGCTACGACCTGCCGGACGTGCGCCAGGTGTCGCTGGAGCTGCTCGTCGAGCGGTTCGGCGACGTGTGGAAGGAGTGCAAGAAGTACGGGATCACGTTCGACCTGGAGTGCCACCCGAGCGAGCGGGCGATGGGCGACATCGAGAGCGCCTCGGACTACATCCAGTTCCTGGGCAAGAGCGGGTTCGGGGCCGACGTGGTCGGGTTCAACCTCGACGGCAGCCACATGGAGTGGCAGAACGTGTCGGTGATCCAGTTCATCCGGGAGTTCCCGGAGTACATCCACTGCGCGCACGTGAAGGGCGTGTGGGTGGCCCGCGAGCACTGCCGGGCCGGGCGCCTGGGCGGGCACCGGCCGATGGGCCACTGGGCCAACGGGTGGAACTTCGTGACCGCCGGCACCGCGCGCGACGCCAATTCGCTGGAAGAAATCTTCATCGAGCTGAACCGCGTGGGGTTCGAGGGCGCGGTCTCGATCGAGTGGGAGGACAACGACGCGGACCAGTTCGCCGGCGCGCGAACGGCGCTGGCGAACTGCCGCCGGGCCGACCTGCCCCCCAGCGGCCTCAAGCACGACGAGGCGCTCAAGGGGTAACGCAACGAGCAAACACGCACCCGCATCGGAACGCGGGTGCGTGACCAAGCGGAGTCGCTCATGTCCACCGAAGCCGCGCTGTTGGCCGCGATCGCCGACAACCCCGAGGACGACACCGCCCGGCTCGTGTTCGCCGACTTCCTCGAGGAGAAGGGCGGCGAATCCGATACCGCCCGCGCCCGGTTCATCCGCGCGCAGGTCGAACTGGCCCGCCCGGCGCAGAAGGGCGAATCGGCCCGCCGGCGGGAACTGCTTTCACTCGCCAGGCGGCTCCACAAAGAGTTCGGCAACGGGTGGGCCGCGCCGGTCTTCGACGCGCTCGGCACCAAGAACGACAAGTTCTGGCGCGAGATCAGCTACGACGACTGGGACCGCGGGTTCCGCGACCGGCTCGCGTTCGACAACCTCGCCGCGCTCCGCGAACGGCTCCCCGCGGTCCGCGCCCTCACGCCCATCACCGCGGTGTCACTCTGGAAGTTCAACGACGCGGACGTGCGCGCGCTGGTCGAAATGCCCGAACTGCGCACTGTGAAGGGGCTGTACCTGTGCGGAAAGGGGTGGGGCGAGGACGAAAACTTCGGCGACGAAACCGCGGCGATCCTGGCCGCGTCGTCCAATCTGGCGCGGCTCGAAGAACTCGACCTCATCCAGAACCGGCTCACCACCGCGGGCGTTCGGGCGATCGCCCATTCGCCGGTCCTGACGCGGCTCACAAAACTGCGCCTGTACGGCAACGAGGTGAACAACGACACCTACGCGATGCTCGTCGCGTCGCCGCTCGGCCCGCGGATGACCGAATGGGCGGTGGACGGCAGTTCCGGGATCACCGACCAAGCGGCGTGGATCATCAGCCGCGCGACGAGCTTCACCCACATCACCACACTGAGTTTCAGCAATACGGACATCACCGATGACGGCGTTGAAATACTGGCGAAGGCCGAACACCTGTCGAACGTGCGCGAACTCGACTTCCGCAACACGAACCTGTCGCACCGGGCGGCGATGGCCGTGGCCCGCGCGCCGGTGTTCGCCAACCTGGAGCGGTTGAACTTCGTGAAGACGTGGATCAACGGGTTCGGCGCGAAGGCGCTGCGTGACTCGAAGTACCTCAAGAAGATCAAGTTCCTGGCGCTCTACGACGCGGTGCCGGGCGCGTCGGAGGCGGCGCTGAAGAAGCGGTTCGGGCGCAAGGTCGAGTTCGGCCGCATTTGATGTGGGCGCTCGGTGGTGTCTGGTTTTGTGGCACCGGCAGGAAGGTCTGTGTTTCTTTCTTTTCGTGGCACAGACTGGAAAGTCTGTGCCACAAAACAGAAGAAGCACAGGCTCGAAAGCCTGTGCCATAAGAACAAAAGGCCAGCGATCACTTCTTGATGGGCGGCGGAGCCGGTTGCGGACCGCTCGACGGCGGCTTCGGCCCGTCCTTCGGCGCCTCTTTCGGCGCCTCTTTCGGGGCTTCCTTCGGCGCCGGGCCGTCGATGCCGTCCTTCAGTTGCTTCCACGCGAACCTCATGTACCCGATCGTGCGCTTCTCCTCCGACGGGAACGCGTACTGCCCGTACCCGAGGTTGTTCAACTGGACGCTCCCCTGCTGCTGAAGCTCCAACCCGTAGTCCTGGATTTTCCCGCCGCCGTGCATAATCAGGTACGCCAGCGCCACGTCCTTCATCAGGCACGAGTGCATGTCGGGCTGCCCGTTGGGGCGGTTGAACCACACCTGCTGAATGACCGCGTCGTTGATCGCGAGGATCGTGTCCGGGTCTTTCTTGTCCGGCAGCACGCCGGGGTAGTCGCCGACCCGGATCCGGTTCCGCAGGATCGCCCGCAGGAACGGCAGTTCCTCGTTCACGCGGTTCATCAAAAGCGCGTTCATCGCCTGCCCCCGCGCGTAGCCCTGCACCCCGTCGGTCAGGATGATGCGCCGGAGGACCAGGTTCGATTCCTTGAACTGCCGCAGTTGGGTCTGGCCCAGCGGGTGCGAGAGGCTCGTCAGTTCCGACGGGTCGGTGCGGCCGACGAGCCACCGGGCGACGATGTTCTTGAACGCCTCGGCGTGGGGCGTGGACGAGTTGTTCAGCGCCTGCATCCCGGCGGCGGACTGCTGGAGCAGTTGCGCCCCGTTCACCCACGTCCAGCCCCCGGCCTTGGGGATGTGGTCGGACGTGACCATCGACTCGGCGAACAGGAGCGCCGCCAGGTCGGGCACGGTCGGCTGCTTGGGCACGAACGGCTTCGACCCGGGCACGACCGCGCGGTGCTGGAGGTCGTTGAACAGCGCGGTGCGGCGGTCGGAGATGGCCCGGCCGCCCTCGGCGGGGCCGCGGTCCATCGCGGTAAACATCTCGAGGTTGTACGGGTTTTTCAGGATCTCGACGTACAGGGCGCGGGTCTTGTCGTTGCCCGTGACGTGCTTGCGGAACGCTTTGAGGCCGGGCAGATCGTGGTCGAACTTCCCCTCGGTGTCAGCCAGAAACGTGTCGATGCGGGCCTGGAGGTCGGCGGCCGACGCCTTCGGGAGCAGCCGGGCGCACCGCTGGCGGATCTCGGGGTCGGGGTCCGAACCGGCCCCCTCGGCGAGCGCCGGGCGGGCCAACCGGCCCATCTTGACCAGTTCCGCGTGCGCGTCCTCGCGCTCGCGGTAGATCTCGCTGCCGAGCCGGCGGACCAGCTCGCGGGCCTTCGAGTGTTCTTCGGGCGGAACGGCGAGGTCTTTGGGGTCCGGGGACGCGCCGAACACCGGGACCGCCCCCAGCGCCCCGCACACCAACAGAACCGCCCTGATCCGACTCATGAGTTGCCCCCGGTGCCGACCGACCCGTGCGGGTCGGCGTACCTCTTAGAATGGCCTATCGCGGGGGCCGCGCCAACCGGAATCCGCGGGGCGTTACCGTCTGTGACCTCCCCGCAGCCCGACTCGGAGAGTCTTCTCGTAGCCCGACTCTCCGAGTCGGGTCTGAACCCCTCGGCACCCGACTCGGAGAGTCGGGCTACGAGAGCGGTCACGGGTTCTTCTCGCGCCACGCCTTCCACTTCGCGAACGCCTCTTTCCGCTTGTTCTCGTCGATCTTCGCCCACGCCGGCGAGAACGTGCCGGCGGTCGGGTTCTTCGGGTACGCCTCGAACCCGTAGTCGCCGGGATCCTGGTCGGTCAGGACCAGCGCCACCACCAGCGCCGCGTCCCGCACCTCGATCGACTCGCGCACCTGCATGTTGTTCACGAACTTGACCGTCGTCGTCAGCGCCCCGGTGTCGGTGAACGACTTCTCGAGGGCCGGGAGCTGATCGGTCGCCCTGCGCAGAACGATGGTCGTCAGGGCCTGATTCTTGTACACCGGCGCGACCCCGGGCGTACTCATGATGCGCCCCGCGAGCCGGGCGGACGCGTCGTCGAACTTCATGTTGGTGGCCACCGACATGGCCCCGGACAGCTCGACCGCGTCGATCCGCGTGTCGAACCACGCGGTCAGCACGGCCCGCATCGCCAGCGCGCGGTCGTCACTGCCCCGGACCACGTCGGCGATGCCGGAGGAGATCAGCACTGTGGTGAGGACCGTGGACCGCGGGACGAGGCGCGAGTGGACCTGCGACTCGGCGAACGCCACGACCGCGACCTCGGCGACGCCCGGGTTGCGGGGCACGACCCCGGAGACCCGCGGGTACTTCGCCTGATACAGTTCGGTCTTGCGGGTCGCGACCAGTTGCCCGAGTTCGCCGGGCGGGCCGCCCAGTGCGGTGAGCAGTTGCTTGCCCCCGGGCGCCTTGACGAACTCGATGAACAGCTCGCGGGCGGCCCGGTCGGCCCCCGGGCGGGCGGTGAACGTCCAGCCCATCACGGTCCACTCGCCCCGGACGGTGGCCCGGAGCCGGTGCCAGCCGGGCAGGTCGTGTTCGTACTTGCCCTCGGTGTCGGCCATGAACGAATCGAGCCGGGCCGCCAGTTCCTCGGCGTTGGCGCGGGGCAACAGTACCCGGCACCGGGAGCGGACCTCGGGGTCCGGGTCGCGGTTGAGGCCGTCGAGCAGCGCGAGCCGGGCGAGCCGGCCCATCGCCGCGAGGTCGCGCTCGGCGCACTCGCGCTCGACGAACGTCTCGCTCCCGAGCTTCTGAACCAGCTCGCGGGCCTTCGACAATTCTTCCGGCGGAACCTGAAGCGACTTCGGGTCCGGGCCGGGTTTCTGCGGGGGTGCGGCGGTCGCACCGGCAACCAGACCCAACAGGATGGCGAACGTGGGAAAAACACGGTGCATGAGTCGTCCCCTCGGCAGCGAGAGAGGCAGAGCCAAGAAGGCGGATCGACCCGGTTCGGCGGCGGTTCCGCACACGAACCGGTAGACTCGACATTATATCGGACGAACGGCCGACAAGCGCTCACCCGCCGGTATTTCCGCCGACCCGCCGCGACCACATGTTACAATCATTTGTTCACTATTCAATCGCCCGGCGCGATCGCCCCCCGAACGCCGGCCCGGGGCCGGTTCCCTTCGCCGGCCCATCGGGTATCATGTCGCGATCATGAACGACGAACAGGCACTCCTGACCGCGATTATTACCCACCCGGACGACGACACGCCGCGGCTCGTGTACGCCGACTGGCTCGACGAGAACCTGCCGGATCCGATCCCGTCGCCGTCGTCCGGTCCGTCGGCCCGGGCGGAATACATCCGCGTGCAGTGCCGGCTCGCCGGGCGCCCCTACGACGCGCCCGACTACCCCGAACTGCTCGAGCGCGAGGAAGACCTCGCCGAGTGGCTGGACACGCACACGCCGGCGGACGAGGCCCGCCCGGACGTGCCGGAGGACCTCACCTGGTTCGCCGACTTCGACAGCGGCGACGGCCGACAGTGGGGCCGCGGGTTCCCGATGGTCACGAGCTACACCGACTGGGACGACGAGGCCCAGGTGAACATCGACCGCATCTTGCCGGCGCTGGAGGAGGCGTTCGAGCGAACCACCCTTCGCGGGTTGATGCTGGAAGAGGCCTACGGAACCGAAATCGCCGGCGTCGTGGCCAGCCCGGTTGCGGCCGGACTGCGCGAGCTGTTTGTCAGCGACATCGTCGATGACGACGAGGACGTCGCCGTTCGCGCCATCGCCGACTCGCCGCACCTGTCCGGGCTGCGGAAGCTGGACCTCGATTGCATCGTGGACGGCGAGTCGATGCGCCGGCTCGCGCGGGCCAAGCACCTCACGGCGCTGGAATCGCTCGACCTCGACGAGCCGGAACCGCGCGAACTGAAAACGCTGGCCGCGGCCCGCTGGTTCCGCAACTTGCGCTCGCTTGACCTCTATCTGAACACGCGCGACGCGTTCAAGGCGGTCGCCGAGTTTCCCGTAATGCCCAACCTCGTTTCGCTCTCGCTCAACGTCTCGAGCGCGCCGACGGCCGCCGCGGTGCGCAAGTTCGCGGCGTCGAACGCGTTCCCGCGGCTGGCCGAGTTGGACCTCTCCTATTCGCAACTGACCCCGGAGCTGATTGCGATCCTGGCCCGCGGGCCGTGGCCGCTCCGCCACCTGTCGCTCGCCAACGCGACGGTGCGCAAGGCCGGGGCGGAGGCGCTGGCCGGGGCTGCGTTCGCCGAGACCCTGCGCGTGCTCGACCTGTCGGATTGCGAGATCACCGCCGGCGGCGTACAGGCGCTGGCGGCGTCCGACAAGTTGGCCGGGCTGCGGCACCTCGACCTGGACGCCAACCCGCTCGGCCCCGGCGGGCTGATGGCGCTGGCCCGGTCGAAGTCCCTGCGCGGGCTGCGGCTCCTTTCGCTGTCCGGGTGCAACACGCCGAAGACCCCGCTCGACGCCGCGGCGCTATTGAACTTCCTGTCGGCGCTCGAGATGCCCGAGTTGCGACACCTGCGGCTGGACAACCTCCCGGTCGGGATCCGCGGCGCGCGGGTGCTGGCCGCCGGCGGGTCGTTCGCCAACCTCACGCGCCTCACGCTGGACAGTTGCGGGCTGCGCGAGACCGGCGCCCGCGCGATCGTCGAATCGAACGCGCTTCCCCACCTGACGGCCCTTGACATGCCCGACAACGGGGCCGGGAAGGGGCTGACGAAGCTCGCCGACCCCAAAACGTTCCCGCGGCTGGCGGGCGCCAACGTGATCCGCAACCGCGTCCCGAAAACCCTGCTCGCCCGCCTCCGCAAGCGCCCGGGGGTGCGGGTGTAACGAAAGTGTGAGTGCGAGTGTGAGTGTGAGGAAGGCAGTGGGCGGCCGGCCGGCAGCAGGGTACAACCTCACTCACGCTTCACAACGATCGGCAAGTTTGCGGAGCGGTCGGTTTGCTTTCTTCCTCACACTCACACTCGCACTCACACTCCCGATTGCGATGACCGATCCCGACGCCGACGCCCTGTTGCGAGCGATCGTCCGACACCCGGACGACGACACCCCGCGCCTGGTGTACGCCGACTGGCTGCAAGAGAACGGGCGCGCCGAGGAGGGCGAGTTCCTGCGGGTGCAGTGTTACCTCGCGGCGGCCGAGCCGGACGACCCGGAGTACCCCGAGCTACTCGAGCGCGAGGAGGAGCTGCGGCTGTGGCTCGGCACGCACGTGCCCGGCCCGCGGCCCACGTTCCCGGGCGGGCTGTCGGTCGATGGCGGGAACTGGTGGTGGCGATACACCGAGCGCGGGTTCCCGCGGTTCCTCGGGTTCGACGGCTACGAGAAGCCCGGCGCGCGGGCGATGCGGGCGCTCGCGTCGGCTCTCGCGCGCGCGTTCGAGGTGCTGCCGACCCGCTGGCTGGTCGTGCGCGACATCACCACCGCGCAGCTCGCGGCGCTGCTCAAACAGCCGGTGCTGGCGAAGGTGTCGCAGCTCACCGTGCGGCTGGACGGGGGCGGCGCCGAGCCGGACGAGGCGGCGCGGCTCCTGGCGAAGTGCCGGCACCTGCGGAACCTCAAGGGACTGGTGGTGGGCTTCGGGTTCGGCGACGCCGGGTGCGAGGCGCTGGCCGTTGGGCCGTGGGGCGAACTGGAATGGTTCTCGCCGGCGTGCCACGAGCTTTCGCCCACGGGGGTCCGCACGCTGGCGGGGGCGAACTGGTTTCGTAACCTCCGCTCGCTGATCCTCGAAGACCTGTCGGCCCCGGCGTTCGATGCCCTGAGCCGCCTGGCGCCGTTCCCGCGGCTGCACGCGCTCGACCTGTCGGGCAGCATGTTCCCGGAGACCACGTGGCAGACGTTCGCGAAGGCGCGGACGTTCCCGGCGCTGGCCAAACTGCACCTGGGCGAGGGCGACCTGAGCCACGGCGAGTTCGCGGCGCTGGCCGGGGCGACCGGGTTCGACCTCCGCGTGCTGAGCCTCCACGAGTGCGGCCTTCTCCCGGGCGCGGGGGCGGCGCTGGCCTCGGCGCCGTGGGCCGGGTCGCTCCGGCTGCTGGACCTGTCGCACAACGCGCTGCCGACGGCCGACGTGAGGGCGGTCGCGGGGTGCCCGCGGTTCGGGGAGTTGCGCCGGCTGAACCTCGCGGACAACGTGATCGGCCCGACGGGGCTTTCGGCCCTGGCCGCGAACCCGGCGCTGCGCGGGCTGCGGATGCTGAACCTGGCGGGCCGCCCGGCCTACAACCGCGGGCTGACGCCGACGAACTTCGACCGGTTCCTCTCGAAGCTGGACCTGCCCGACCTGCGGCACCTCGACCTGTCCGGGCGCCCGGTCGGCCCGCGGGCGGCGCGGCGGCTCACCGACCCGAAGTTCGGCTCACTCACCCGGCTGGGGTTGGGCGACTGCCGGCTGACCGACCCCGCGGTGACGGCGCTGCTCCGGGCGCCCGCGCTGGCGAACCTGATTCAGCTCGAACTGGACGAGAACCGGCTCGAAACGGCCCCGGAGCTGCTCGCCGACCGCACCGTATTGCCGCGCCTGGCCTCGTGTACGCTGGCGGGCAACGCGATCCCGCCGCCGGTGGCCCGCAAGCTCCGCCGCCGACCCGGCGTGCGGCTGTGACTCCACGCGTGTCGAAACGTGATCCGAATTGTGGCGGGTGAAGAATTCCGCCTACGCTATCTACCTGATACACGAACCCGGTGTTGGTGTCGCATCGGTAGTGAGCCGCGACCGGCAG
>CAZBXY010000052.1:0-32812 GCA_964495365.1 uncultured Frigoriglobus sp. | reverse complement strand
CTGGCCGCCGGGCCGACGCTGGCCTACGGCCGCGTCCAGCGCCTGCTGCCGCTTGGTGTCCCCCTTGATCCGCACCGCCTTACCCAGCCGCTCGCGGATGTAGTACAGCTTCGCCCGCCGCACCTGACCGGCCTTCTTCACCTCGATGCGGGCGATCCGCGGGGAGTGGATCAGGAAGATCCGCTCCACCCCCTCGCCCTGCACGATCTTGCGGACGGTCATCATCTCCTTGATGCCGTTCCCGCTGCGGGCGATCACGTCGCCCTCGTAGGCCTGGGTCCGCTCCTTCTGCCCGTCCAGCAGCTTCTGGTGGACGATGATCGTGTCGCCGACCTGGAAGGCGGGCACGTCGGCCTTCGTGTGCTTGTCTTCGACCGCCTGCATGAATTTGGATTGCATGGTGGTTTGCCTCTCGTCCGCGCTCCCCTGCGGGTCGCGGCTAACCGTTGGTTTGGCTCCGCCGCTCAGACTGTTCCCGCCGCCACGCGGCGATGGCTTGGTGGTTGCCACCCAGCAGCACGTCCGGCACGTCCAGGTCGCGGTACGTCCGCGGGCGGGTATACTGCGGGTACTCCAGCCGGCCGGGTTCGCTGTGGCTGTCGTCCGCCGCCGACCCCTCGTCGCCGAGCACGCCGGGGATGAGCCGGATGGTGGTGTCGATCACCGCCATCGCCGGCACCTCCCCGCCGTTGCACACGTAGTCGCCGATCGACACCTCGGTCGGGGTCAGCACCTGGCGGATGCGGTCGTCGAACCCCTCGTACCGCCCGCACAGCAGCAGCAGCCGGGGTTCGGCCGCCAGCTCTTCCACCAGCCGCTGGTCCAGCCGCCGCCCGGTCGGGGTCATCATCAGCAGGCGACCGGCGGGTTCGGCCTTCGCCCGCACCGCCTCGACGCAGTCCACCACCGGCTCGGCCATCATCACCATGCCGGGCCCGCCGCCGAACGGCCGGTCGTCCACCCGCTGGTGCTTGTCCTTCGACCAGTCGCGGATGTTCCACAGGTGGACCTGTACCAGACCCGCCTGGATCGCCAGCTTGAGCAGGCTCTGCGACAGGTAGCCGGCGAACAGGTCCGGGAACAGGGTGAGGACGTCGAACCGGATGGTACGTTCGGCCATAAGTAGTAGGCACACTCCGTGTGCCGTTCCGAAATCCACGGCACACGGAGTGTGCCTACTACTTTGAATTGACGGTCGGCACCGCGGGCGTATGCTTTCCGGGTTGCGACCCAACGCGGAGAGCGGGAGGGCCGCGCGATGGGGACCGCAATGGCAACCGTTTCGCCCGCTACTTCCGGCGGAACCACACCCGCACTCGACCCGGCCCACGCGCGAGCGGCCACGAAGGCCGCCGGGCTGGCGTTCGCACCGATCGCGGCTGAAATCGCCGAGGCGGAGCGCCTATTTGACCGCACGCTGGCCCCGCACAAAGGCCCGTTTGGGCCACTCATCGAGCATCTCCGGCACTATCGCGGTAAGCGGTTACGGCCCGCGCTCTTGCTGCTCACCGCGAAGGCGGTCGGCAAGGTCACCCCCGCGCACCACGCGCTCGCCGCGGCGATGGAGATGATCCACACGGCCACGCTCGTTCACGACGACGTGCTCGACGAGGCCGCCATCCGCCGCCACGCCGCGACCTTCAACGCCGGCTGGGGCAACAAGGTCAGCATCCTGCTCGGCGACATGCTGTTCACGCACGCCTTTCACCTGACGAGTACCGTGGACGGCCGCGCGTGTCAAATCACGGGCGAGGTGACCAACCGCGTGTGCGCCGGCGAACTGCGCCAGGTGACCGAGCGCGGGAACCTCGAACTCTCCGAAGCCGATTATTTCGCGATCATCGACGGCAAGACCGCGGCACTCACCGAATGCTGCGGGCGGCTCGGGGCACTTTACGCCGGCGGCTCGGAGGAAGTGGCGGCGAAGCTCGCGAGCTACGGGCGCAACCTCGGACTGGCGTTCCAGATCGCCGACGACGTGCTCGACCTCGTGGGGAGCGAGGACGCGGCCGGCAAGACGCTCGGCACCGACCTCGAACAGCAGAAGTTGACGCTCCCGGTGATCCACTGCCTGCACCGGTTGCCGCCCGCCGAAGGCGCCAAGCTCCGCGACGCGATCCGCACCGGCGGGGACGGGCTGGGCCTCCGCGTACTGCACGCCCTGGAGAAAACGCAGTCAGTGGCTTACGCGAAGCGCAAAGCGGAGGAGTTCGCCCGCGCCGCCAAGCAGGAACTGGAGTGCCTCCCGCGCACCGAGTGTCGCGCGATCCTGGAAACGGTCGCCGACTGGAGCGTGCGGAGAGAGAAATGAAAAACAGACAAGGAGACACGGAGGTGGGAGACATGGAGAGAAGACCGTGCTTTCTCTCCGTGTCTCCCACCTCCGTGTCTCCTTGTCTGATTATTCGCCGATCTTCACCGGCACGGTGCGCGGCCTGACTGCGGCGATCTTCGGCAGCGTCACCTTCAGCACGCCGTTGGTGTAGCTCGCCTCGACCTTCTCCGAATCGACCGGGAACGGCAGGACGATCGCGCGGGCGAACGCCCCGGCGGCGCGCTCCTGCCGGAGCCACGTCACCCCTTCGACCTTCTCCACCGCCGGGCGCTGGGCGCGGACGGCGAGCTTGTCCCCCTCGGTCACAGTCACTTCCAGCGTCGCCCGGTCCACGCCCGGCAGGTCGCCCTCGACGTAGATCGCGTTCTCGTCCTGCCAGACGTTCACCGGGAACGTGGCGGCTTCCGGATGGCTCGACAGCCGGCCGAACAGGTGGGCGAACTCGTCGCCCACGGCGGTCATCTCGTTCAACAGCACCCCGAACGGGTGGCGGCGGTTCCGCGTCATGATTCACCTCGTTGTTTGTGATGTCCCGGCGGGCCTTTCCCGCCCCTCGCTAGTGGGAGGGTGATCGCGGGAAAAGGATTCAGGAATCCCGCCGTGAGACGGCCGAATTGTTCCCATTCAATCCGCGTGCCAATCCGGCCCACATCCGCAACCGGACGGCGATATGTCCACGAATCGCGGAAAAAGTCAGGGAATTTGACACCGGCGTGCAGTTCTCGCGATTTGCGCCCGCGACGGGGAAGGGTGACAAGATGGCAGTCGAATGAGCGAAATTCAAACAGGCGGTCGTTCCAATTGTTCGCGCCCCGGCGGAAGATTGCTTGGCACAGTCGCCGGCCGGGTCTGGTACAATTCCTCACACGCGAGACCGCACCCTTGTTACACGCGGACCGCCCAATGCCACCCGACGACCAAGACCGTACCGACGCTCCCCCCGCTTTCGGCGCCTGGGACGAACCCGACCCGCGCGCGGAGGCGATTCCGGTCGTGTATCCGGAGCCGGACCCGGAGCCGGTGTTCTGCCGGCGGTGTGGCGAAACGTCGCCGCCGGAGGGCAACTGTTGCCCGTGGTGCGGGGCGTGGATCGTCGGCGAGCGCCCGCGGGCGAAACCCGTTTACTCGATCGACGACGATGAACCCGAGGACGACTGGGACTCGCACGCCGCGCGGGCGGCGTATGTCGTCCCGGTGGCGGCCCCGCCACTTCTCCCGCCGCTGCTGGTCGTGTTCGGCTCCTACGGGCTGCTGATCTTCACGCTGATCGCGTTCGTGGTCTTCGCGGTCGTGGCCCAGCTCTCCACCGAAGAGGACATGCTCGCCGGGCAGGTACTCATCGAGGTGGTGGACGCCTTCCTGATCGTGGGGGCGCTGGCGCTGGTGTGGCGCCAGGCCAAGCAGCGGGTGCCCGCCGGGGCGATGGCGCTGACGTGGGTCGTGGCGATCCCGGTGCTGTGCCTGCTGTTGTGCGTGAACTACGTGTACATCACGTCTTTGCGCGAGCTGCTCAAGCCGATCGTCAACACGCAGCCGGCGGGGATCCAGGTGACGTTCGCCACGGTGATGCTCATCTGCGTGTGGCCGGCGATCTTCGAGGAGTTGTTCTTCCGCCAGATGACGCTGGGCGTGTTTCGGAAGTCGATGAACCTGCACCTGGCGGTGTGGGTGACGGCGGCGATGTTCGCGATCGCGCACCTGGGCAACCCGCTGGGGATGCCGTACCTGTTCATCGCCGGCGGCGTGTTCGGCTACGCCCGCGTCTACGGCGGCCTCGGGCTGCCGATGGTCATGCACTTCATCCACAACTTCGCCGTGATCGCCTACGAGGCGTGGAAGTAGCTCGCGGTGCGCGTCGTCCCGCACAATGAGTGGATCGCACGCGGAACGGGGTGATTGCGGGGTGCAGAGCCCAGCCGACCGGCATAATCACTGGTTCGGCCACAAAAGGCCGAGGGGCGCGAACACAGTAACCCAACGGTGTGTCCCAAGCAGGGTGTTCAACTGTCATGCCCCAACCGCTTGTCAATCGCGGAGTCCATCCGATGAGCGCGAATCGCGACCAAGACCAGGACCGTGCAACAACCCTCGCAGTCATCCTCGATCAGCATCCACCATGTGACGGTACTGTCGAACGTGGACGTGAAGTCAACTGGCTGGGTCACGGTGTCGATACTGGCGCAGCACAAATGGACGAGATGCTGCTGACAGGCGCAACGCAGGCGGAGCTGGCACAAGCCCGCGATGTTGACACGCACCTGTACCACCTTCGCACAGAGCACGGTCTGCCCATCGTGGACGCTGGTGGAGTGTTGATGTTCGATCAGGCCGCGCTCTGTGCTGCTCAAGAAGCCGAACCGGCCGCTGCACCTGATCCGGCCACGTGACTTGTTTCCCGCTGCTCACCGCGCCTCGTTGTTGCCGGTTGCGATCCCGGCCGGGCAGGTGAGCTTGTTGTTCGGCGTGGAAGGTTCCGGAGCCGCCGATGGACACTGCCGCCCAATCCCGACTCGTCACGGTCGTCCGCCGGCTGGCCGCCGAGAAGCGGGCCGACCTTGACCGGCACAAGGAGAACCACGCCGACATCGACCGCCCTGACTTCCTCTGGCACTACCTGCTTCAGAGCTTTTCCACGATGGGCCGGTCGGCGGGATGGCACGGGCTGATCGGCAATCGGGCCAACTACAACCGCGTGACCTACCCGGCCCTTCAAGCCCTGCCTGACGGGGACCGCTTGCGAGTGGCCCGCGAGGTGTGCCGAGCCGCGAAGGTGCGGATGCCCGATCTCAAGGGCGACTACATCGTCGGGTGCTTCGACCGCATCCGGGGCATGGGCGGGCCGGAGGCCGCTAAGGATCAATTGCTCGCCCAACCCGGCCGGGAGGCCAAGATTCGGTGGCTCAAGGCTATGCCGGGGATTGGGGACAAGTACGCCCGGAACATCATGATGGACGTGTACCACGAGGACTTCCGGGACAGCATCGCGGTCGATGCCCGCATCAAGGCGGTGTCGGAGCGACTCGGGGTGTCGTTCCCGTCGTACTCGGCGCACGAGAGGTTCTACCTGGGCGCGGCCCAGCAGGCGGGCCTCAACGGGTGGGAGCTGGACCGCCTGCTGTATAACTTCTTGCCCGAGGTGTTGTCGCGGTTGTAGCGCGCAGCGCCCGCGCCGAACCGCTCTCATGGCCAACCGACTTGAGAAAAAACGAAGGTTCTGGGTCGGGCTAGCGGCACTTCGGGGGGTCCAGAGTGATCGGCTTGAACAGCTTCGCCACACGCTCACTCCGACGCGACGGGCACGTTTTTGAAGCGGGACGGCTTGGCGATATCAACGACCACAATCTCCCGTTTCGGAAGATCGAGTTTGAAGAAGATCCTGATGTTGTCGGACGTATTGAGTGCGTATACGTCGTCGTAACTGGTTGATTCCGCCCGCGCCCGAACGAGTTCGTCGTCCTCCCAGTTCTCAAGCTGCTGGAGCCAGGCGGACACCTTTCTCCTCTCGCTCTCGTCGAGTGTCCGAATCGCCGCGACCACGGCGGGATGCTGGAATACCTTCATCGCTGTGCCCCCACGAGAAATAAGTTGTCTCCGGTTTGCGCCCGGATCGTCGTGTTTGTTCGGCCGTTCGCCTCACAGCGTCTTCAGGTACTCGATCACCTGTGCGCGTTCCTCGTCGGTCAGTTCGTCGCCGTAGGTGTGGCCCCCGTTGCCGCGGCCGGGCTTCGACGTGTCGTACACCTTCCGTTGCTCGATCGCGGGCAGCTTCGCGTCGATTTCGACCGCTTCGATCACCTTCCAGCCCACCTTCACCTTGTCGTAATCGGCCTCACCGGTCTGGAAGCTGCGCGTGAACCGCGCTGGTCTGGCCTTCGAGTTTAGCACGCCGGCGAGCGTTGGGACGCTCCCGTTGTGGAAGTACGGGGCTGTCGCCCAGATGCCGTCGAGCGGTGGGGCCTGGTAGCCGTCGGTCATGCGTAGGGGCTTCGGCGGCTGCTCCTGGCCGAACCACGACTCCGTGTACTCCTTGCCGTACGCTTCCTCGATCCCGCGATGGCGGTTCGGGTCGGTGCCGATCTCGGAAAGCGGGATCACCTTGTTCGGGTAGGTCCACTTCTCGCCGTAGGTGCCGTGGCACTTCGCGCAGTTCTGCTTGAACACCACTTCGCCCTTCGCGGCCTTGTCGCGGTCGATCGCGAACGGGTACTTCGGCGGCTCCATCTGGATCAGGTACTGCTGGATGTCGCGGAACGCTGGTTCGTGTTTCTCGAAGTCCTTCGGAGTCGTCAACGGGTGCATCATGAACTGCATGAGCGTTCGCACCGATCGCGAGTCGGTCGCCCCGGTGTGGTAGATCGTTTTCTTCTTCTTCATCAGCCACCACGCCGGCACGTCTTCACACAGGTCGTCGTGCAGCCCGAGTTCCTTTGGTGCGCGGAGGCTCAGGTCCGGGTTGCGGAACCCGAGCAGGTACACCCCGAACCCACCGGCCTCGGTCGTACCGCGAACGTTCGTGTAGGTGAACGGCATCTTTCCGGTCATCCCGTCGGCCCGCGACAGTTCCTCGAACACCGCCTGAATGTCGAGCGTGCTGTTGCCGAGGCCGACGTAGCTCTTGCCGTTGATCGAGCCGGCGTGGCAGAGCATACAGTCGATCCCGATGCCGGTGTTCAAGAGCCGCGGCGCCTTGCGGAAGCCCATCGGCAGCCCGTCGTTGGGGTACGGGGCTTCGTGCAACCCGTAGCGGGCACGAACGGCCGCGTCGTAGTTCGCGGGCCGTTCCTTCACGCCCCACTGTTTCCAGGCGTTGGGAATGGCGTTCTGGGTCCAGAACGCGGGGATGAACGCGGTCTCGGTGAGCGCCTTGTACCCGCGCTCGGCGGGGGTCGGCTCCCGGTCGCCGGCGGGCGCGGGGGCGGTAAGGGCGAGCAACAGCAGCGGCGCGAACCGTTTCATCGGCGTTCCCTCCGGGTCACCCAACATTCGCCATGATACACGCCGCGGATTCCATTTCCAGCGCCGCCGCGCCCGAAATATGAACTTTTGAACATATTGCATTAAAGTATATTCATTGGCGCCGACTCGGCAACAGGAAGGGCGGCGCAGTTGGCATCGTTGATCCGCCATGTTTTCTGGTACACTCTTCTCACCACGACTACGATTGTTCGTCCCGCCCGGAACCGCCCCATGCTACGCCCCTGTCTCGGTCTGCCGAACCGCCGCACCGTCCTTCTCGCCGGCCTCACCCTGCCGGGGCTTCTCCGGCTCCGTGCCGAAGCCGGGGGGCCGCGCGCGAACACGGCGCTAATCGTGGTCTGGCTGCACGGCGGGGCCAGCCACCTGGAGACCTACGACCCGAAGCCCGACGCCCCCGCCGAGTACCGCGGCCCCTACGGCGTGATCTCAACGACCGTTCCCGGTGTGCGGGTCTCCGAGCTTCTGCCCGAGCACGCCAGGCTCGCCCACCGGTTCGCGCTCCTGCGGTCGCTCGCGCACACCGGGCCGTGTCACGACAGCGGGCCGCAGCAGCTCTTCACGAGCGAGTTGATCACCGTCAACCGGCTCAAGCCCGCCCACCCGGATCTGTTCGCCGTCGTCAACCGGCTCCGCGCCGACCCGGCGCGCCCGCTTCCGAACAACATCGGCGCCCCGCCGATCCCGTATCTCGGCTCCGCGTACCTCGGCCCGGCGCACGAGCCGTTCGCGGTCCACGCTGACCCGAACGACCCGGCGTTCGCCGTGCCCAACATCGGCTTGAAGGACGACCAGGTCACCCGGCTCGACGGGCGCGTGCGCCTGCGCGACGGACTCGACCGGCTGAGCCGGCAGACCGACACCCTCGCGAAGCGCGACGGGTTCGACGAGTTCCGCGGGCAGGCGGTGAACGTGTTGACGGGCCCGCAGGCCCGGCACGCGTTCGACCTCGCCCGGGAACACCCGCGGACCCGCGACCGCTACGGACGGAACGCCTGGGGCCAGCGGTGCCTCCTGGCCCGGCGGTTGGTCGAGGCCGGCGTCGATCTGGTCTCGGTCGCGCTCAACGGCCCGCTGTGCGGCCGGGTCGGCAACTGGGACGACCACGCGGTCAACCACCACGTCTTCGACGCGATGAAGTACCGGTGCCCGTTCTTCGACCGCGCGGTCTCGGCGCTCGTCGAGGATCTGCACGACCGCGGCCTGACCGAGCGCGTACTCCTGGTGGTCGCCGGCGATTTTGGCCGCACGCCCAAGATTTCCTACGCCGCGAGTACCGGCGGCGGGGTGGCGAGCGCGGCCGAGGGCGTTACCCAACCCGGGCGCGACCACTGGCCCCACGCGATGTCGTTCCTGTTCGCCGGCGGCCGGATCACACCGGGGCAGGTGATCGGATCGACCGACCGGCTCGGCGAGCGCCCGAAGGATCGGCGAGTCGGCGTGGGCGACTTCCTCGCCACGCTCTACCGGCACCTGGGCGTTGACGCCGAGCGGGAGAGCGTTCGTGGCCCCGACGGGCGCCCGGTCCCGCTCCTCCAGCACGGCGGTGCGCCGATCCGCGAACTCACCCCGACCGCTTGACCGCACCGAGACCGCCGGTGAGTGACGAGAACCCTGGCGCGCGAGATCCTTCGCGCGGAGGCGGAGGCCGGCCGGTCGCGGCGAGCGCGACCGGCTCGCCGACCCGGACGAGAACGAGCTGAGTTACCGGTGATTCGTGTACCCTGAACCGGTCCCGTAGCGCGGTGAGGTGACCGACACCGGCGCGCCATCCTTGACCGTTGCCCGCGTCGAGTTGTTGTGGGTGAGTGATGTATCTGGCTCCGGGGCCGCCCGTTCCGCGCGTCGGAGCGGAACTTTCCGGTCGTGATCTCGGGCCGCCCGGTACGTCGGTTCCGTCCCCGGAGGGCTTCGTCCGATACACCGGTACACGTGCCCGTGAGTCGGAGCTTGAACACGTGCGGCGCGCGGGGAATAATGGCGGCTTCTCCGCTCTCCGAAGGAGCCGCCGTGGCGAACGAACCGACCGCCCCACAGCTCGACCTCACCGCGTACCTCGACCGGATCGCCTACACCGGGCCGCTCGCGCCGACCGCGGAGGTGCTCACCGCCGTTCACCTCGCGCACGCGACCCACATCCCGTTCGAGAACATCGACGTGCTGCTCGGCAAGCCGCCGCGGATCGACCTCGAATCGCTCCAGGCGAAACTGGTTCGCGGCGGGCGCGGCGGGTACTGCTTCGAGCAAAACGCGCTCCTGGCCGCGGCGCTGGAGCACATCGGGTTCCACGTGACGCGCCTGGCGGCGCGGGTCTGGTTCCGCGCGACGGGCCGGCTCCCGCGCACGCACATGCTGTTGCGTATCGATCTTCCTGAAGGGCCGCGGATCGCGGACGTGGGGTTCGGGTCCGCCGGGCTGTTCCACCCGCTGCCGCTCATCGACGGGCGCGAGGCCCAACAGTACGCCTGGGCGTACCGCGTCGCTCGCGGGTCGGGAACGTGGATGCTTCAGACGCGCCTGCCGGAGGGATGGGCCGACCTGTACGAGTTCAGCGAGGAGCCACAACACCCGGTCGATTACGAGCCGGCGAACTACTTCGTCGCGACGCACCCGGTCTCGCCGTTCACCCGCACGCTGACGGCCCAGCGCCAATCGCCGGCGGCGCGGTTCGTGCTACGCAACCGCCTACTGACGACCGATCGCGGCGGGGCGGTTGAAACTCGCGTCGTGAACGATGACGAGTTACTGGGCGTGCTGGCCGACGTGTTCGGGCTGCGGCTCCCGGCCGGGACGCGGTTCCCGAACAACGAATGGGGCGCGCCGCCGGGCGGTTGATTTGCTGTTCCTGTCGTAACGAACTGCGACGAGTTGGCCCGCCTGTCTTCAGTCGCAGAGCGGCGGCAGATGTTAGCCCGGGGTGAAGCGCAGCCGAAGGCGCAGCGCAACCCCGGGCAGATCGGCACAGAAGGAACAAAGCCCCGGAGGGGCGACAGAGTTTTCGCGGTCGGTTCTGTCGCCCCTTGTATGTTCGAAGAACACAATGCGCCAGTGTTGCGGCCGCGGTTTTCCAGGCGCATTACCGCCAAAACACCGCGGGCCGCCAACACAGGCGCTCCGGGGCTGCATTGTGCTTCGTCGTGCGTTCCCAGGGTTACGCTCGCTGCGCTCGCTTCACCCGGGCTAACATCTGCCGCCCCTCCCGGGCTGAAAACCAAAGCCTCGCCCTTGAAACGATTGGCCAGAGTACGGCTCTAACCTGGGGTTGGTTCGTCCCGTTTTCGATCACAGGTGCAGCTTCCGCTTGATCTCCTCCGCGATCTCTTCGGGCTTGCCCGACGCATCGACCCGCAGCGCATCGGCCGGCGGTTCGAGCGCCTCGAACTGACTGTGCAGCAAGTTGGGGTTCATGAAATGCCCCTTGCGCCCGGCGAGCCGATCTGCGATCAGTTCTTCCGATGCGTGCAGGTACACGAAGTTCACGCAATCCGGCTCGTGCTGCTCCAGGTAATCGCGGTACGAGTCCCTCAGCGCCGAACACGCGAGGACCGCGTTCTGCCCGCGGACGCACTGCGCGTCCACGCGCTCGCGCAGGTCGGAGAGCCACGGCTTGCGGTCGGCGTCGGTCAGCGGCTGGCCGGTGCGCATCTTCTCGACGTTGCCGGGTGTGTGGTAGTCGTCGCCCTCGACGAACGTCCATCCCAGTCGTTCGGCCAGGAGCTTGCCGACCGTCGATTTGCCCGACCCGGACACGCCCATCAGCACGATGACCATCGGTTCGCCCTCACGAGTGCCGGCGCGTTGCAACGGACGCGCCCGCACCGTGTACGATACCACAACGGAGGTGCGAGATGACACAGCGATACGAAGACCCCGGCCCGACACGCGCCGAAGTGGACACCTGGAGCGGCCCCGCAGTGCTGGAATTCGGCGCCGACTGGTGCGGCTACTGTCAGGGCGCGCAACCCGCGATCGCTTCGGCCCTCGCCGAGTTTCCTGGTGTGCGGCACGTGAAGGTTGCGGACGGGAAGGGCAAGCCGCTCGGCCGGTCGTTCGCGGTGAAGCTGTGGCCGACGCTCGTTTTCCTGAAGGACGGGAAAGAGGTCGCGCGCACCGTGCGCCCGGCCGACGCCGGCGAGGTGCGCCAGGGGCTGGACGCGCTGAAGTAGCGCACGCGAGCCGCGTGCGCGGCACTCACCGGTTCGTGTTCACTCCGGTCGCGGCGTAGAGCGAGCAGTGCCCGGTCTGGCCGCGGTAGATCAGCCCAGCGCCGACCGCGGCCAAGGCCAGCCCCATCAGCCCGCCGTGACTCACGCCCAGGCCGGCCAACACCGCGCCACCGACGGTAGACGCGGCGCGCTCGTTCGGCCCGACGTTTACCTTCGCGGATGCCGGGCGGATCGGGTTGTTCAGATCGCGAACACCCTGATGCGTCATCTGGTAATGCTCAACGGCCATGAGTCTTCTCCAGAACGGTAATCGGTCGATCCGCTCACGCTGCAACTGATGTGCCGGACCGCGCCTTGCGATTCGCTGGCCGCGGTCGCACAATGGCGGCATGGTTATTCCCCATCGGGAACAGCGGTGCGCGTCCGTTTCGACCGGCCTCATGGCGGTCGGGTCGCTCGTCGCGCTCGCGGGGCTGGTGTTCGCGCTCGCGTGGCGCGAACGGCACAACCGAACCGAGCCACTCGAACCGCCGCTCATCGTCTACGCGGCGCCCGCGAGCCGCCTTCCGCTCGAAGGGATCCGCGCCGCCTACGAGCGCGAAACCGGCCGGTTCGTGGACATCCGCTACGAGCCATCGGAAGTTCTGCTCGAAAAGGTCAGGCTCGTACACCCGACCGAGCCGGCCGACGTGTTCATCCCCGCCGATGACAGCTACGTCCGCCGCGCGCGGGACGAAGGGCTGATCGCGGAGACGCTCCCGGTGTCGCGGATGCGCGCCGTTCTGCTCACCGCGCGTGGCAACCCAAAGGGCTTGACGGTGTGGGCCGATCTGCTGAAGGACGGCGTGCGTGTGGCGGTTCCGAACCCGTCGGCGGCGGTCGGGAAGCTGGCCCGCGATCACCTGATCCGCACCGGGAAGTGGCCCGACCTCGCTCCGTACGCGGTCGGCGCGCTGAACGTAACCGACGCGGCGAACGCGGCCCGCGCCGGCGGGGTGGATGCCGCGATCGTCTGGGACGCGGTCGCCAACGGCCCGAACTACGCCGGGCAGACGGTCCTCGCGCTCCCAGAGCTGGCTGGCGTCGTCGGCAGCATGGAAGCCGCGGTGTTGAAGCAATCGCGCGACGTGAGTGCCGCGCGGCGGTTCGCGTGCTTCGTCGCCGCGTCCGACCGCGGGTTGGCGCACTTCCGCGCCGCCGGGTTTACGGTCGAGGACCGCGGCACCTGGGTCGAACTGCTCGCCGGAGGCGCGAAGTGAACCCTCCCGCCCCGCGCGTGCGCTCGGACGTGCCGTTCTACCTCGCGCTCGGGTTGCTCGGTGGGCTGTACGCCGGGCTGATCGCGGCGCTGCTCGTCGTCGATCTCGCGCACACGTCGTTCGGCGACATCGGCCGCGCGTTCCGGTCGCCCGAAATCCGCTCCGCGGTGTGGCTCAGCCTGCTGAGTTGCTCCGCGAGCGCGATCCTCTCCGTGTGGGTCGCGGTGCCGCTCGGCTACCTGCTGTCGCGCACTCGCTTCCCCGGGCGCGAGGCGCTCGACCTACTCCTGGATGTGCCCATCGTCCTCCCGCCACTCGTCGTCGGGCTGAGCCTGCTCGTCCTGTTCCAAACAACCGCCGGCGTATGGTTCCAGCAGAACGTGTTCACCGTCACGTACGCGGTGTCGGCGGTGGTGGTGGCGCAGTTCGCGGTGTCCGGGGCGTTCGCGGTGCGCACGATGCGGGTGACCTTCGACCTCATCGACCCGCGCGTTGAAGACGTGGCCCGCGTACTCGGCTGCACGCGCGCGAGGGCGTTCTGGCTCGTGACGCTGCCCGAATCGCGCCGCGGCGTGCTGACCGCGTTCACGCTCGCCTGGGCGCGGGCACTCGGCGAGTTCGGCCCGATCCTCGTCTTCGCGGGCGCGACGCGAATGCGGACCGAGGTACTTTCGACAAGCGTCTTTCTCGAACTGAGCGTCGGGAACCTGGAAGCGGCGCTCGCGGTGTCGTTCCTGATGATCGCCGTCGCCGCCGCGGTGCTAGTCGTGACGCGACTGTTCGGCCTCCGCGGAACCGGACTGATCTGAAGGCTCGGACAGAAGACAGGATTTCACCACAGAGAGAACACTGAGGAAGATAAATTCCGAGCAAAGCCAGAAGGCGGAGTTCAATGAATCGATCTCCGCCTTCTGGCTTTGCTCTGTGTTTTTTTGTTGGAGTTCCCCACGAACAGCGGACCGCGTTTAGCGGCGGGATCAGCTATGCGTCCGCTCGTACTCGATCGGGGCGAGATACTCCAATGACGAGTGTCGGCGGAGGCGGTTGTAGAACGCCTCGATGGACTCGAAGAGGCTCGCCCGCGCTTCTGCGCGTGTGGCGGAGTCCTCGTGGTGAACCAACTCCTTCTTCAGGCTCGCAAAAGGGACTCCATCGACGCGTTGTTCCAGCAGGGCGCGATCACGAAGCACTTCAACACGATCAGTGGTTCGAACGGGCCCGACCTGTTGAAGGAATTTCTGGCCATGCAGGCGAACGCGGCGCGGGCCGGCACCGAGACTCTACCAGAGGGCCGGGCCGGCACCATTCTCGGCGACCTGAAAGCGATGGCGGGAGAAGAGACAAAGGTAGTCCGACCGGGAATGTTCAGGCGGTCGGGGAGCAACTCGAGACCGGGGCAGCGTGGGTAGCGAACACCGCCGCTGGTGTCGCCTTGACCGCGCTGTGAACGGCGCCCTGGGTACTTCGGGATCAACCTCCGAACACGGTTGGCGTGCGGATGCCGAACTTTGCAGGCACCTCATCGGCGCTTGCCGGCTCGCCTTACCCCTTGAGCCCCAGCATCCGATCCAAGGAATCGGCGGTTTGGTAGACGAGCGCCTCGGGATAGTGCAGGTACGGGTGGAAGTACTCGAACGTCAGGTAGCCCTTGTAGCCGGTCGCATCGAAGGCTTCCAGGACCGCGGGCCAGTTCGTCGTGCCGTCGAGCAGCGGGCGGAACGCTTCGAGCGAAACGTCGGTGCCCTTCTTCGTGAACTCCTTCAGGTGGACGTTCTTCGTGCGCGGCCCGAGTTGTGTAATCCAGTGTTCCGGAAACTGGTACATCATGATGTTGCCCGTGTCGAAGTGGACCCGCACGCGGTCGCTCTTGAACGAATCGACGAAGTCGTTCATCTCCGCCGGCGTCATCAGGTAGCCGTTGAAGAAGATATTTTCGATGTTCAAATAGACCTTCAGCTTTTCCGCTGCGGGGATCAGCTTGCGGACCGCGTCTTTGGCGCGCTGGTCGCACACGTTGTTGGGAACGGGCTCGTGGTCGGTGCGCCACGGGATGTGAACCGCGCCTGGCACCACCAACACGTTCTCGGTGCCCAACTCCGCGGCGCACTCGGCGATCTTGCCGGCCAGTTCGAGGCCACGGGCGCGCTTGGCCGGGTCGTTGCTCGATAGCGGGTACGGCCAGAACAGGAACGAACACATCCCGCTGATCGCGATGCCGATTTTTTCGGACGTGCGGCGAATCTGGGCGAACTCCTTTGGCCCGCTCTTGGGCGAGAGGTCGCTTTCCAGGTCGTAGTTGAGTTCGACGCCGTCGAACCCCGCGTCCTTGGCGAGCCGCAGGCACTGTTCGAGGGTCATCTTCTCCGGGTACGGGAACGCCCACAGGTTGATCGACTTCTTGAACGGGTACTTCTTCCGCGGCTTGTTGTCGGCTTTCGGCTGGGCGAATGCCGACGCGCCGAAGGCAGCGGCGGACGTGGCGAAGAGTTCGCGGCGATCGGGATAGGGGCCTGACATTGGGGAACCTCCGAGAAGGGAGACGGTTCCCGACATCATCCGCGATGCGGCCCGCGATGCAACGAGTTGTTTTGGCTACACGGTGACAACGCCGCGGGGCACTTTCACGGCCCCGGTGGGCACGTCCTTCCCGCCGCGGGCGATCGCCGTCAGGGCCATATCCACCAGCAGCCACTCGTGCGAAAGACCGATGTGGGTCAATCCGTTCACAAGTGCAAGACTGTTCAGATACGGGTTGGGGTTCATTTCCAGCACGTAGAAGTGTCCCGCGGCGTCCATGCGCACGTCGATGCGCGCATAATCGCGGCACTGGAGCGCCCGGTACGCCCGCTGCGCGATGAGGGCGAGCCGGGCGAAGTCGTCGGGGGGAATTTCTACCGGGGCGCGAACCGGGGCCGTCCGGTACTCCTCGCTCTGCTCGTTCCACTTCGCGGTGAACGTGTAGATCGGCCACAGCCCCGGCTTGTCGCAGGTAAAGGCGATCTCACACAGCGGCAGCACTCTAGGCGGCGCGTCCGCCGGGGCCGATCGCTCGTCGATCATGTTCACGTGGAACTCGCGGCCCTGAATGAACCGCTCGATGAGTACCGGCGGCCCGTAATTGGCCAGGACGAATTTCACGCGCTCGTCGAGTTGCTTCTGCGACGTGACGACGCTGTTCTGATCGATGCCGACGCTGGCGTCCTGGTACGCGGGCTTGACGATCGCCGGCCACCCGCGGCGCCATCGCGGCACAGGCAGCGCATCGACCACCGCGAACTCCGGCGTGGGGATGCCGGCGGCCGAGAGGATGTACTTGGTGCGCACCTTGTCGCGCCCGAGCGCCAGCGCCGGCGAGGGGCAACCGGTGAACGGGACGTTGAGCCATTCGAGCAGCGCCGCGGCGGAAACCTCGGTGCCGGTTTGGGTGGCGATCCCTTCGAACAGGTTGAACACCGCGTCCGGGCGGTTCTTCTTGAGCCGGTCGAGCAGCGGCTGAGGGTCGTAGTTGATACCGAGTTTGGTGGTCTCGAACCCGGCGGCCTTGAGAATCTTGAAGGTGTCGGCAACGGTGTCGAGGATGTCGTGTTCGGAGCCGGCGTCCGGGTGATCGACCGGCAGCACCGGTTCGTTGTACAGCACGAGTATGGAAGGCGTCATGGTGCGGCTCTGGCCCGGCGCGAGTACAAGCGATGCGCCGTTATCGGCTCGGCGGGCACGCGGCGCTGAAGGTTCCGGGGAATCTAGTCGCGCGGGCGAACGCATTCCAGGCGAAAAGCGATACGAGCGACACAACCGGCGCGGGAAATGACGTCACTTCTTGCTCGCGCGATGAGGGTAGCTGATCTCCTCAATGTCGGCCTTGAGCCTGGCGAGCGTCAGCTTGGGGTTGATCTCCTTCACCAGATTCGCGGTCAGCGGCTTGTGGGCGTAGACGTGCCGGACGTGAGCGAGGGTCAGGTTCTCGCCGTTGAAGCCGCCGGTGAAGTGATCGACGGCCCACTCGCGGTACGTTTCGGGCTTGCCGTCATAGGGCGAGAGCAGATACTCGGACCCGTCAGGGTCGATCGGGGCGCCCTTGTAGTCGAGTTTCGTCTTCGGGAACTGGATCTTGCCCACCTGCCAGGAACTGTCCTCGTACTCGCGCCAGATGCAGAACGTCGTGTCGTCCATCATGAACGCCGGTTCGTTCAACCCGCGAGCGAACACCGCGGGGACCGAATCGAGCACGCCGGACCACACCTTCTGGCTGCGCTTCGCGTAGGGTGTCATCGGGGCCGTGTGGACGAACCCCTTGAGAAAGCAGCCGTCGGACGTGAAGAGTGCGGACAGATCGTCACCCATGCCGTTGCGCATCGACCCCATCTGCTCGCCCTTCGCCCAGTTCGAGTTGAAGGAGTAGTGGCGGTACTGCCACTCCGGGCAGAGGATGGCGTCGAGCATCGCCATGCTTTGCATGAGCCGCTTGAGGGCGTCGATGTCCGGCAACCCGGACAGGTCGCGAGTGGAGATCATGAGCGAATTCCGAAATGGTTACACAAGTCCGCACCGCTTGGCGGTGGCGTCGAGGATCATGCCGATCAGTTGCGGGTACGTTAGCCCCATCCGGTACGCCAGGTAACACAGGTCGCTCGATTCCGGGTTCAGACCCGGTAGTGGATTTACCTCCAGGAAGTATGGAATCCCGTCGCGAACGCGGAAATCGGCGCGGGCGATGTCGCGGCACCCCAAACCCACGAAAATCGCCATCGCGTCGGCCTCGATCGCCCGCGACACGTCCGGGGGCAGCTTCGCGGGCGCCACGTACTCCACCGCGTCGTGCCAGTTCCGTTTCACCTCCAGGCTGTACACGAAATCCGCTGCGTTCACCTGCTTGGGGATCATCTGCATGATGCCCAGCGACTGCGGCGGATCGTTCCCCACCAGCCCGATCGTCACCTCGTCGCCGGCGATGAATTCCTCCACCAGAACCGGTTGCTGGTAGGCCTTCCAGAGTTCCACAACGGTCAGGCCGAAATCCGCGGGGAACTTGATGAGGCATCGGTTGCGGATGCCCTTGCTGGATCCCTCGCACGTCGGTTTCGCAATGACGGGGAGTGGTAACCCGGCGTCTTCGAGTACCGGCCCGAACTCGGCGCAGTCGCCGTCGTATTCGGTTGGTGGTGGGGAAAGCACAATCCCCTTCGGAATCGTAACGCCGAGCGATTCGGCGAGCCGGCGCGTCATGTCCTTATCGAGCGCGATGCCGAGCGTGGTCGGGTCGGAGCCGGAGCAAGGGATACCGAGCATCTCGCACACCGCCGGAACGCGGCTCTCGCGCGACCGGCTGACGCCCGACCCCTCGGCAAAGTTGAATACGAGGTCCGGGGGGCTTTTCAGAACGGCTTCGAGGAATTGTCGGCCGTCGCCGAGTTCCGATACGGTGTGGCCGAGCGCGCGGAACACGTCGGCGATCGCGTTGACCGTGACGGGGGAATCGAACTCCTCGTGCAGGTCGTCGGGCGCGCCGGCCGGCAGCGGTCCGGTCGGCTTCAGGGTACAGGCGATTCCGATTCGCACGGCCGGTTCCTCCGGTGGGGCGCAGCACTGCTACTTCGGCGCGGCGGGCGGCTGCTTCGATTGTTGGTACAGCGTCCAGGCCTTGTAGCCGTTCACGAACGTCACGACACCCCCGGCCGCGGCCAACAAGAGGTAGAAGGACTGCTTGCCGGCTTCGACCTTGTCCGCCTGTTTGTACATGATCGCCGCGAATACGGCCGACAGCACCGCCCAGACGATCGCGGCCGTCATCTGCTTCTTGGCAGCGTCGGGCGCGCTCTTCGGGTCGGCGGGTGGCGTCGTGGACATCGCATCCCTCTTGGCAGCGGAGGGTCAGACTCGGACACGGAACGAACAACCCCAGGCTACGAGCCCGGGGTTGTTCGGGAAAGGGGCGTTCGCTCAGCTCGTCGCGGCGTGCCCGTTGCCGTTGGAGTGTCCGTTGCCGTTCCCGTTGAGCATCGGCAACGGGATGATCGGCCGCAGCGAACCGCCGTCGGTGTTGCCGTCGGGGCCGGTCTCGCCCGCGTCGGCCTCACTGTCGCACCCATCGCGGACCACCCGCGGCTTCCGGCGGGCCATCCGCTCGTTGTTTTCGGGAATTAGAACCGTTTTATCGCCCTGCAACAACCCGCTCACGCCGCGAGTGGTCGTCGGCTGGCCGTTGGCCGCGAGTTTGTCTTCGGCTTGATAGCGGATGAGCAACCCTTCGTAGTTGCGGAGCACCACCGCGTCGTCGGACATCGAGACGAGGTAATTCGGCATCATCGGGATCTTCCCGCCACCGTGCGGGCTATCGACCACGTAGGTCGGGATGCCGATCCCGCTCATGTGCCCGCGAAGACCTTCCATGATCTCCAGACCCTTCCACACGCTCGTGCGGAAGTGGCCGGCGCCGGTCACCGGGTCGCAGTGGAACAGGTAATAGGGGCGGACTTTCGCCCGCAGAAGGGCGCGGAGCAGCGACCGCATCGTGCCGAGGTCGTCGTTGACGCCCTTCAGCAGGACCGAGTGGTTGTTGATCGGCATCCCGGCGCGCAGGAGCGATTGACAGACGCGCACCGCCTCCGGGGTGACTTCGCGCGGGTGGTTGAAGTGCGTCTGGATGTAAACCTTTTCGGCGGAAGACAATAGGTCGATCAGTTCAGGGTCGTAGAGCCGCTGCGGGAGCGTTACCGGCACGCGGGTGCCGATGCGGACCACATCGACGTGATGGATCTCTTTGAGGCTCTCCAGGTAGAACCGCAGCTTGCCGACCGGGAGCGTGAGCGGGTCGCCGCCCGAAACGATCACGTCCTTGATCTCGCGGTGCTGCCGCACGTAGTCGATCATCCGCTCGTCGTCGGCGCTGACCCCCTCCCAGCCGCCGCGGGTGAGCGTGGCGCGCTTCCGCGTGCAGTACCGGCAGTACATCGAACAGTTCGGCGTCGTGATGAGCAGCGCGCGGTCGGGGTAGCGGTGCGTTAGTCCCGGCACCGGCGAGTCCTTGTCCTCTTCGAGCGGGTCGTCCAGCTCGTAGCCCGACGGGTTCTCTGCTTCGAGCGGCGAAGGCACCGCCTGAAGCCGGATCGGGTCGTTCGGGTCGTCCGGATCGATGAGCGAGAAGTAGTACGGCGGGATGGCGAGCTTGTATTCGCCCTCCAGGCGCCCGAGTACTTCCAACTCGTCCGGGGCGAACCGGAGCAGGTGGCGCAGCTGGCGCACGGAGCGGACCGCGTTGTGGGTCTGCCACCGCCAGTCGTCCCACTGGTCGTCGGGGACATCTTTCCAGAGCGCGTGTCGTCGGGGACGACTGGGAGGCTCTTCATCCTCGATCGCCGCGGGCACCGGATGAACGACCGGAGCGAGCGGGCGTCGGGCGTCGGACTCGAACATACGCCGCATGACCTCCACGGGTCCGCGAGGCCCGGACCGGCGCACGAGGGCGGCCGGTCGCGGGTTAAGCGCCTCCTGGTTCCGGCGATACGCGCCGCAGCGAGAGCGCTTTAAGAACGAATCGTAACGCGGGGACGGTGAAAAACAAGTTGCGCGGCGCGCGATACTACCCGGTTTTGGCACTTTTTTCGCGCCACCATCATTACACCCCGAAGGGTTCCGCGCCGTTCGGCCGTCACCGACCCGCGTTTCCTATCGGTTTCGCGTCCCACTGAGCTTGACGCGGGGAGATAACGAAATTGCGAAATTCGGTCAAGCGGGAGCGCGGTCACTCCCGCGGAGGCGGCCCGGCGGGGTCTCGGAAGTCGTAGAGGGTGAACGTCGCGGTGTGCGCCAGGGGCCGGCGGGTATTCAGGTACTCCAGCGCCACCGCCTTCTCGGGCGAGAACCGAGGGTGCAGCGCGACGACCGAGTGCCCCACGGCCAGTACCCGCGGCCCGACCGCGCGGCGCAGCGCGGCCGCGTCGGTGATCTCGATCGGCCGGCCGTCGGGGTCGCTCGCGTGTTCGGGCACGAACGGCTGAAACGGCGGGCGGTTCACCGCGGGGTCGGTGCCGAAGTACCAGACACACAGCGGCGGCTCGCCGTTGGCCCCGTGCCACCGCTTCAGGTCCGGCAGGCCGTGCCCCCAATCGACGTTGGAATCGCTCACGCGCCGTGGCGCCGCGTCCGGCCCGCCGTGCGCCTGGTTGAGATAGCCCAGCCCGTGCGGCCACACCCAGAGCGCCGTGGTCCCGATCGCCAGCACCGCCGGCAGACCGATCCACGGCGCGCACCGCGGGTATCCGCGCCCGAGCGCCACCGCGAGCGCCACGTAACCGACCGCGACCGCCGGGAACGCCAGCCGCACCCCGAGCTGGACGTTCGCGGTCAGTAGGGGGGCCAGCACGAGCACCGCGGTCAGGGCCAGCGGGTTCGCCGCCGCCCGGCCCCGCGCCAGCGCGACCAGCGCGAGGGCGAACACCGGCAGCGGAACCTTCATCAGCAGGAGCAGCGGAAAGTAGTACCGATACCCCTCGGGGTAGTAGGTGCCGTTGAGAAACGACGGCTGCCCCCGCGAGTTGTACACCGACTGGAACCCGAGCGCGTCCGCGGCGTGCGGGAACCGATCGACCCGGACCGCCCACGCGGCGGATCGCGGCTTCTGCGCCTCGTCCCCAGTGGTTCCGGTCGCGACCACGTCGAGCGCCCGCGGGTCTTCGTCCGAGAACCCGCAGTACGCGGTCGCGACCGCGATCCCGATCGTCAGAACCCCGACTGCGTTCGCCACCGAGCGGAACACCGCGCCGCCGAACTTCCACGCCCACGCGGCCACCTCGCGGTCGTTCGCGTCGGTCCACAGGTGTCGGACCGCCGTCCGGACCGCCCACCACAGCCCCGCCGCGGTGGTGGGGCCGTCCGGGCGGGCGAGCGCGCCGGTGGCGAACCGGTGGCACACTTCGAGGGCAACGAGGATCAGCCCGCCGTAGAGCAGTGCGGACAGCTTGCAGGTGACGGCGGCCCCGTACCACAGCCCCGGGTGGAGCAACCGCTTCCACCAGCCTCCCCCACGTCCAGCGTACACGGCGCGGGTGAACGCCAGTAGTGTGGCGGAAACGGCGATGTCGGTGGTGGCGAGTGAGGCGTGGGCGAGGAAATTCGGGTCGGCCGCGATGAGTCCGGCGGCGAGGCGCCCGGCCCACGGTCCGCCGGCGGCCCGGCCCAGGCGCCACGCCGAGAGGATCAGCAGCCACAACCACCCGAGGGTCATCGCCCGACACCACTGGAGTCGGTCGAGTTGCGCCGGCCGGTCCTCGAACCGCTCGCCGGTGTGCCGTTCGATCAGATACAGCGGCAGCGTGACCGCGTCGATCGGAAGGGGCATCACGCCGTTGGTCGTGAGCGCGTGGTGATCGAACCCGCGGGGGCGGCCGTCCGTGCGGGTCCACCCGCGCCACGCCTCCAGCCCGGCGTCGAGGTAAAACGGCTCGTCGAAGGTGGCGCCCAGCCGCGGGGCGGCGCTGAGACACCACCCGGCCGACCACGCGGCGAGCGCCAGCAGCCACAGCGCGTCGAACCGCCATCCGGCGCGGGGCGCCGCAACCGGCGGGGGGAGAGGGTCACCGGCCATTGTCGCACTACTCGGGTCGGTCGGGGATCGCCCGGGGCGGGTACTGCGCGCGCATCGTGGCCTCGTAAGCGGGGTCGGCGTCCGCCTTCGGTTCGCCGATGACGACCAGCCCCGCGAGTACGTCGGGCGGGGTCTGGTTCTTCACCGTCAGCCACGTGAGCAACTCGCGGTAGCCCGCCGGCGGGAGCCAGTTGGGGTAGAAGCTCCACTCCGGCGGCGAGTGCCCGGACCAGCCGTTGGCGGTCGGCACGTTAATGTCCTGCGCGGCCCGCATCGCGTCGAGCTGTGCCGCGGGCCAGCCGCCGTCGCCCAGCCCGTCGGCCGCACCGGGGAACACGTACACCAGTTTCGGGTCCGGGTGCTGCCGCAGCGCCGCCGCGACCCGCCCCTGCCGGTGCAGAATGGTCTCCAGCGGGCGCCGCGCCCACCACCAGTTGTCCTTTCGCTCGCCCGTCACCGAAGTCAGCCGCTGATCGATCGCGACCAGTCCCAGAGCCAACCCCGCGACCACCCCGGCCGCCATCCGCGACCGCCGGCGGGTGAGGGCCGTCAGGAAGTTGAAGATCGCGCCGAGTGCGAACCCTGCCGGGAACAATAGCACCAACACGACGCGGCTGGTGGAGCGAATCCCGGTCGCGCCGGGGAGCCAGAGCACCTTCCCGTAGTACCACCAGCCGTCCGGCTCGGCCGACTTCGTCACGAGTACCGCCAACAGGAGGGCTGTCGGGGCGGCCACCGCGACGGCCGACGCGACCCCACCGAAACGTCCGCGCACGAGCGCGACCGGTACGACCAGCACCCCGAATGCGACTGCGCCCAGCACGAGCAACCCCGGGAGGAGCTGTTCTTCGCCCGCGCCGGGCATCGTCGAACCCATTTTCGTGTACCGGGCGAGTTCCGGGGCGGTCGCGGCCATCCCGGGCGGGGTGATCCACGCCAGCGGGCGCGGGGCGAACATCCGCACGTGCTCCTTGGGCACCTCGCTCCCGCCGCCGCGGTGCGCGCTGACGAGCGGGTTGAGCGCCGCCGCGGCCCCGACGACCACCGCGCCGCGCACGAGCCAGACTCGCCCGTTCGCCAGCAGATCGCGCCACGGGAGCTTTCCGCGCGAAACGACCAGCGCCAGTACGCCGCCCGTGAGGAGTGTCAGACCCAGGAAATAGCCGATGTAAACGGAGATATACGTCTGGTAGACGACGCACGCGGCCGAAACGGCGAGGCGCCACGATTGGCACGGCGCGCGGAGCCATTCCCAGGCGAAGACGATCGCCGGCGGCACGAGGAACCGCGGGAACAACTGTCCGTGGCCGAGCTGTCCCGCGAGCGGTAGCGCGTAGGCGAACACGTACCCGGTGACGGCCGACCCGACGGCCCCGACGCCCAGCCTCCGCGCGCCCCACGCCGCCGCGGCGAAGTTCAGCACGAACGGGATCAGGAACCACCCCTGGAACGCGCGCTCGGGCGAAAACCCGCCCGCGCGGAGCGCCGAGTACAGCGGCAGCATCCCGATGTGAGCGTCGGACCACGCCGTCACGCCGCGCGCGGGGTAGTACGACTCGATGTCCCAGAACCGCGGGGTTTTGCCGCAGAGGTAGCGGTAGCCGTGTTCGAGGACGCAGAGGTTCAGCCGGTTATCGATGATGTCGCCGGGAAAGTGGTCGAGGTTCCTTCCGACCGTCTGAAGCGGGAAGTTCGCGAACCCGACGAGGAAGCTCGCGCCGACGAGCGCCCACCCGCCCCACCCCCACCGGGGCGGGCCAACAGCCGGTTCGGCGGTCGGGCTTGTGGGCGTACTCATGGCGCGAAGAAACCGTTCACTCCAGCGGCGGGGGGCCGCTGGCGTCGCGGAAGTCGTACAGCACGAACGTCGCGGTGCGGGCCAGCGGCTTGCGCGTCTTCAGGTACTTGAGCGCCACCACCTTCGCTTCCGGGCCGTCCGGGTGTAGCGATATAACGGTGTGCCCGACCGCCAGTACCCGCGGCCCGACCCACTTGCGCAAGTCCTCCGGGGTCTTGATCGGCAGGCCTTCGAGCGGAAGTTGCTCGAACGGCTTGTCGTCGGTCGGGTTCGCCTTGAAGTACCGGCGGTCCACGCCGAAATACCAGACGACCGTCAGCGGACGATCGTTGGCGTCGTGCCACGCCTTCAGTTCGGGCATCCCCTGCCCCCAGTCGTGGTTCGAGTCGCTGACGCGGTACTGGGCCTCTTTCAGCCCGCCGTAGAACTGGTTCAGGTAACCCAGTCCGTGCGGCCACACCCAGGCCGAGGTGAGCGCCATCGCGAGGATCGCGGGGAGGCCCATCCACGGCGCGCACCGCGGGTAGCCTCGGCCGAGCGCCGTCGCGATCGCCACGTAACTCACCGCGACCGCCGGCAGCGCGAGCCGGTAGCCGATCTGGAGCTTTGCCTGCAACAACACCGCGATCAGCACCAGAGCCGTCAGCAGGATCGGGTTGAGCAGCGCCCGCGGGCGGGGCAGGGCGGCGAGTAACAGCAGAAAAACGGGAACGGGCACTTTCATCGTGATGATGACCGGGAAGAACCACCGGTAGCCTTCCGGGTAGTACGTGCCGTTGAGGAACGACGGCCGCCCCTGGTGGTTCCACCACCACTGGAACGCGAACGCGCTGACCAGGTGGGGCACCCGCCCGGCGTCCTCGGCCCAGCGCAAATAGGTTTCTTTCAGCGAATCGTCGGCCGGAACGGCCGCCGCGACCTTCGTAAACGGTTTGTTCCCCTCGTCCGGGATGCCGCAGTACCAGGTCGCGAGTGCCAAACCGATCAGTATCACGCATGCGGCGGCGAGAACCGACCGCAACACCGAGCCGGCGACCTTCCGCGCCCACGCCCGGAGCCCCCAGTCGGGCGGGGGCGACAGCGCCCCGGTGGCGAACCGGTGGCAGATCTCGAGCGCGACCAGAATCAGGCCGCCGTACAGCAACGCCGACACCTTGCACGTGACCGCGACCCCGTACCACAGCCCCGGGAGCGTGATCCGCTTCCACCAACCGCCCCCGCGGCCGGCGTACACGGCCCGGGTGAACGCCAGGAGCGTGGCGGAAACGGCGATGTCGGTGGTGGCGAGTGAGGCGTGGGCGAGGAAATTCGGGTCGGCCGCGATGAGGCCGCCGGCGACGCGCCCGGCCCACGGCCCGCCCGCGGCGCGACCCAGGCGCCACGCCGAGAACACCAACAGCCAAAGCCAGCCGAGGGTCATGGCCCGCGCCCATCGGATGCGCGCGATCTTCTCTTCCGACGTGAGTCTTTCGCCCGAACGGAACTCGTGAACCGCGAGCGGGAGCGTGACGACATCCGGCGGCAGCGGCATGACCCCGCAGGTGGCCCCGGATTCGTGCCAGAACGCCTGGGTGTGGCCGTCGGTCCGGCTCCACCCGCGCCAGGAGTCCATTCCTGCGTCGAGGTAGAACGGTTCGTCGTAGGTGATGCCGAGTTTGGGCGCTGCGGAGAGGCACCACGCGGCCGACCACCCGGCCAGCGCGAGCAGCCAGAGCGCATCGACCCACCACCGCGAAGCGGGCGGGGGCGGGGGCACGGGGGCGGGTTCACCGGCCATCGGTCGCGGGCCTGAGAAGTGCTTCTTGTGGCACGGGCTTTCCAGCCGGTGCGCCGTTAAGCTATTCGGCGCACCGGCTGGAAAGCCCGTGCCACAAGAACAAAGTACACGTGAAGCGCGATAGCGACAATCACGGATACAGCCCGCGCTTGGCCTTCTCGCGGGCCACCTTCTGCACCCCGATGCTCAGCGCCGCGGTGCGGTTCGACACCCGCCGCTGTTTGGCCTCCTCACGAACCCGCGAGAAGGCCCGCAGCATCTGCTTCTTCAGTTGCGAGTTGACCTCGTCCTCGTCCCACATGAACTGCGCCAGATCCTGCACCCACTCGAAATACGACACCGTGACGCCGCCGGCGTTGCACAGGATGTCCGGGATGATGTAGACGTCGGTGTCGGCCAGGATCGCGTCGGCCTCCGGCGTGGTCGGGCCGTTCGCGCCCTCGGCGAGTACCCGGCACTTCAGCTTGCCGGCGTTCTCCTGGGTAATGACCCGCTCCATCGCCGCGGGTATCAGTACCGTGCAGGGCGTCGTGAGTAACTCGCCGTCCGGGATCGCCTCGGCCTCCGGGAACCCCACCACCGTCTTCCGGGGGTTCTTGGCGACGTGTTCCAGCAGTCTGGCGATGTTGATCCCGCGATCGTTGCGGATCGAGCCGTAGCGGTCGCCGATCGCGATGATCTTCGTGCCGACCCGCACCAGTTCCTCGCACGTGACCGACCCGACGTTCCCGAAGCCCTGCACGACCGCGGTCGCGCTCTCGGGGCGAATGTTCAGTTCGTTCAGCGCTTCGGTGATACAGTACGTGACCCCGCGCCCGGTCGCCTCCTTGCGGCCCACACAGCCGCCCAGTTCGACCGGCTTCCCCGTAACGATCTCGGGGCACGCGTAGCCCACTTTCATCGAGTACGTGTCGTAAATCCACGCCATCGTCTGTTCGTCGGTCCCCATGTCCGGGGCCATGACATCGACCCGCGGGCCGATGATGTTCTGGATCTCGTCGGTGAACCGGCGCGTCAGCCGCTCCTTCTCGCCGCCCCTGAGTTCCGCCGGATCGACCGCGATGCCGCCCTTCGCCCCGCCATAAGGGAGGTTCATGATCCCGCACTTCCAGCTCATCCACATCGCCAGCGCCGCGACCTCGCCCAGATCGACGTTCTTGGAGTACCGCAGCCCGCCCTTGCTCGGGCCGCTGGTGAGCGAGTGCTGGACGCGGTAACCGACGAACACCTCGGTGCTGCCGTCTTCCATTCGCACCGGGATGGAGACGATTTGCGACCGCTTGGGCAGCATGAGCCGGTCCGCGACGCCCTCGTCCAGCTCCGTCTCGCGTGCGACGAAGCGCAACTGCTGACAGGCCATCAGATACGTCGGGGAACTGATGAACGGGTTCGACGCCGGGTGGGCCGGGGGCAAAGCGGACATATTCACCTCGAACGGGGGAGAGGAACCGTTTCGCGGCACTACGGGATTATACGTCGCAGAGCCAGAAGCAGAGGCAGAGAAGAAGAACCACGGATGAACACAGAAGACACGGATCCGACAGAAAGCAAGGTCAAGATCAACTTGATTATCTGCCTTCGATCCGTGTTTTCTGTGTTCATCCGTGGTTCTTCCTCCTGTCGAATATCATCGTTCCCGCAACGTGAAGTCCTTGATGAAGTAACACAGGTTCCGCTTGTCGAGCGGGAGGAAGTACGCCGGCGGGCGGCACCGGAAGTGGATCACGTTGCGCCCGGGTTCGAGTCGGACCGGTTTGGAGTACCACTGCTCGTGCCGCCGCAGGTCCATCGGGTCGCCCGGGTCGTGGACCTTGTCCAGGGTGAACGACAGATCGAACGGCGGGCCGATATTGATGTCGAACGGCCCGGGCACGACGACCCCGATGTTGAAGGACATTTCGTACACGCGGACGCGGTCGGTCGGGTTGACCAGCACCAGATCGGCGTCGAACGGCCCCCACACGAATTCTTCCCCGCCCTCGTCGTAAGGATCGGTGCGGTGGAACCCGCTGAGCCACAGCGGAGCCACCCATTCCGCCTCCTCGCGCTGGAGTCGCTCGAAATTGACCGGGTCGGTCGCCCGGAGCACGTCGCGGTAGGGGCGCAGGTCCAGAAACACCTGTTTGCCGTCGTCGTGGAGGATTTCCGGGAGCCGGGCGGCCGGGTTCTTCACCAGGCGCGCGTACAGCGAGTGGATCGTGGCCGCTGGATCGACCCGCGTGCTCGGCTCGTCGCCCTTCGGCTTGGTCCCGCGGAACCGGTATCCGCGACCGTCGATGAACAGCCCCTCGAACCCGCGCGCCACGACCCGGCTGAGCATGTGATCGGGCTTGGAGAACGCCACGGACTTGTTCCACGCGTCCGCCTCGCGGCCCTTGATGCCGCCGAAGCTCCAGTACAGCGTGTCGGTCATCACGTACCCGCGGGCGTGCTCGTAGACCGGCATCTTGTTGACGGGCGGGCTTTCGGGGAACGACGAGTACGGCAGGCAGAACACCTTTGTCCCGGCCGGCACCGCCTCCTCGATCCTCCGGAAGAACCGTTGGTCGGCTCGGTACCGTTCGCCGAACAGGTCGATCTTCTCCATCCCCTTGGGGTTGAACGGGTTCCACCCCCACGGGGTCTGGTCGAAGTAGCCGAACAGCAACAGCGCGCCGAGGAGCGGGTAACGGGCCTGCCGCATCCGCCTGCCGGTGCGCGTGAGCAGAAATCGGTCGAGCCACCACAGCACGGCGAAGAAGCACAGGAACGCGATGTACACGCTGATCCGGTTGTAGGCCCGGATTTGCGGCGTTACCAACAAGTTGAACAGCGCCCCGAACGCCCCGATGCTGCCCAGCAGCACGAGGTACAGCGTGAGGCTTGAGATCGCCCCCTCCGGCCAGAGTCGCTTGCGGGGTAGGAGGGCCAGCCCGAGGAGCGCGAGCAGCCCGGCAGCGCCGATGAACCCGAATGCCCCGGCGCACTCGCCCTCCGCGGGCCGGTCGGGCGTGCCCCAGGTCGCGCGTAGGTTCGCCAGCGGGCGGAGGTTGTGGTCGTTCGCCGGCAGCAGCAGGTGGGCGATCTTCAGCCCGTAGCTGTCGGCCTCGTGCGCGTACCGGTTCGTGATCGGGTTCTTCTGATACTTGGCCTGGTACTGAAACATCGGGATGTGGCACGCGACCCCGACCCCAACCACCGGCAAAATCACCAGCGCCGCGGACGCCCCCGCGCGCCAGGTGCCGTGAATCACCCACCCGTACATCCCGACGAACGCATAAGTCGCGCACGCGAAGAACGCGTAGTACGCCCCGGCCAGAGCCGTCACCGCGCCGACGATCACGGTCCAGAGGGTACTCCGGGAGAGCAGGTTCCACCGCCACGTGTTGTCGGGTCGTTTGGCGAAGAACGGGAGATCACCCTTCAAGAGCGCCAGCGCCGGGACCAGCGACACCGGCACCCACCAGTACGCCGCGAGGAAGTAGTGGTACTGGTAGCGCTCCTGGTGGTACGGGAGGAACGCGTACAACAGGCCGCCCAGCGCCGCGGTCGGCAGCGAGAGCTTCAGCCACCGCAGCACCCACATCGCGGTCAGCACCGTGAGCGGGTAGGTCAAGAGGCTGTAAACGTTGTAAACCAACAGCAGATCGGGGAGCACCTGACCGAGCGCCCAGAGAATGCCGAAGTGCAGGTAGTCGATGACAGGGAAGTCGTACAACTCCTGCTCGCCGGGCGCGCCGAGCCGCTCGGTGCGCCAGTGGCTCCCGTGTTCGATCGTCGTTTTGACGAGCGGCAGGTAGAGCAGCGCGTCGAGGTCGTAATAGAACGGGGTGTGGAGGTCGCGGCTCCAGAGCTGCATCCCGACCGTGACCAGCACGCACGACAGCAGCATCGCACCGGCGTACCACGCGACCCGTTCGCGGGGCGCGGACGGCGGGACCAGATCCGCGGGCGCGAACGGGTTCGGGGCCGCGGGTGCCTGGGCGAGGGTCTCCGGCGGTGGCGCGGGCGGCTCAGACATGCGCGACGGGTGCCTTGCGGGAAGCCGAGTTCCACACCACGAATACGGTGAACAAATCCCAAAACCCAAAAACCAAATCTCAAACAAAACGGGCAGTAGGTATCTTGGTTTTGTTGGAATTTGTTACTTGGAATTTGGGGTTTACTCTTAGGGTATCGGGCGTCCGATGTCACCCCTTGTCGTTACCGCGCCGCGGTTGATCTTCGGGTGCGGCTACCTCGGTCGCCCAGTCGCGCGCCTCTGGCGCGCGAACGGCCATCCGGTTGTCGCCCTCACGCGCCGGAACACCGAACCCCTTCGCGAGATGGGAGTTGTGCCGATCGCCGGCGACGTTCTCGACCGCGCCAGCCTGAAGGTGCTCCCGGCGGCTTCGACGGTGCTATACGCGGTCGGAATGGACCGCGCCGCGGGGCGGTCAATGCGTGAAGTGTACGTTGGCGGGCTGGCGAACGTGCTGGACGCGCTCCCGGCTTGCGAGCGGCTCATTTACGTTTCCAGCACGAGCGTTTACGGCCAAACCAACGGCGAATTCGTCACGGAATCGAGCGTAACCGAGCCGGCCGAGGAATCCGGGAAGGTCGTACTCGAAGCGGAGCAACTCCTGCGTGCGAAACGTCCTGACGCGGTCGTTCTCCGCTTTGCCGGCATCTACGGCCCGGATCGCTTATTGCGCAAACAGCCGACATTGACCGGTCAACCGCTGGTTGGCGACGCTGAGAAGTGGCTAAACCTCGCGTACGTCGCGGACGGGGCCGGTGCGGTGCTGCGCGCCGAATCGCACGCCGCTTTGGGCGAAACCTACAACGTGAGCGATGGGACGCCGGTCACGCGCCGCGGCTTCTACACGCTCCTCGCGGAGCTGCTGGGCGCACCGCCGGCGACATTCGACCACCGCCCGGAGCCGGGAGCGCCGAACCGCCGCATCGACAGCACGAAGTTCCGCGCGCTCGGCTGGGAGCCAGCGTTCGCGAGCTACCGCGAGGGCTTGACCGCGGCCGTCGCGGAATCGACGATGTAATAGTTCCTGGGACCGCGGACGTCCCGCCCGCACGTCGCACCCCAGCAATCGCGAGGGGAACACACCCGTTGCGAACGGGGCGGTGTAGGTTTGCGGACGGGACGCCTGCGGTCCCAGGGAAGCACACACGGAGACCCTTCCATGCCCCGCCTCCTCGCCGCGATCGCTGTTCTCGCATTCACCGCACCCGCGTTCGCCGACAACAAGGACAAGCCGAAGCCGAACACGCTGACCCCGAAGGAGATCGCGGACGGCTGGATTCTGCTGTTCGACGGCGAAACCACCTTCGGGTGGGCGCCGTTCGAGTACGAGAAAGGGAAGAAACCCGACCTCGCGGTGAAAGACGGTCGATTGATTGTGTCAGGGGCGAGGAGTGCGGCTCGGTACACGACACAGGTCGGTTACTTCGAACTTACCGGCGAGTACCGAACTGTGGGGAAGGGCAACGGGCTGATATTCGGTTTCCGACGTGGCAGTGAGGCCGAGAACGCGATGGGCGGCGACCTCGTTCCACCCGATGGCGACGGATGGCAGAAACTACACGTCCGGAGCGCTCCACGAGAGTATTCGATCGCGATGCAGGAGGGCAAGGCCACGAAGATCGGCGGCCCTTTGATCAGCGATGACGCCACGGCAGAGATCCGGTTCGCGCTTTCCGGTCAGGACGGCTCTCGGATTGAACTTCGCAACCTCAAACTCCGTCCGCTCAGCACGTATCTCCTCTTCACCGGCAAGAACCTCGACGGGTGGAAGATCAACGCGGCCGACCCGAAGCGGATGGCGACAAAATGGGAGGTGACAAAGGACGGTGAACTGTCCGTCAAAAATGGCCCCGGCGATCTGATCACCGAGAAGGAGTTCGACAACTTCGTGCTGCAATTCGAGTGCAAGACGCTCGGCAAGGCGCTCAACAGCGGTATCTTCTTCCGCTGCATCCCCGGGCAGTACCAGAACGGCTACGAGGCGCAGATTCAGAACGGCTTCCTGAACGACGACCGCACCAAGCCCGCGGACTTCGGCACGGGGGCGATCTACCGGCGCGTCCCGTCGCGGAAGGTGGTGTCGAACGACAACGAGTGGTTCACGATGACCGTTATCGCCAACGGGAAGCACATCTCGACATGGGTGAACGGCTATCAGACGGTCGATTGGACCGACGACCGCAAGGAGAACGACAATCCGCGCCAGGGCTACCGCGGTGCGAAGGGCCCGATCTCGATCCAGGGCCACGACCCGACCACGGACATCCTGTTCCGCAACATCCGCATCGCGGAATTGCCGAAATAGGCGAACGGCCGGTGTCAGCCGGCCGGTGATTGGCAGCGCAAACCACCGGCCGGCTGACACCGGCCGTTCGCCATACAGTCACGCCTTCTTCGCGTGCTTGGTTTCGGGCACCTCGGCGCTGCCGGTCTCGAACCACGCGTCCTCGAACACGATCCGCTCGCGCTTGGCCATCGCCATGTTCGCGGTCAGCGCCAGGATCGCGTCGGCCATCGCCACCTCGCCGTGGCACCGCGGGAGGATGTCGGCGTGGGTCAACTCGCCCTTGTCGTTCTTGCTGTAGTCCACCTTCCCGCCGCGCTTCTGCCACTCGCGCACGCAGAACGCGAAGTGCTCCATCTCGGTGCGGTAGCCGCGGACCGCGCTGTCCCACGCCGGGGCGCTACTCGACTTGGAGAGCGCCGCGCCGCCCCCCCCGCCCCAGGTGGAGGTCGCTTCCATCGCGGGCTTGCCGCCGCCGGCCCCGGTCACGGTCACCTTCGTGTCGCGGCCCCCGCTGCCGGCCTTGCCCGGTTCGGGTTCCTTGAACAGGTAAACGTCCTTCTCCTCCTCGATCACCATCGTCCCGCGGCTGCCCATCACGCACTCGCCGTACTTCTCGAAGCTGTTCGTGTTGAACGA
>CAZBXY010000051.1:0-33201 GCA_964495365.1 uncultured Frigoriglobus sp. | reverse complement strand
CCGAGTCGGGTTCACTGCCCACCCGACTCGGAGAGTCGGGCTACGACAGAAGAACCCGGCCGGCTCACGCCGGCGGTTCGACCGGCAATTCTCAACTGGGATCCGTATAAGGGATTAGCCCCGAGGCGTGAGTGCGGCAATCTGCGTGGCGAACGCCGGCCACTGCGCCGTCAGTTCGGCCCGGGTCGCGCCGCGGTAATCGGCGTAGTCGAAGCCGGGCGCGACGGTGCAGCCCAATAGCGCGAAGCCGCTCGCGCCGACGAGCCGCGTCCCCTGCCACACCCCGCCGGGCACCACCACCTGCGGCACCTCGCCGCCAGCGAGGTCCGAACCGAGCGTGACCTCGCGCCCGCTCCCGTCGGGCCACAGTTGGAGCATCCGCACCGGGCCGCCGAGGTAGAAGTGGAACACCTCGTCGCCGGGCAGGACGTGCAGTTCCGACACGTGCCCGGGTTTCAGCAGGTAGTAGATCGCGGTGGAGGCGCTGCGGTCGGCCCGGTGCGCCGGCAGCACGGATGCGGGGAGGCGCGCGGCGGAGCGATAGGTTTCGCGGAAGAAGCCGCCCTCGACCGGGTGCGGCTGGAGCTGGAGCCGGCGGATCACGTCGTCGGCGGTCATGCGTCGTACTACTTCGCCGGGGCGTCGCGCTCGGCGAGCACCGCGAGTTCGGTGAGCCGCGCCGCGGTGACCCCGATCCGCTCGAAGCACTCCGCGACGATGCTGTTGGGGGTCGTGAACAGGGTGATGAGCAGGTCCATCGGGGTGAGGATGGTCCGCCCGCAGTCGAGCGCCCGGCCGTGGGCGTCGCGGAGCAGCCGGATGACGTTGTCCGAGAGGAACTCGCGGTTCAGGAGCAGCGGCGGGACGGGTTCGGCGTTGGCCTGGTGGAACAGGTCGCGGAACTGGTCGAACAGGCCGGGCAGGTCGGCCCCGAGCCGGGTGCCCCACTTGTAGACACCCGAGTCCGGGGCCGAGAGCAGCCCCATGAACAGGTGGGGCGTGCGGACACTGTCCCAGTTGGTCGTGCGGGTGTGGAGCAGGGCTTCCCGCAACACGCGCGCGGTCGCCTCGTCCAGAATGTCGGGACGGAGGCGACCGCTGGGCAAAAAGATGTCGTCCACAGTTGGACCCGCTTCCGGCTCGGAGAACGGCGTTGCGAGCGCCGCTGGGCAATCGCGTCGGGAGGAACCCGAAGGTTTGGGGTGATTATGTCGCGCCGACCCCCGACCCGCAAGCCGGCCATTTGATACAGATTGCACTTTTTCCTTGCCCGGCCCGCGGTTCCCGTCCACCATGAATCGCGCCATACAGTAACGCGGTTCCGGGCGACGGCCGGTGAGCCGGCCGGTGGGGCGCGTCGGTGGCACCGGCCGGCTCACACCGGCCGTTCGCCCGGAAGTTCAAGGAGCTTTTCATGTCGTGCCGGGTCTGGGCGGTGTTCGGGGTCGGGTTGCTCGCGGGGCTGACTCGGGCCACCGACACCCCGACGGAAGCCGCGGTGACCGACGCTGAGGGCAAAGAGATCAAGGCCACCGGGCTGAAATTCACGGCCGGAACCCGCCGGCTCGCGTGGTTAGCCGACCCTAACGGGCCCACTGAGGACGCCAAAAAAGGCCCGCTCGCCCTCGAACTCCGCGAACCGCACTCCACCTCGTACTCCAAGGGCATCATCACCTTCGTGCCGGTCGGTTCGGTCGAATCGATCAAATACGACTACGACAAACAGGTCGCGGCGGTCGCGGTGAAGGGGCTGACCGAACCCCTGGTCGGCACACTCCAGTACAAGGGCATCAACGTGCTGGGCTTCGACGGCACGGCCGACGGGAAGGCCGCCCGGTTCAGCGGCGGGGCGTTCACAAAGGGAAACATCAAGGCGGTCGCGTTCGCCGACGCCAAGCCCCCGCCGGCGAGGAAAAACGTGACCCAGTGGGCGGTGCAGATCGACCAGCCGAAAGCGATGAACCCGACGCTGAAGGTCGGCAGTTTCAAGTGGCTCTACCAGTTCCCCGGTGGGGCGGACGTTCTGACCGACGCCGTGGCGATTCACAAGGGCGAGCCACTGAAGCTGGACGACGCGGTGGTGTCGTACACGACACTGGCGGTCGATCCGAACACGCAGGTGATCGCGGCCGAGGTCCAGATCGGCGATTCCGAACGGGTGGTGGTCATCAAACCGCAGATCGAGAAGGACGGCAAAACCGGGACGCTGGTCGGGCTGCTCGGCGAGGTCGAGGCCGGCTGGAAACTGTTCCCGCTGCACACCATCAAGACCATGAAGCGCCTCAACAAGAAGGACTGACGTGCGATCTGGGCGAGCCGGGAGCGTGAGCGACCGGAGGTTCGCGAGCCGACTGACGCGGAACCTTCCGTCGCTCACGCTCCCGACTCGCGGTCACTGCTCCAGCGAAACGTTATCGAGTTGCCCGATATCGTAGCCACTGGCGTACTCGCCGCGGATCCACAGCCGCTTGAGTGATTTCAGCACCGCCTTCAGCTCGTCCTCGGTCGCGTCCTTGCTGGTGTGCTTGACCTTCCAGCCCTTCGACGCCGCGAGTGGAACCTTGTAGCTCGTCCACGTCTTGTCGGGATGCTTGGGGAGCTTGAAGACCAGGGTCATCGTCTCGCCTTCGAGGATCACGTCCGAGTCGTCGAACGGTCTGTTCGTAATGGACTGGGTGAGATCGAACGAGAGTGTCTTTCCGTACGATGTGGACCGGTCGCCCAAGAACTTCTTGGGCGCGACCCAGTACCACACGTCGTTGTTCGCATCGTCCTTCGCGGACAGATGTCCCCCCGGGTTTCCACCGTCCTTGTGGTAGTTCGGTGTCTTGCGCCCTCCCTGGGCGTCGCCCGCGACCGTCCAGCCGTCGTCGTCCGTGTCGAAGGTGCTGACAATTGCGGGCCCCGGTACGATCCCCGGCTGCGGCACGCCACCCAGTTCCTTCACGCGGATGTTGCGGAACTGGGTCGGGTGCCGCCAGCTGTGCAACCCGATGTGACCCTGCTTGCGGTCGAGTTCGGCCCTGGCCCAACTGCGCAGGGCGACGAACTTCGTGAGGTCCACGTCGTTGACCCGTTTGCCGTCGATGGTCACTTTCACCTTCGGCCAGCGAACCTCGATCTCCAGCGTGTGCCACACTCCGGGCGCGAGTGGACCGATGGGCGCAAGAGGTTCCTTTGCGTTACCCTCGCCGAAAATCACGGCCCCGGCGCTCAGGGCTCCTTTCGCGGTGTCCCGGAGTTGCACTTCCAGTTGCATCCCCCGCGCGCCGGTGTGGTTCGGCCCGGACCGGATCGCAACCCCGCTGTGCGTGTTCCCTGATAGCGGCTCGGCGAACTGGAACTCCAGCCGCAGGATGTAGTCCGCGTATTGCTTGTTGGTGAGCAGCCAGAAGATTTCGCCTAACTGTGCGTCGCCCTTCGCGGTCAGGGTGCCGTCCGGGTCCACGCGAAACGCGTCCGGGTGCGTGCCCGATCCCCAGCCGGTCAAATCCTTGCCGCTGAAGATCGGGGCGAAGCCGTCCTCGGGGGATGGCAACTTCGGGTCGGGCTCGGGGGTCGGGGCGGGCTTGGGCGGGTCCGGCTGCTCGACTTCGCGCGGTTCGATCCGGGGGTTGCGCCCGCCGATCACGATGAAGACGTACCGCATCACGGTGACCGTGTCGCGGGAAACCACCAGCTCGTGATCGCCCGGCTTCAGTTCGATCGGCTCGGACAACTTCTCGGCCGCGACCGCCTTGCCGTCGAGCGTGAAACGGAGGGTCTTGTCCGACAGGTCGATTCCCTTCAGTTCGATCGTGACCTTCACCGGGGCGTTCCGGGTAAAGAACACGACGGCCGCGACGGCGGCAAACCCGCCCACGAGTAGCACCGCGAGCGCGGCGAAGATCCAGCGCGGGGTGCGGTGGCGCGCGGCGGCGGCTTCGACGGCCGCGGCGGTCTCGGCCTTCTCGCTCTTCCGTTGCTCGGACACCAGCGCGAACAACTCGGCCAGCTTACGGGTGTCGGTACTTGGTCCGGCCTCGTCGCCGGCGTCCGCCTTCATCTCGACGGCCCAGGGTAATTCGGTGTTCTGGCCGGCCGACGCGCGGAGGTAGCCGTCCACGACCTCGGCGAACTCCTTCATCGACGCGAACCGCGCCGCGGGGTCTTTGGCCAGCGCCTTCAGGCACGCCGCTTCCAATACCGGACTGATCCCCGGGCGGCGCTCCGAAAGTGGCTCCGGGTCCATCAGCATGATCCGACCGATGACCTCGTGGGCGGTGCCGGTGAACGGCCGCGACCCGGTCAGTAGTTCGTACATGATGATGCCCAGCGAGAAGATGTCGGTCGCCGGGCCGGCGTCCTTCGCGTCCCCGCGGGCCTGCTCCGGTGACATGTACGCCGGCGTGCCCATCACCATGCCCTTTTGCGTGTCGCGCGCGTCGCCCGGCACTGACCGGCGGGCGAGGCCGAAGTCCATCACGACGAGTTCGTTCCGCTCCTTGTCGAACATCACGTTGGCGGGCTTCAGGTCGCGGTGAACGACGCCCTTCTTGTGGGCCGCGTCCAGCGCCAGCGCGAGCTTGTAAACGATGTGTGCGGCCTGGCGCTCGGGCGGCGGCTCGGTGCGCCCCCGGAGAACCTCCGCGAGCGACTGGCCGGGCACCAGGGCCATCACGATGTACGGTTGCCCCTCGTGCTCGCCGACCTCGTGGATCTGGCAGATGTTGGGGTGCGAAACGGTCGCCGCGGCGCGGGCTTCCTTCAAGAACGGGTCGCGGTCGGCGGCGGTGGGGAGCGTCTCCGTGAGCGGCACCTTCAGGGCGACTTCGCGATCGAGCGCGGGGTCGAACGCGCGGTACACGCGGCCGAACGCACCGGAACCGAGAACGGCGCGGACCTCGAACCGGCCGATGCGGTGCGGCACCACCGACTGCTCGGACGGACGCAAGATCGTGGGAGTCGGGCCGTGCGGCCCCCGGGTGCGCACGCTCTCGGCGCCGACGGACGTATCGGCGCCCGCGCGCCCGGCGTTCAGCTCCGCTTCCACCGCGACCAGCGCCGAGCGGAGCGAGTCGCGATCCGACTCCGGCGCGGCGGCGACATAGGCGTCCACGCGCGGCTCGCGACCCGCTCGCCACTCGCGCTCGAAGGAGTCGCACGCGGCATCCACGCGCTCGGCAGCAGAGAGTACGCGATCGACGTTGGCCATGACACCGCCCCGCGAACGAGGAAGGAACGAATCTTGGGACAGACCGTACATTCCCGACGGGAAGTGGTTCCCGACACAATTTCCGAGATTTTCACGCGCCCGCGTCGTCGGACCAAACGGATTCCCACTTGAGGCGGATGAGGTTCAGTTTGCGCTCGACCTTGCGCTCGGTGCAGCCGAACCGGTCGGCGATCTCGCGGTTGCGGAACCCGAGCAGGCGCAGGAGGGCGAACTCGCGCAGTTCCGGGTCGAGTTGGTCGAGCAGTTCGGCGCAGTGCAGATCGAAGTCGTCGGCCGGCCGCGTGGCCGCGGCCTGGTCGAGCGACAGCGGTGTGCCGTCGGGGCGCGTGAGCGCGCCCTCGCTGAGTACGCGCCCGCCCCCGCGCTTCTCCGCGGCCTCGCGCCGCACCTGTTTGCGTGCCTTGCGGGCGGTAATCACCCCGAGCAGGTTCCACAGGTCGGCGCGGTCGTGGAGGGAAAACTCCCCGGCCTTCACCCGCAGGCAGAACGAGGCGAACGCGCTCTGGGCCGCGTCGTCGGCGTCCGCGACCCGCTGCGGGCGCCCCGCCAGCGCCCGGCGCGCGAGCGCGACGAGTCGCGGGAAGAACCGCGCCCAGAGCGCCTCGGCCGCGCCGGGGCTGCCGGCGCGGAGCTGGTCGAAGAACAGCGTGACCGAGCCGCCGGGCGGAAGAGCCGGGGTCGGAGCCGGAGTATCCATGCGGCACTCATTATCACTGAGCAGCCACCCGCTGGACAAGCCCGCACCGCCCGCCGATACTGACGGCCGTTTCGCCCCTCACGCCAGGAGCCTTCCCATGCGATTCCTCTCCCTCGCGGGCGCCGCCGCGCTCGCCAGTCTGCTCGCGGCGGCCCGGGCCGAACCGCCCAGGCCGGAAAAGTTCGACGACACCGGGTTCGTTCCCATCTTCAACGGCAAGGATCTGACCGGCTGGACGAAGTCGGCGAAGACCGGCCACAGCCGCACCAGCAAGAACGAGAGCGCCGGGAAGTGGGTCGTCGAGAAGGGCGCGATCGTCGGCAGTCAGGACGTGCCCGGTAACGGCGGGATCATCATCACCGAGAAGGAATACGGCGATTTTGAAGTGGTCCTGGAGATGAACAACGACGACGGCCCGGACAGCGGGCTGTTCCTGCGCAGCACCGATACCGGGAAGTGCTATCAGGCGATGATCGACTATCACAAGGGCGGCAACCTGATGGGGATTTACGGCGAGGGGATCGGCGGCAAGCCCCACGTGCGGAACTTCGACTTCGGCAAGGACGTGAACGAGATCGTGGTGCCGAGCAAACAGGGGCCGAGCGACTTCAAGTGCCCGGTGAGCGCGGAGGACTGGCCGAAGTTCTGGAAGCACGGCGAGTGGAACGAGCTGCGTGCGCGCGTTGAAGGAAACCCGCCGAAGATCACGACCTGGGTGAAGGGCGTGAAGTTCATGGAGTACCAGGACACCGAAAAGCGCCTCGCGGACAAGGGCGGGATCGCGCTGCAGGTCCACGGGGGCGGCGACTACACGAAACAGTTCGTCCGCTACCGCAACATCCGGGTGAAGGAGCTGAAGTAGTAGGGTGGGGAGAGGTTCGCGGTGCCGCTTTTCACGGCCGTGTGGTAACATGAAGGAGGCACCGTGAACCGCTCGGAGTTTCAAACACTCGCCGAAGTGCGAATCGAGGAAGCGGGCGTGCTACTGACCGCCGGCAAATGGGACGGGGCGTACTACCTCGCGGGCTACGCGGTGGAGTGCGCCCTCAAGGCGTGTATCGCCAAACTGACCCGCGCGGAGGATTTTCCTGATAAGGATCGCGCAGCGAAAGCGTGGACGCACAAACTCGATGAACTCGTCCTGGTCGCCCGGTTGAAAGCGCCGCTGGATGCCGAATTCACCGCGAACCCGGCGCTCAAGAGGAACTGGGTTACCGTGAAGGACTGGACCGAAGCGAGTCGGTACGAGCGGCAACCGAAAGACGACGCGGAAACGCTTTACGCCGCAATTACCGATCCGACGAACGGAGTGCTATCGTGGATCAAGCGTCACTGGTGAGGGAGCGAATTACTGGGGGCGAGAAGTTGCTCGCCCGGCTCCGTGAACGGGGTTTGGATATCGTCGCGGCGCTCTGGGCGAAAACAGCAGATGACGGGCAGTGGTACCTCTATCTCGTTTCGCCTCGTGTTGATACCGACGGCCGATCGGCGGTTTATGGGGTCGTCCTTGACACACTCACCACGATGGAGGCGGAGTGGTCCGATCCGTTTGGGCGAATCGGACCACTCGACATAAAAGTGCTTCGCCCCGGCCAGCCGCTCGCGCAAGGGGCACTGGAACTCCACCAACGGTTTCCCGACGCTATCCCGACGTGGCACGGCAATTCGGTTCTCGGTGCCGTTTCCGTTGACGGCGCGTACATCTACCCCGCGACGATGTTCGCCGCGCCCGCCGCGTCGGCTCCGCCGGCGTGACGGGCGCAATTGCACCCGTCACTTCGCCTTCTTCAGTTCCATGTAGTACCCGTCCTTGCCGTCGAAGTTCTTGGGCCGCTTGTCCTTGTCCAGCGAGTAGGCCAGCTTCAGCGTGTCGCCCTTGACCTCGACGATGCCCAGCGCGGTGGCGCCCTTCGAGCCGTCCGGTCCCTCGGCGATCGACATATCGACTTCCACCGGGGTCTTGTCGGTCTTCAGCTTGTAGCTGATGACGAACTTGGCGTCGCCGCCAGCGATCGTGATCGTGTCGGCGGTGACGGTGTAGGTGGCCTTCTTGGACTTCTCGTCCACGTCGGCCCCGTTCTTCTTGCCGGTCACCAGCGTGTACTTGCCCGTCAGGTCGAGTTTCTTGTCCTCGGCGCCGGCCGTCAGCCCCAGGCACAGGGCCAACCCGGCTGCGAGTGCGAACGTTTTCATCCCGAGTCCTCTGGGTTCGGTGGCCGGGCGCCCGCGGGTCGTCCGGGGCGCCCGCCCGCGAAGATTGTACGCCGGCAAAACACGGATGGAAGCGGTTACGCCCGGGCGGTAGAATCGTCACTACGGTAAGAGGTTCGCCGGGTTCACAGGAGATTCGCCATGACGACGGCAGGAGTGCGGTGGGCGCTACAGGCGCTCGCGGCGGTCGGGGTCGCGGGGCTGCTTCACGGGGTCGTCGGCCGGGCCGACGACGAGAAGAACCCGCTGCGCGAGGAGGTACTCAAGCTCAACTCCGTGACCGGCGACGACGCGCTCAACGACAAGTACCGCGCGCTGAAAAAAGACAAGGAGAAGGCGAAGAAGCTGGTCGCCGAGGCCGGCAAGATGCTCAAGGAGGCGAAAGAAAAGGAGAAGGAGAACCCGTTCAACTACAACGGCGGGCTGTTGGTCGCCAAGCTGGCCCAGTTCACCAAGCAGTACGACGTGGCCGAACCGCTCTACAAGCACCTCGTCGAGACCTCCACCAAGCTCAAGAGCGGCAGCAAGATGCTGACCGCCTACGATGGCCTCATCGACGTGTACTGGGACGCCAAGAAGTACGCCGACGCCGCCAAGGTGTGCGAGGAGTTCGTCGATCAGATGGGGCCGGAGGAGTTCGAGGACGCCAAGCCGTTCATCCTGGAGCGGCTGGTCCAGGTGCGGGCGAAGGAGGAGAAGTTCAACGACGCGCTGCGGATCGCGGACCTGCTCATCGAGGCCGACAAGGGCGGGTGGTACTTCCTCCAGACGAAGGGCTGGGTACTCCGCGAGCAGGGGAAGTACGCGGCGGCGATCGACCAGTACAAGGAGTCGCTCGACCGGCTCGACGCGGCCAAGGGGATGCCCGCGGACACCAAGAACCGGCTCAAGGACCGCACGCGGTACATCCTCACCGGGTTGTACGTCGATAACAAGGAGGTCGATAAGGCCGCCAAGGAGCTGCAAACGCTCATCAAGCGGAACCCGGACAACGCCACCTACAAGAACGACCTCGGGTTCATCTGGTGCGACAACGACATGCACCTGGAGGAGTCCGAGAAACTCATCAAGGAGGCGCTGGAACTCGACAAGGCGGAAAAGGAGAAGGCGAAGAAGGCCGGGAAACTCGACGAGGTGACGCCCAACGCCGCGTACCTCGACAGTCTCGGCTGGGTGTACTTCAAGCAGAAGAAGTACAAGGAGGCGCTGGAACCGCTGAAGGAAGCGGTGAAGGACGACGAGGACGGCAACCACCTGGAGATCTGGGACCACCTCGGCGATTGCTACATGGCTCTCGACCAGAAGAAGGACGCGATCGCGGCATGGCAGAGCGGGCTGAAGTGTGAGGATCTGTCGCGCCGCGACATCGACCGCCGCAAGTCGGTGATCGCCAAGCTCAAGGCCCAGGGCGTCGAGGTGGTGGAACCGAAGAAGAAGCCGAAGATCGATTGACGAATGCCGGCGAGCCGGGAGCGTGAGCGACCGGAGGAACCACGTAGAACCTCCGGTCGCTCACGCTCCCGGCTCGCCAAATCGCCAAGTCGGAGCCGCTCCCATGCTCGACGGCTGGTCGCGGGTCGCCGCCGGCGGCAAGCCGGCAGACGCGTTCGACCCGCCGAACGCACTTCCCCTCGCCCTCCTCTACCTCCACTCGCTCGCGGGGGAATCGCCCGCGACCGACCCGACATTCACCGCAGTGCTCCGCCAACACCGACTGCGGTGCCTCGCGCCCCGTGGCGGGCAGTGCTGGTGGACCGATCGACCGTGCCCGGAATTCGACCCGGCCCTCACCCCCGAGCGCTACCTGCTCGATGGGCTCGTGCCGTGGGCGGAATCGCAGTGGCGGCTCGGCCCGCGTGCGGTAGCGCTCGCCGGCGTCGAAATGGGAGGTCAAGGGGCCGTCCGAATCGCGTTCAAGCACCCGGAGCGGTTCCCGGTCGCCGCGAGTATCTCCGGGGCGTTCGACTGTCAGGAGTGGTACGGCCGCGGGTCGCCGCTCGACGACATGTACGACACCCGCGAGCGGTGCCGGCTCGACACCGCGATTCTGCACGTTGACGGCCACAACTGGCCGCGCCACGTCTGGTTCTGCTGCTCGCCGGACGATGGGTGGTGCTATCGGGGCAACGACCGGTTGCACGAGAAGCTGTCGGCGATGGGTGTGCCGCACGTTGCGGACCTGGACTCGCGCGCGACGGACCGAACAGCGGAACTCGTGGCGTTCGTGGCGGGGGCGCTGGAGAAGGAGGCGCGGCGGCTGGTGTGATGGAATAGTGTGAGTGCGAGTGTGAGGGTGAGGAAAGACGAAAACAGTGAGGAGTGAAAACCAAGCCATGTGGCTTTCTGTTTTCACTCCTCACACTTCTTCACGGCTTCTGTCTTTCCTCGCACTCACACTCGCACTCACACTGCTTCAAAACACCGCGCTCGAGTCGCCCATCCGGCGCGAGCGCGGCGGTTGGCCCTCGTCCTCGCTCTCCATCGGCGAGGGGCGCGGCGGGTACGGGGTCGGCGGGATCACCGGCACCGAGGGCTTCGTGCCCGGGGCCGACCGTGGCGGCAGTCCCGGCATCAGCGCGCGACTCGCGCCGCGCAGACCGGGCTGCGGGCCGGGCGTCGGGCGCACCATGTCCGGCGAGGCGCCGTTGGCCCACATCAGGACGCGCCGGGCCACGTCGGCGGCGGTCTTGCTGTTCGCGGCCGGCAACTCGCCCGGCGGCAGCCCCAGGTCCAGCCCCAACAGGTTCTGAAGCACCCCGGCCACGGCCAGAGCCATCTCGCGGTTCGGCTGACGCGCCAGCCCGCGGAGCACGTCCACCCCGTCCGGGTCGTGCGGGTTGATCCGCAGCATCTGTTCGGCTGCGAACAGCCGGATCGGCCCGGGCTGGTCCATATTGGTGAGCCGGTCGAGCAAATCGGGCGACAGCAGGTTGTGGTCGCGCAAAAGGGCCGCCAGTTCGACCCGCAGGGCCGGTGCCCAGTTCGGGTCGAGCATCATTGCGGCCAGCCGGCTGCCGAGTTCGGGCCGGTTGCCGTCGGTCAGGTCGCGGTGATACTGTTCGATGAGTGTTTGAATCGCTCGCGGGGCCAGCGGGGCGTGCTCTTCCGCCCACGTCACCAGATCGGCGACCGCGGCGGCCGGTACGCGCCCGGTGACGAACATCGGGCCGTCGTCGGCCAACCGCGGATCGGCCAGCGCCTCGCGCACCCCGTCGCGGGCGAACGGCCAGCGCGCGTCCGCGTTCCACAACAGCGCCTCGGCGGCGGCGGCCCGCACCTCGGCGGCATTATCGCGGAGCATCGCCGTCAGCCCGGCGACGAGGTCGGCGGAATCGACCGCGGCCAGCGCGTAAGCCGCCGCGGCCCGAACGGCCGGTTCGCTGCTGTCGCGGGCCGTTTTTAGCACCAACTCAGCTTCCCCCGGCTGCCAGTGCGGGCGATACTCTAGGGCGCCGAGAGCGGCGCACTGCACCTCCGGCCGCGGGTCGGACAGGAGCGCGAGGACGGGGCGCACCTCGGCGCGAACGGCCGACCGCAGCGCGACCACCTCCGGCAGCGCGCGGCAGTCGGCCAGTTGGATCGGCCAGTGGGCGCGCCGCACGATCCGCCCGCACCACTTGTTGGCCCGGCGGAGCGGTTCGGCCCCGGTCCGCGTGAGGTCGTGGAACGCCGCCAGCCCGACGGCGGACAGCAAGAGAACGGCCTGACCGATGTGAACGGCCCAGTCGGCGGAACCGCGCGTCGGCAGCCACAGCCACGCGAGCGCGATGAGGTACAGTACGACGAGCGACGCGCTGACGGGGGGCCGCCACACCGGGTGGGCGCGCAGGAACACCGCGGCGAACAGCCCCTGCACCCCAGCCCCGACGGCCAGCGGGAGGAGTTGCGTGCGGTACGCGAGCGCGCCGAGCACGGCGCCCGGCAGCGCGAGTAGATACAAACTGACCACCCAACCGCTCAAACCGATGTCGCGGCGGGGGGCCAGAGACGACCAGGGCATAACAACCTGACCCGACCTGGGGTCGGGGTGCCGCCGCGCGACGAGGGGAGACACGCGGCGTCCGACCGAACGGGACTTTCGGTACGGCGAGTGAACCTAACTTAACTCGCAATTCTAGTACGGTCAAAAGTCGTAAGGTCGAAAGTCGTAAGCCGAAGAGCTTCGTAGCGGCCGACTTTACGACTTTCGACCTTACGACGTTCGACAGAGGGTTATCAATGGTCGCGGTTTTCGAGTGCGTGGCACAGGCAATCAAGGAAAAGGGCATCCGCGGGCTGTGCGAGATGGTGCCCGCCGGGCCATACATCTTCGACGTCGCCAACCACGCGCTCAAACTGTACCGCGACCGCAAGAAAGACAAGGCGCTGCGCGAGGAGATCGCCAAAGTGGCCGCGGCCGGGATCGAGGAGGCCAAGAAGACCGCCGAGGAGGTCGCCCGGCAGGTCGCCCACGAGGCACCGATCGAGGAGCGCATTTCGCTGGAGTTGTACCTCACGCAGATCCCCGGGGCGGTGCGGCAGTCGCTCAAACGGGCGGACGACCCATCCGGCAAGACGGTGCCGCCCGACCTCGCACTCGAAACGCCCGACGATTTCGCCAGGTTGCTGCCGCTGCGGGTGCCGCACTTCCGGCCCGGCGGCGATCTACCGGGGCGCCCGGGGTGGCGGCTCGACGAGTTGCTCGGCGCCGGCGGGTTCGGTGAGGTGTGGCTGGCCCGGCACTCGTTCCTCCCGCACCCGCGGGCGGTGAAGTTCTGCACCGATGCGAAGGTGCGGGCGAAGCTCACCTCGCACGAGGGCCGCGTCATCGCCCGCGTCATGGAACAGGGCACGCACCCGAACGTGGTTCCGCTCCTGGACGCGGTTCTCGACGGTGAAACGCCGTGGCTCATGTACGAGTACGTCGGCGGCGGGAGCCTGACGGACCTCATCCTGAAGTGGCAATCGCTACCCGAAGACGAGCGCGAATCGCTCGCGGTGCTGTCGCTTTCGCAACTCGCTGCGGCGGTGGGTACGTTCCACCGGCTGAGCCCGCCGATCGTTCACCGCGACCTGAAACCGGCGAACATCCTCTTGCGGGTCGAAGGTCGTCAGGTCGAAGGTCGTCAAGTCGAAGACGGCGCGGCTCCTGACGTTACGACGTTACGACTTTCTGACTTTCGACTCTGCATTACGGATTTCGGCATCGGCGGGGTGGCCGTGGACTACCTGCGGACCAACCCCGCGGGGATGTCGCTGATGACCGGGTGGCTCGAAACGTCGCTCCGCGGGTCGTACACGCCGCTCTACGCCAGCCCGCAGCAGTCGCGGGGCGCCGCCCCGGACCCGCGCGACGACGTTCACGCGCTGGGCGTGATCGGGTTCCAGATGCTCACCGGCAAGCTCGCCGACGCCCCCAGCCCGCGGTTCGAGCGCGACCTGCGGCGCCGCGGGGTGTCGGACGCGCTGATCGACCTGATCGGCGACTGCGTGGACAGCGACCCGACCGCGCGCCCGAAGGACGCCGCCGCGCTCGCGGAGCGGCTGAGCAAGTTGAAAACGCCGAACCCCACACCCCAGCCCCCTCCCCCAAAGGGAGAGAGGGAGAAAGAAACGCCAGCGACGGAGGCGAAGCCCGCTCCCGCGAAGCCGCAAGCGGCGCCCTCCCCCAAAGGCCCGCTCGAAGGCGCGGCGCCGCCCACGGCGTTTCTGCCGTTCGCCGAGCCGCTGGAGCCGACGAAGTGGCTCATCCCGGTGCGCGGGCTGTGGTTCTCGCGGTCCACCGAGAAACCCGATGCGCAGTGGGAACAAAGTAGCGCGAAACTGCCGGGCGACATCGTCGCCAAGCCGGACGAGGTGTACCGGCTCGCACTCAGCCCCGACGCCGGCGACGACGACCTCAGCCGGCTCCGCTCACTCGCCGGGCTGCCCGGTCTCGAAGCGATCGACCTTTCGGGCTGCGTTCGTGTCACCGACGCGGGCCTGATGCACCTCGCGCACCTGCGCGGGCTGAAAGCGGTCGGCCTCGCGGACACACAGGTGACCGATTCCGGCGTGACGCTCCTCTTGACGCGGTTCCCGGACCTGGAAGCGGTCGGATTGTCCGGCGCCACGCAGGTTTCGCAAACGGTGGTGCCGTACCTCGCGCGGATGCGCAAGTTGAAGTTGCTCGCGTTGCCGCCGCGGGCCGACACGATCGACGTTCGCGTCGAGTTCGCCAAGCGCCGACCCGCGTGCCAGTTGGTGTGACCACCTTCGGCGAACGGCCGGTGTCAGCCGGCCGGTGGGAGCATCTCGTGAGCGACGGGTCGCGGGTTGGCGTCGCGCCCGTACGGCAATCTGAGCGAGAGATGGGTCGGACTCGCCCACCGGCCGGCTCACCGGCCGTTCGCCCGGATGAACGCGCGGGCCGCGAGAAACGTCATTCGGTAGCCCCGTCTTCCGAGGCCGAACCATGACCGCTGTCGCTCAACTTCCGCTGCCCGCGAAGCAGCTCGGGTGCCTCTCAGCGCTCACATTCGGCGCCGGCGCGGCCGGAATGATCTTCAGTTTTGCGTTTCTGGCCTCGAACCACCCGCTCGACGTGACCGCCGGGGCCGCGGGGTTTGTTGCCGGCGCGGTGCTGGTCGCGGCCGGCTTGGTTTCGCTCTCGCTCCAACGGCCCCCCACGCCGGCGATTCCGGCGACCGCGGAACCAGTACTCGACGCGGCGCGGTGGGTCGCGCATTTTCGGGCGAACCGCGAGAACCGCCCGGAACCGGACTGGGAGGCGCCGATCGCGCTCCCCGCGGAGGTGATCGCGCCTTTGGTGCGGTCGCTGGAGCAGTTCCAGCTCGGCGACGGCGGCGGCCCGGCCTACCTGATCGCGCGCAACCGCGAGCAGTTCCTCGCACAGGACGACGATACGCGGCAACTGGTGGATCTGTGGTTCGCGGAGGAGCGCGAGCACGCCCGGTTGCTCGGCGCGGCGGTCGGGCGGTTCGGCGGCACGTGCATCACCGAACACTGGAGCTTCACCGCGTTCCTCACCACGCGCAAATGGTTCGGCGTGCGGTTTGAACTGACCGTGCTGCTCCTCACGGAGATCGTCAGCACCGTTTACTACCGGATGCTGTTGCGGCACGCGAACGACCGGCCGTTGCGGGGGATGTGCAAGCTGATCTTGCGCGACGAGATCGGCCACGTCTCGTTCCACCGCGACCGGCTCGCGCGCCAGGCCCGCGCCGGCACCGCGACGTTCGGCCGGTTGTGGCGTGCGCGGTTCCGGGTGCTCGGTTTGGCCGCCGCGACGATGCTCTGGGTGAACCACGCGCCCGGGCTGAAGGCGGTGGGCGTGACGCGCCGCGCGTACTACCGCGCGATCGGCCGCGAGCTGTCGGTGTTCCTCGCACGGCTCCGGCGCGAATCGGCGAGCAACTCGTGAGGTCGAATCGGGCGATTCACCCGGCAAATTGCGGGGTCGCTCGACAAAAAGCACCCGCACAATCCGTACGTCCCGTTCGAGTTTCCGTTTCGGCCCCCTTTCGCTTGACAACTTGGGGTGCTACGTTTCAAGTAGTGCCTTTCCATCCGAAAGGCCCTGGCGCGGCAACGGTGCCGCGCCGGCTGTTCCGTTCGATCAATTGTGTTCGCGATCTCCCATGCGAAACGAAACCGCCTCACGGACGAGGGCCGTATGACCGAGTTACGGAGAACCCGACCGGGCGCCCGCTCGCTCCACCGGGCCAGACTGCTCGGGGTGCTGTTGTTCTCGATCGGGCTGATCGGGTGCGGGGCCGCGGCTCCGCCCGGGTCGGACCCGTCGCCGCACGCGGTCGGGGCCAACGACCCCGCGTGGATCGTCAGCCGCCCGGCCCTCCCGCCCCCTGACGCGGACCGGATCAACTACGACGAGCGCACCCGCACGCTGACCTTCTACGACCTGCCGGGGAACGACCGGTGGTTGGTGCAGGTGCCCGGCGAGCGGGTCGGGCGCCCGGTCGGCCCGCAACACCGCATCCCCGACGTGGATCTGGCCGAGGTGCTGGTTTACTACGCGCGCCCCGGGCTGCGGCCGTCGGCCCCGGTGAGCGTCAAGCAGATCCAGGAGTGCGGCGGCGCGCACGTCAGCTTCGCGCACCCGCGGTGAGAACAGGAATCAGGAGACAGGAATCAGGAGACAGGAATCAGTACAGAACAGAGGTCAGAAGGCCGAAAAGGCAGAAGGTCGGGACCAAGAGTGGCTCCGACCTTCTGCCTTTACTGATTCCTGTCCCCTGACTACTTCGCCTGCGAGTTGTAAACGGGGTTCAGCCCGACCTTCCACTCGCGCGCGGTCAGGTCGTGGCCGATCGATTTGAAGTGCGCGAATAGTCGGCGTTCCAGTTCGTCGGCCCGTTGTGGATCGCCCGCAGCGCGGTTCTGCTTCTCCCCGGGGTCGGCGGTCAGGTCGTACAGCTCCCGCGTCTTCGATTCCAGCGTGCAAATCAGCTTCCACCCGTCCGCGGTGACGATGCTCCGCTTGTACGTGTAGGCGCGGTAGTCGGTTTCGCTGAACACGTCCCGCGCCTCGAGCGGTTCGCCACGCAGGGCCGGTACGAGGCTCCGGCCGCGCATCTGGTCCTTCACCCTGGGCGTCACCGGCACGCCGAGCAGGTCAAGAACCGTCGGCATCACGTCGAGGCTACTGACGCGGGCGTCGATCGCGGTGCCGGCCGCGGCCCGGTCGGGCAGCTTGAACACCAGCGGGACGCGGAGTTGCTCGTCGTAGAGCGTGAACCCGTGGTCGAACCGGCCGTGCTCGTAGAACTCGGTGCCGTGGTCGGAGGTGAGCACGAACAGCGTCTTGCCGGTGATGCCGAGCGCGTCGAACTCCGCGAGGAACTGCCGGAACCGCTCGTCGGCGCGGGCGATCTTCTCGTCGTACACCGCGCGCCAGAACTGCACGTCCGCGTCGCGCAGGTTGAGCTGGCCCTTTTCCAGTCCCTCCTCGCGCAGGTTCTCCTGTTCCTGCTCGGAGCCGGTGTAGCGGCGGTCATAGCCCTTCTCGACGAACCGGTAGTCGAACCCGCCGGCGGGGGTGTTCTGCCCGTGCGCGTCGTAGCCGTGCAAGAACAGGAAGAACTTCCGGTCCTTGTTCGCCCGCACCCACTTGAGGGCTTCGGGGATGCTCTTGTCGAACCCGCCGAACGTTCCCGGCTCGAAGAAGTAGGTGTCGAAGCCCTGATCGTAGCCGAACCCGCCGCTGACGCCGGCGTTGCCGGTGAACCCGCCGGTTGCGTACCCGTTGCGTCGGAGAACGTCGGCGAGCGTGTCGAGGTGCGGGGCGAGTTCCTTGAGGTTGGCCGGCTTCTTCTCGCGGGCGTTGTACACCGCGAACTTGTTGGTCATGCGGTGTTCCGACGGGTAGACGCCGGTGAACCACGTCATCGAGGACGGAACGGTCCACGGCGCGACCGATCGGGCCTGGCGGAACAGCACGCCGTCGCGGGCCATCGCGTCGAGGGTCGGGGTGACGTTCCGCGGGTTGCCCAAAGCGCCGACGTGGGCCGCCTGGAGCGCGTCGAAGCTGACGAAGACGAGGTTGTGGTCGCGGTAGGCGAACGGCCGCGCCGGCGGGTCGCGCCGGCAACTCAGGACCGCGACCGCCCCCGCGACCGCGACGACTGCCAACAGGGGGAGGAATTTGCGCATGGCGGCCCGTCGCTCGAAGAGTGGGCAGCAGGCAGGGAGTAAGATTAAGAGCAAGAGTACGAGTAGGAAGAAGAGTAAGAGCCAGAGAAAGAGAAAGATTAGGACGGAGGACCGACTCCTTCTTACTCTTACTCCTACTCGTAATCCTAATCCTCTTCCTGCTCTCGCTCCTGCTCTTAATCTTTCTCTGTTTTCTGTTCCTGCGCGCTGCCTTTCGACCGATTCACGGCGTGCGGGCGACGCGAAACCCGGTGGTGTAGACCGCCTCGCCGGGCGGCTGGAACGCCCGACTGGCCGAGCGGCAACTGGTGTCGGCGATCAGCCACGAGCCGCCCCGCAGGACGCGGTGCGTACCCTCCTTCGGCCCCGTCGGGTCGGCCTCTGGCGCGGTGTCGTAGTAGTCCTTGTCGTACCAGTCCCAGCACCACTCGCCGACGTTGCCGTGCATGTCGTGCAGCCCGCGCACGTTCCGCGCGTAGCTGCCGACCATCGCGGTGCGGTTCAGGTGGACCGTTTCCGACGAGCTGCCGTACCCGCTGCCGGCGATGAAGATCTTCGCGTTCAGGCTCCGCGCGGCGCTGGTGCGGCCGTAGTGGAACCGGGTGGTGGTGCCCCCGCGGCACGCGCACTCCCATTCGGCCTCGGTCGGCAGCCGGTAGCCGGGGCCGCCCAGCACGGTCACCTCGGCGCTGGTGATCGCGCCGGCGGTCGTTTTCACGTGGGCCAGTTTGTAGTAGGGTTCGTGGCCGTCGAGCTGGCTCAGCCGGTTGCAGAACTCCAGCGCGTCGAACCAGGTGACCTGCTCGACCGGGAACCGGTCGGTGTCGCCGGGGGGCAGCCGGTCCTTCCCGCCTCCGGTCCGCGCGAACCAGCTCGGGTTCCGCTTCATCACCTGCTCGTACTCGCCCTGGGTCACCTCGTGGGTGCCGATGAGGAACGTGCGGGTGATCCGGGCCGGGTGGGCCGCCTCGTCCGGGCGCCGGGCCGGTTCGGCCTTCGGCGACCCCATTTCGAACGCGCCCGCGTAGATCGGGCGCAACTCCATCTTGGTCGATCGGCTCTTGCCGGCGGCGAGCAACAGGACGTGCAGCAACTGGTTGGCGCGGGTGCGGACCTCCGGGTCCGGGCTGGTCGCGCCGGCGCGGACCGCGGGCAGCGCCTTCTCGCCCAGTTCCTTCAGCGCGGCCGCGGCCTTTTCGCGCTCGTAGTAATCGTCGTGGCCGAGTTGCTTGACCAGGACCGTCGGGTCCGGTTCGGCGTGCCCGGCTTTGGGCGCCGGCAGCACCACGGCCGCACACACGAGTACCGCGAACCACGCCCGGCGCGAACGGATGAGTCGCATGGTCGGCTCCCGGAGAGGACGGGACGCACCTACTCTACCAGCCCCACCGGGGGCGTGTCGAGCGATCACGCCGCCGTCGCCCGCGGCCCGCGCGGCCGCGAACGGCTTTTTCGTTTGCGCTTCGGCGCGCGTGGGTTAGGTTCTGATTACCCGTTCCTGCTTGTCTTTCGGATTTCGGTTCTTCGGATTTCGTGCTTTCTCCCCCGAAGGGGTGCGATGTTTCAGGACGCGTCCGGGCTGATCGCGCACAACCCGCCGGGGTTCCACTACGGCGTAGCCGTGGTGGACTTCGCCGGGCGGCCGGCGTTCGTGGTCGCCGGGTTCGGCGGCCCCAACCGCGTGCTGGCGTGGGCGAACGACCGGCTCCGCGACGTGGCCCCGCCGGAGCTGGCCGACGAGACCCGGCAGGCGATCGCGGTCGCCGCCGGCGACCTCGACGGCGACGGGCGCGAGGAAATTTACGTCCTGAACACCGACACGTTCGCCGGGCCGAAACGCCACGCCGACCGGCTGTTCAAGCGGACCCCCGGCGGGCGCTGGACTGACCTGTTCGAGCGGCCGGAGAACGCGGGCGTGCGGAACCTGGCCGCCGGGCGCAGCGTCGCGGTGATCGACCGTCGCGGGGTCGGGCGGTACGGGTTCTTCGTGGCCAACTACGGCCGACCGATGCGGCTGTACGAACTCGGTCCTTCTGGGGCGCTGGCTGACCTCGCCCCGGCACTGGACCTCGCCCGCACGGCCGGCGGGCGCGGGGTTCTGGCCCTGCCGGTGTTCTCCGCGCACCCGGATTTGTTCTGTGTGAACGAGCAAGGACCGAACTTCGCGTTCCGCAACCGGGGCGACGGGACGTTCCAGGAGTGCGCCGAGCGGCTGGGGCTGGGCGACGCCAGCGAGCACGCCCGCGGGGTGACCGCGGCCGATTGCGACGGCGAGTTCGCGCTGTGCTGGGGCAACTGGGACGGCCCGCACCGGCTGATGGTGCCGAACCCGCCTGCGTTCCGCGACCGCGCAACCCCGGGCCTGGCGTTCCCCTCGGCGGTGCGAACGGTGATCGCGGCCGACTTCGACAACGACGGCACCGACGAGCTGTTCTTCAACAACCTGGGCGAACCGAACCGCGTCTTCCGCCTGGGCGTTTCGGCGAACCCCGACCGCAAGGTCGGGGGTGAACTCGCCGAGGTTGGAGGTGAACTCGACCTGACGATGCTCGACGCCGGCGACGCGCTCGACACGGACGGCTACGGCACCGGCGCCGCGGTGTGCGACATCGACGGCGACGGCGTGCTGGAACTGCTGGTCGCGCGCGGGGAGAAGGCCGCGCAACCGCTGGCGCTATTCAAGGCCCCCGCCCCGTTCACGAACTGGCTTCGGGTGCGCCCGCTGACGCGGTTCGGCGCCCCGGCGCGGGGCGCGGTGGTGCGGGCGGAGTACGGCGGCCGGGTCCGAATCAAGGGTATCTGCGCCGGGAGCGGCTATTTGTGCCAGATGGAACCGGTGGCGCACTTCGGGCTGGGCGAGCTGCGGGCGGTGGACCGCGTCGCGGTCACTTGGCCCGACGGGGCGTCGGTAGCGCTACTCAACCCCGGCGGCAACACGACGGTCACGGTGCCCTACCCGCGGGGGTGAGGAAGGTAAGAAGCGACTTCGAGACGATCACCAAGTGATTGTGGCTGTCGAGTCGCGTGCGTTCTTCGGCCTGAAGGGCCGGGACAACTTAGCCTGGGGCAACGCCCCAGGTGAACGTGCGAGAAGGTCTTGCAGCCTGAAGGGCTGCGATACGAGCCGCGAAGATGTCCCGGCCCTTCAGGCCTCAAAATCCAATACGCCCGTCACCCGGGCCGTTGGCCCGGGCTATGTTGTCCCGGCCCTTCAGGCCGAAACCCCGATATTCAGCCCTTCAGACGTAGTCATCCACGCCTCCTCCCGCTCGCTCGTTCACAATACCACAACTCGGCGCTGTAACCTCACGTGCGGCGAGACTTCAACCGCTCCAGTCCCTTGCGGGCCACCTCACTGCCGCGTTCGGCGGCCTTCTCGTACCACCGGCGCGCGGTCTTCGGGTCTTGCGGCACCCCGCGCCCGGACTCGTACAGCACCCCCAAACACACCAGCGCCTCGACGTGTCCCTGCGCCGCGGCCCTCTCGTACCACTGCCGCGCCTGCACGAGGTCTTGGCCCAGACCCTGCCCCAGGTCACACATCAGGCCCAGCGCGTATTGCGCGTCGGCGTGACCCTGGGTCGCGGCCTTCTCGAACCACCCGCGGGCGACCGCGTAATCCTGCGGTCCGCGGCGCCCCAACCGGGCCATCATCCCCAGCGCGTACTGCGCGCCGGCGTGCCCCTGCGTGGCGGCCTTCTCGTACCACTCGCGGGCCTGGGCGTGGTCCTGCGGCACACCCCGGGCGCGCTCGTAATCGACCCCGCGCTGGTAGTCGGCCTCCGCCAGCTCTTGCGGTGTGGGTTGTGGCGCCGCCGGCGGTTCCGGCGGTGGTGGCGACGTGAGGGGCGGCGGCGCCCGCAGCGCCGACAGGGCCTTTCCCCACGCGGTCGCGTCCTTCGGCCGCCGGTTCGGGTCCATCGCCACGCTCTTGATAATCAGCGTGATGAGCGGGTCGGGGGCGCCGAGGTCGCGGAGCGTTTCGCCCGCGTCGGTCCCGGGAATCGCGGTCAGGTCGCCGAGCGCCAGCTGGTAGGCGATGACGCCCAGCGCGTACACGTCGTCGCGCGGGCTGGTCGGGCTGCCGAACGCCCGCTCCGGCGCCGCGTACACGCGACTGCGGGCCGTCCGCAGGACCGTCGGCATCTTCACCGAGTGCTCGGAGTGTGTGCCGCTCGATTCCGCCAGCGCCTCGCCCACCGCGACCCCGCCGATGCCGAAATCCGTGATCCGCGGCACGTCGCCGGCCATCAGCACGTTGTGCGGCTTGAGGTCGCGGTGAACGATCGGCGGGACGAGCCGGTGGCAGTGCCCCAGGGCTTCGGTCATCGCGTGGAGCGTGCGCACAGTGCGCGCGATCCGCTCCGCCGCGGGCAGCGTCTTCCAGCCGACGAGCACATCGGCGAGGGTTCCGCCCTCGACGTATTCGTACATGAGCCAGGGGATTTCGGCCTTGAGCGAGTATTCGAGCAAGGGGACGATGTTGGGGTGATCGCCGGCGTTGCGCATGACGCGCAGCAGTACCGTCTTCTCGTGCCCGATGAGCCGGTGCCGAACCTCCGGGTGCGTGCAGAACTTGACGGCCCGGCGCTCTTTTTTCCACTCGTGACGGGCCAGCCACACCTCGCCGAACCCGCCCAGCCCGATTTGATTGACGAGGATCCAGTTCTCGGCGCGGTCAATGGGGTCGTCCGGCTCGAACCGCGCGCGTTGCGGTGCGGGCGTGGTCGGCGGTACGGGGGCGCTGCCCGCCGGCTGCGTGCCGTCCTCGGCCGGTGTGTCCGCGGGGTCGTTCATGCGCGCGTGTCGGGAGGGAGGTTTGCTCAAGAATACCCTATTCCGGCGGAAATGAACAAGCAGATGTTATCGCAAGCCGTCAGCCGCGCCGCGCCAGCCGGGCGAGCGCGCGCTGGGCGACCTCGTTCCCCTTCTCGGCGGCCTCGGCGTACAGTTCCAGCGCCCGCGCCAGATCCTTCGGAACCCCGCGGCCCTGTTCGTGCATTTCGGCCAGATACATCTTCGCTTTGATGTGGCCCTGCGCGGCGGCCTTCTCGTACCACCAGCGGGCCTTCTCGTAGTTCTGTTTGACCCCGCGCCCGAGTTCGTACAGCACCCCCAGGTCGCTCTGCGCCGCGGGTTCGCCTTGCGTGGCGGCCTTTTCGTACCACTCGCGCGCTTTCGCGTAGTTCTGCGAAACACCGCGGCCGTAATCGTACATCAGCCCGAGGTTGTACTGCGCCCGCGGGTGTCCCTGCTCGGCCGCCTGTTCGTACCACTCGCGGGCCTTGGCGTAGTCCTGGAGCGTGCCGCGACCGTGTTCGGACAACACTCCCAGGTTGTACAGCGCGGCGGCGTGCCCCTGCGCGGCCGCGCGTGAGTACCACGTCCGGGCCTTCACGTAGTCTTGCGGCCCCCCGCGCCCGAGATCGCACAGGACCCCGAGTTTGTTCTGTGCGGCCGCAAGCCCCTGCGCGGCGGCCCTCTCGTACCACTCGCGGGCCTGGGCGAAGTCTTGCGGAACGCCGTGGCCGAGTTCGTGCAGCACCCCCAGGTTGTTCTGCGCGGCGGCGAACCCGAGCGTCGCGGCCCGCTCGTACCACTCGCGGGCCTGCGTGTAGCTCTGAGCGACACCGTAGCCGAAGGCGTACATCAGCCCGAGACTGTACTGGGCGCTGGCGAGCCCCTGTTCGGCGGCTTTCTCGTAGTGTTCGCGGGCCTTCGCGTAATCCTGCGAAACGCCCCGGCCGTGGTAGTAGTTCTCCCCCATCTGGAAGTTCGTCTCGGCCAGCGCCCGCAGTTCCATTTCGGTCGGCGCGCGGGTCGCGGACGGAGTCGGTCCCGTGGGCGCGTCTCCCGCGCCTGGTTCGACCCCGCCGCCGAGGTCGAGGGTCGGCGCGGGCCGTTCCGGCGGGGGTGGCGGGGGCAGCGGGGGCGACAGCGCGGTGCCGGGCTTCGGCAGCAGTTTCGCCAGGCTCTTCTCCCAGACGGTCGCGTCCTTGAGTCGCCGATTCGGGTCCATCGCCACGCTCTTGACGATCAGCGTGACGAGATCGCCGGGCACCCGCAGGTCGCGCAGCTCGTCGGCCGCGTCGGTGCCGGGAACGGCCTTCAGATCGGCCCTCGCCAACTGGTAGGCGATGACGCCCAGCGCGTACACGTCGTCCCGCGGGCTGGGCGGGCTGCCGAGCATCTGCTCCGGCGGGGCGTACCGCATCGTGCCCATCGCGTGCAAGATCGCCGGGAGCATCACCGAGTGCCCGGAGAGCGCCTCGCCAGCGTTCGGCAGCGCCCCGGGAATCACCGCGCCGCCCAGCCCGAAGTCGGTGATGCGCGGCGTGCGCCCGTCGGCCATCAGCACGTTGTGCGGCTTCATGTCGCGGTGGACGATGGGCGGGTCGAGCCGGTGGAACGTGGCGAGCGCGCTGGCCAGCCCGTGCATGACGCGAACGGTGCGGGCCAGGCGCCGGGCCAGCGGCACGTCCTTCCAGCCCATGACCGCATCCGCGAGGGTGCCGCCGGCGACGTACTCGTAAATCAGCCAGGGCGTTTCGCCGCTGAGGTTACAGTCCAACAGCGGAACGACGTTGGGGTGATCGCCGCCGTGCTTCATCACCCGGGCGATGACCTTCTTCTCGTGCGTCACGAGCTGGTGCCGCGACGCCGGGTGGGTGCAGAACTTGACCGCGACCCGCTCGTCCTTCCACTCGTGCTTGGCGAGCCACACCGCGCCGAACCCACCGATGCCCAGCTCGCGCTCCAGAACCCACATCTCGCGGTTCGGGACCGGCTGCCCGACCTGGAACTGCGCGCGCTCACTGGCGCGGGCCGCGGCCGACGGCGACTGCTGCTGCGTGCTCTCGGAGGGCTTTTCGGGTACGTTCATGGGCGGCCGTCGCGGTCGAGTCCAGAAGAGGATACTCGATCCGGCAGCCGGAGTGAACAGAACAGTTCCCGGGTTCCCGGGAACTGGAAATGACGGGGCCGGTACGATCGCGGTCCGCGGCCTCGGCTACTTCACTAACCGCGGGTCCACCGCGACGCGGGCCACGCCGGGCACCTTCCGCAGTTCGGCGGCAAAGTCCCATGCGTCGGCCGGTTTCGCGCTCCACCCGCTCACGAGCAGCCCGCCGTCGGGCTTCTGTTCGGCCGTGAGTTTGGCGAACCGCGGGTCGCTCTTGCGGATCGCGGCCACCGCGGTCGGCACGTCGGTCGGTTTCTCGGTCACGGTCGAACCGGTCAGCGCCGCGGGCGCGGGCGGCACCGGCGACGCCTTCGGCGCCGACCCGGGCGCGGCCGGGGCCACCGGGGCGCCGAGGATGTTCACCGCCGGACCGAGCGGCAGCGCCGGGCGCAGCGCCTCGACCGGCTTGGGCGCGGTCACGACCAAGTCGCTCGGCGGCTGCGGCGGAACCGGCGGCAAGAATCCTTCGGGTGCGGTCGGCGGCAGCGCCACGCCCGGCAGGGCCGCGACCCCGGCCGGCTTGGCGCCGGGCTTCATCCGCTCGACCGCGGCCCGCAACAGCGGGTCCGGGTCGGGTTGCACGAAGCACGCGTTCTTCACCGACTCGACCCCCGGCACCGCGCGAACCACTGCCTCCGCGTGCTTCTTGATGTCGTCAGTCGCGACCGGGCCGCCGATCACCGCGCCGCGATCCACCACACTGACGACCAGGTTCACGTTCTTCAGCGCCGGGTCGGCGTCGATCGCGGCGAGTACGGCGCGGGCGAGCGTCACGTCGGAGATCGCAACCGGCTTCGCGACCGGGGCGACGGGCGGGAGCGGATCGCCTGCGAAGACCGCGCCGGTCGTGCCGGCGAGCGCCAGAACGGCGGCCCCGGTAAGGGTGCGAAGGGTTGCGAGCCGCGTCGGGTGCGAAAACATGGTGGACCTCACCGGCGGGCGAGGTGCGTGACGCTCGTCACGACTCGCCGCGCCGCGGGTGATTGCCTCTATTGTTTGTCACGGTCAGTTGCGGCGGAATTGCGCGAATGTCATTTTTACAAACCCGGCGCGAAGAATCGTTCCGAACGGACCGCGTGGCGAACCCCATCCGGTCCGCGAAGCGGTTCCGGCTGGGCAAGGTGTGCGGCCGGTATTTGGCGAACCCCGCCCGCAAGGGCGGGAGTGATTGCACCACCCATTCGCACCCCCGCCCGCAAGGGCGGGGTTCGCCTTCAGTCTCCCATGTCCGTGGGCGGCGGGACCATCTGGGTCGAACCGTCGCCGGCGAACGCGGACCGCATCGGCAGCCGGATTGTGAACTTGCTCCCCTTGTCGATCACACTTTGCACGAGGATGTCGCCGCCGTGCTCGCGGACCACCTTGCGGCTCACCGGCAAGCCCAGCCCGGTGCCGCGGCTGCCCTTCGTACTCACGAACGGCTTGAAGATCTCTTCGAGCTTCTCCGCCGGGATGCCCGGACCGTTGTCCAGCACGATCACCTTCACCCAGCTCCCTTCCAGTTCGAGCAGCGTCTGCACGGCCAGTTTCGCCCCCTCGCGGTCTTCGAGCGCGTCGATCGCGTTGCTCACGAGGTTCAGCACGGCCCGATGAATGCCCTCCGGGTCGCACGGCACCGCCGACACGCCCGTGCCCGGGTGCCATTCCAGGGTGACCCCGCGATCGGAAGCCCGCCCGCGGACCACATCGAGTACGTCCTCGCACAGCTTGTTCAGGTCCGTCGGCTCGACCGCCGGTTCGCGCTCCTTCGAGTAATTGAGCATGTCCAGGATCAACTCGTCGATGCGGTTCTGGTTCCGCTCGACCAGTTTCCACCCCTTGCCGAGCAGGTCGCGGTCCTCGTCCTTCAACCCGGTGCGGACCATGTCGGCCCCGAACCGGACGCCCTGCATGATGTTCTTGATGTGGTGCGACAGGGCCGCGATCGTCTGGCCCACCGCGGCGAGGCGCTCGGCGTTTACGAGCGCCTCGTGGTACCGGCTCTCCTCGACCGCGATCGCGGCCTGGTGCGCGATCGCGCTGGCCAGGTGGAGGTGGTCCTCGGTGAACTTGCTCGCGTCCAGCCCGCGGGCCATCGTCTGCTTGAGCGTGGACTGCGTGTCCAGGAACAGCACGCCCACCACCTCACGCCGGCCCTTCATCGGCACGCAGATCGCTTCGCGGATGTTGTGCCGGTGCAAACTCTCAACCGATCGAAACCGGTCGTCGGTGTACACGTCCGACACCAGCACGCCCTGCTTCTCCTTCAGCACGTGATCGACCACCGTGCGGCTGACGGCCAGTTCCTCCTGCCGGTTCACGCCCTCGCGGTACCGCACCGCCTTGGGGGCGAGTCGTCCGTCGGTGTCGCGCACCATGAAGCATCCGTGATCGGCTGCGACCGACTTGAACACGAGGTCCATCACGGTGCCGAGGAGTTGATCGCCGTCGAGTATGTGGCGGATTATTGCGGCCGTCTCGTCCCGGGCCGCGAGGGACGCGAGCCGGACCCGGAGCCAGTCGGTCGCCGCCGCCGGGCGCGAGAGAATCTGGCTCCCGGCGTCGGCCGCGACGGTCCGCACGATGGCCGACATCAGATCCTGCTCCGGGCGCGCCTGGAGCCGCACGCGCTCGGTCAGGTCGCTGCCGGAGCCGGGCTGTTCGTTCCGCCCGACGGTGAACATCAGCATCGTCTGGCCGAGCGAGATGGTGTCGCCGCTGCGGAGCGGGGCCGACCGCACCGGCTGGCCGTTCAGGAGCGTACCGTTGCCGCTGCCGAGGTCGATGAGTTCGTAGCCGTGCGGCCCGGACCGCACTTCGAGGTGCCGGCGGGACACCTGCGTGTCGTGCAGCGACACCGCGTTGGCCGAGTGCCGGCCGACGGTCACCGCCGGGTCGTTCAGCTCGAACTGCTTTCCCTCGTCCACGCCGCGGATGACGATCAGTCGGGGCACGCGCTGCTCCTGAACCGCCGAGGGCGACCGGTGATACGGTAACCCGGGGCGAGTGCGAGTGCGAGTGTGAGTGTGAGAAAAGGCCGAAAGCTCGAGCCGAGAGCGATTCCGCCTTCGCGGTTCTTCACGGCTTTCTGTCTTTCCTCACACTCACACTGCGAAGCACCCACACGCTCCAAGTTTGCTTTCGCCTCAATTGTGACCCATCTTACTTCCGGGAGTAGCGATTTTGACGCCCCGGAGGCCCGCCGTGCGCACGCCCGATGCTCCGCATGATCCGGTTGCCGAAGCCGCCACGATCCGGCTCCCCCGCCCGCTCAGCGACGATTCCGACCTCTCGCCCCTCGACGTTCGATCGACCCCGCTCCCGGCCAAACTCGATGGCGAATTCCCACACGTCCGCGGGTACGAGATCCTGTCGGTCGTCGGGACCGGCGGGATGGCGATCGTTTACGAGGCCCGGCACAAGGAACTGAACCGGCGGGTCGCGATCAAGATGCTTCGCGGCGCGGCCCTGGCCGACCCGGGCTACCGCGAGCGGTTCCGGGCCGAGGCCGCGGCCATCGCCCGGCTCCAGCACCCGAACATCATTCAGGTGTTCGAGATCGGCACCGTCGAACCGACCGCCGGCGACCCGTACCCGGCGCCGTTTCTTGCGCTGGAGTTCGTGGACGGCGGGAGCCTCACGCCGCACGCCTCCACCCCGCACCCGCCGCGGGCCGCGGCCAAGACGGTCGAAACGATCGCCCGCGCGGCCCACGCGGCGCACCGGCTGGGGATCGTTCACCGCGACCTCAAACCCGCCAACGTGCTGCTCACCCGCGACGGCACCCTGAAGGTGGCCGATTTCGGCATCGCCAAGCGGATCGACGATTCTTCGGCCGCGCACCGGTCGCTCACGCGCGAGGGCGCGATCGTGGGCACGCCGGAGTACATGGCCCCCGAGCAGTTTCACGGCGACGCCGCGTCGCCCGCGATCGACGTGTACGCGCTGGGCGTGATCCTCTACGAACTGCTGACGGCCCGCGTCCCGTTCCAGGGGGCGTCGTTCGCCGACACGATGTTCCTGGCGATGCGCCAGGAGCCGGTGCCCCCGCGCCGGCTCCAGCCCGGGGTGCCCCGCGACCTCGAAACGATCTGCCTGAAGTGCCTGGAGAAATTGCCCGCCAAGCGGTACGGCTCGGCCGAAGAACTGGCCGACGACCTCGCCCGCTGGGCCGACGGGCGCGCGATCCGCGCGCGGGCCGTGGGCGCTGTGGAACGCACCGCCCGCTGGGCGCGGCGCAACCCCGCGGTCGCGATGCTGTCGGTCGCGGTGCTGCTGGTGGCCCTGACCGGCGTGAGCGGGGTTTTGTGGAACTGGAACGAGGCCAAGCGGAACGCGGCCGAAGCCCAGGCGTTCGCCTGGCGGGCCGACCAGGCCGCCGGCGAGGCCCGCGGGGCCGCCAACAAGGAGCGGTGGGAGCGGTACCGGGTGAGCGTGTTCGCCGCGTCCAGCGCGCTGCGGCTGTCCGACACGGTCGCCACCCGCCGGGCGCTCGACGACGCCCCGCCGGAACACCGCGACTGGGTGTGGCAGTTGCTCCATTCGCAGTTGGACAAGGCCCAGCACGTGCTGCCCGTGGGCGGGACCGACATCCGCGCGGTGCAGTTCAGCGCCAACGGCCGGCGAGCGATCGTGCAGAGCGGGCACGGCGAGATCCGGGCGTGGGACCTGGTCGCGCGGACCGAACACGTTGTCGCCGACCGCGCGGTGAGAGCCGAATCGCGGATCATCAGCGACGACGGAACGACCGTGGCCTACGCCGTCGGCGGCTCGATCGTGGTGTACGACCTGACCACCGGGCGCACGCGCGTCACCCTCCGCGGGCACACCGGTCCGGTCGATCCGATCGCGTTCGGCCCCGACGGTCGGCAGTTGCACTCGTCCGGGGCCGACGGCACGGCCCGGGTCTGGGACCTGGCGACCGGCGCGACCGTGGCGCTGCTGCGGGCCGAAGGAGCGCTGTCGCTCCTGATCTGCCCGGAGGGGCGCACCGTCGCGGTGCGGATGCCCGACGACGTGCTGAGCCTGTGGGACCTCGCGACCGGCCGGTCGATCGCGAACCTGTCGCGCCTCGGCGCGCCGCTGCTGGGCATGAGGTTCAGCCCGCGGGGCGACCGGTTCGCCGTCTACGACGCGTTCCCGTCCAACACGATCCGCGTCTGGGACGTGGCCACCGGCCGGCAGACCGCGGTCCTGCGCGGGCACGAGAACCAGGTCAGTCACATGCAGTTCAGCCCGGACGGCACGCGGCTGGTGACGGCCGCGATGGACCGCACGGTGCGGGTGTGGGACGCGGCGCCCGAAGGCCCGGTCGAGCGCGGCCCGCTCCTGACGATGGAGGGGCACACCGGGTGGGTGAACCACGCGGCGTTCAGCCCGGACGGGTCGCGGATCGTGTCCTCGTCCACCGACCGCACCCTGCGGCTCTGGGACGCGCGCACCGGAAAGGCGCTGGGAGTGTTGCACGGGCACACGATGGACGTGCTGGCGTCGGTGTACCGCGACGACGGAGCGGTGATCGCGTCCGGGGCGCCCGACGGCACCCTGCGCCTGTGGGACGCCCGCGCGCTGGAGCGCGGCGCCACCATCCGCGGGCACGAGAAGTTCGTCTACTCGGTCGCATTCCACCCGAACGGCAACCGGGTCGCCTCCGCCGCCTGGGACGGAACCGCGCGCGTCTGGAGCCTGGCCACCGGCGACGAGTTGCTCAAACTTCACCACCCGAACCCGCGGATCGTCTCGTCGGTCGCGTTCAGCCCGGACGGCCACACCCTGGCCACTCTGGCCCGCGACGGCGCCCGACTGTGGGACGCCAACACCGGCCGGCTCCTGCACCACTGGTACCTGGACAGTGCCGATTACCACGACGGGCGGCTGACGTTCAGCCCGGACGGGAACCTCCTGGCCGCGGGCGCCCCAGACGCCCTCGTTCACCTGTGGGACGTGAACACGAAAGTCGAGGTCGCGGCGCTGAAGGGGCACAAGACGCAGATCCGCGACGTGGTATTCGCCCCGGACGGCACGTGGCTGGCCTCGGCGGGCGAGGCCGGCGACCCGGCGATCCGCGTCTGGAACCCGGAAACGAAGAAGCTGATAACCGAACTCGCCGGGCACACCGAGACGGTATACGCGCTGGGAGTGAACCGGACCGGCACGCGGTTGGCCAGCGGCGAGTTGAACGGGACCGTGCGCCTGTGGGACACGGCGACGTGGCGCGAGGTCGGGCCGCCGATGAAGACCGGGGCGAACGTCTACGCGGTCGCGTTCACGCACGACGGCAAGTCGCTGGCGGCCGGGTGTGCGGACAACCTGATCCGCATTTTCGACCTGGCGACCCATCAGGAACTGGCGGCGCTCCGCGAGCACAGTGACTACGTCCACTCGATCGCGTTCAGCCCGGACGGGAGCCGACTCATATCCGGATCGGGCGACACGACCATCCGCGTGTGGGACACGCTCCCGCCGCAGGCCCGGGCCGGCCGGTAGGTGCCGGCGAGCGGGTGATGCGCGAAGTGCTTGAAAATACGAAAGGTTGCCAAAGATTGCCAAAGGTTGCCAAAGATTGCCAGTTGGCAATCTTTGGTTTTCCCAGGGCTTTTGGGCCATTTTTTCAAAGATTGCCAAAGATTGCCAACTCGCCACCCCGTCACCGATAACTATACAAAATTACACAATTAAGATTGGAGCAAACTACCCGTTTCGGCCCGCGCCATTCGTGTTGGGGAGCCGGCGCGTTATCATGGGGCGACCCACATCGGAGGTGCGCCCATGCCGAGCGAACTCACCACATTCACCGACCGCGAGCGGGTACTCATCGCCCAGGCACTCGAAGTGGAGCGCCGGAAGCGCCGCAAGGTGCAACTGGCGCTGGCGGTCGCGGTGCTGATGCTCTTGATGTGCGGCGGGGCGTTCGCGTGGTGGCACGACCGACAGGCCCAGGAGCGGAGGCTGCTCGACGAGCGAACGCGGGCGGAACAGTTGCGGATCGAAGCCCGACTCACTGCGGAACAGCAGATGAAGACCGAACAGGCGCGACAGGGCGTTCGGATCAATCTCGCCCTCGCGGCCGATTTGCAGAAACAGGGCAAGTTCAAAGAAGCCACAGTTGCGCTCGATCTGGCCGCACAGACGGCAACAAGCGGTGCCCCGGAGTTGCTTCCAGAAGTGGAACGAGCGATGCACGAGTTCAGTCGCGCGTTCCAAGCGGATGACGAGGCTTCCCGCGCGTGGTTCGAGGCTCGGTTCGGAACTCCCGCCGACAGGATCGCACCGCCACCGCGAGAGGTGAAGCGATAGGGCCCTGATGCGAGTCGGCCCGGAACCGAATCCGCCGTTGTCGCGCACGGACCGTTCCGCGTTATCATCGGGTGATCTCGCCTCCGAGGTACCTCATGTCGAACGACCCCGACCCCGCGCCGGTTCCGTCCGTTCCGCCCCCGGCGCCCATGCCGGAACTCAAGCGGGCGCTGCCGCCGAAGGACGAGGCGAAGCCGTCGGAGGGTCGGGGGGCGCTGTACTCCGCCGGCGTGACCGTGCTGATGATCGCGATCGGGATCGGCGCGGCCCTGTGGAACGCGAAGCCCGCGGCGCCGGACCCGCAGCCGCAACCGGCCGTTCCGAAGGTGGACCTCGATCGCCTGGCCCTCCGGGAACTGGAACGGCAAGGGAAGACCGAGCCGGCCCGCACGGCGATCAAGAACGCGACCGCGCTGGCCGCCAAGGTGCGGTTCCAGGAAGACGCCGAACGGGTCCAGAAACTGTTGATCGAGACCGAGAAACTCGCGAAAAAGGCCGCGCCGGACCTGCTCGCGGACGTGCAGCAGGCTCAGCGCGACCTGGAACTCGGGCTTCAGCAGAACCGGTTCCCCAAACGCCCCGACCCCGAGCGCCCGAAGGCCGATGCCGTGCCGGTCGCGCCGCCGCCACGAGAGGTGAAACGGTAGCCCCGCGGCGCGCCAAACTCCTTCTCACGCCCGCACTTCTGCGGTAACATCGGCGCATTCGGCTCGCTCAGGAGCGCCAATGTCGGACACGACCAACGCCACCAACGCCACGAACCCGACCAACCCGACGCGGGCGACGACGCCGACCGCGCCCGGGCACCCGACCGCGCCTTCGCGCCCGTTCCCCAGCAGCCTCCCGACCGTACCGGGATACGCGGTGTCGCGGGTCATCGGCCACGGCGGGATGGGCGTCGTGTACCTCGCTCACGACCCCACCTTTGAGCGCGAAGTCGCGATCAAGGTGATGCACCCCGATCAGGACGTGCGGCGGTTCGTGGTCGAGTCGCGCGTCACGGCGCAGTTGCCGCACCCGGGCGTGCCCCCGGTGTACACCCTCGGGCGGCTCGCCGACGGGCGCCCGTTCCTCGCCATGAAGCTGATCCAGGGGCGCACGCTCTCCAGGGAACTCGAGACCGCCACCAACGACGCCCTGCCGCGGCTGTTGGGCGTGTTCGAGGCGATCTGTCAGACGGTCGGGTTCGCT
>CAZBXY010000050.1:0-33337 GCA_964495365.1 uncultured Frigoriglobus sp. | reverse complement strand
ACCGATGACCAACTGCAACGGCCAGAAACTGTTCAGAAGGCTGAAGGGTTACGTTTGGCTCACACCGGACCGCGACCCTTCTCCGTACATGTACATCGATAATCGAACCGGCGAAATCGACCGAGTACGCACCCTCCCTCGATAAACGAAACTTGGTGACCCCATGCGCTACGGTTACTGGATGCCTGTCTTCGGCGGATGGCTGCGAAACGTCGATGACGAGAACATGACTCCTACATGGGAGTACAACAAACGCCTCGCGCAGCGGTCCGAGCAGATCGGGTTTGATCTCTCACTCGTTGCCGAACTCAATCTCAATGACATTAAAGGCGAAGAAGCTCCATCATTAGATGCATGGAGTACAGCCGCAGCATTAACTGCTGTTACATCCAAGCTGGAACTCATGGTCGCGGTGCGGCCGACGTTCCACAACCCCGCGTTACTCGCCAAACAGGCCGCCAACATCGACCACATCGGCGGGGGCGGGCGGTTGTCGCTCAACGTCGTTTCGAGCTGGTGGAAGGACGAGGCCACCAAGTACGGCGTCCACTTCGAGCAGCACGACGACCGCTACGCGCGCACCGCGGAGTGGCTCGGTGTCGTCGATGGCGTGTGGAAGCAGGATCACTTCCACTTCGAGGGCAAATACTACAAGGTGGCCGACAACGTGCTTCAGCCGAAGCCCGTGAGCCGCCCGCGGCCGGTGATCTACGCCGGCGGCGAGTCCGAGGCCGCGAAGAACCTCATTGCCAAGACCTGCGACGCCTACGTGATGCACGGTGACCCGCCCGAACGTATTGCGGAGAAGATTAGCGACATGCGCCGCCGCCGCGAGGGCTTCGGGCTGCCGCCGATGATCTACGGCGTGGCCGCGTACAGCATCGTCCGTAACACGGAAGCCGAAGCGAAGGCGGAACTGGCCCGCATCACGGACGTGAAGCAGTCCGCCGCGGGCTACCACAACTACCAGCAGTGGCTCGCCGGCACGCAGCTCGAGCAGCGCGTTTCGCTCGAAGACTACTCGGTCTCCAACCGCGGCCTGCGGAGCGGTCTGATCGGCACCCCGCAGCAGGTTCTCGACCGCGTCAAGCAGTTCGAGTCCGCGGGCGTGAACCTGCTATTGTTGCAGTGCAGCCCGCAACTGGAAGAAATGGAGCGGTTCGCGGAGCAGGTGATTCAGCCGGGCCGATGACGTCCGCACGGCGATCCGTTGACGCGGGCGAGTCACATCGTCAGTTCGTCGCGATGCGAACCTGTCTGTCCGTTGCGGTGTCAGAGTGATAGAATTCGAACGTCAGGAGAGGTGGCAGAGTGGTCGAATGCGTCGGTCTCGAAAACCGATATGCCCGCAAGGGCATCGAGGGTTCGAATCCCTCCCTCTCCGCTGGTAAATCACCGGGGACCCCTGCAAATGCAGGGGTTCCTTTGTTTCCCTGCTCGTTACCATAGTCGCGGCCAGATAGTCCACTGGAGTCCACCTGAGGCGCCTGCGGGCGTTCCGAAAACGCCAAGCAGGACGCCAAGCGAGAAACCTCGTCGCGATCGTCGGTGCCGGTTTTCTTCACCTCGTTTTCGGTCGGTCCGGTCAGGTCCGGCAGAGCCTTGAGCGCGTCCGCCTGTTCTCCGATCAGCGTGTGCGAGTAGCGGTCCATCGTCAGCGTGATCGTGCTGTGCCGCGCGAGAGATTGCGCGACCTTCGGGTGAACTCCCGACCGTGCCCAGTTGCTGATGAACGTGTGCCGCAGCGCGTGGAAGTCCGCAACCCGTCCGTCCTCGTCGCGGTACACGATCCCGGCTTCGCTGGGAGGAAGTGCGGTTCCGTCGCCGAGGGTTGCGGGAACAAGGGCGATCCCACCCGAACTCCTTTCGCCGCGGCAGATGAACCGCTCCGGCATTTGTAAACGCCAATACTGGGACCAAGCAGGCAAGCCGGGCGTGCGGTTCTGGCACGTCACACGCACACCGAGGCGTGTTCGCACACTCCCAGCCTCGCCGGCTTGCAGATTTACCCGGGGGCCGGGCGCGGGCGCGCGCTGTCAGGTCGTAATCGTCATCACAGGGCGTAACTTTGGGCATTCGCTGGGCCGGCACGCCAGGTGCAAAGTGGTCGCACGCCGACGGAACTCGGGTCGGGAGTCGAGCGGCGCCCGTGGTGATCGAGGAGTGCGACCTGCGCCGCCGTGCTGTGGGTTCCGACAGCCGCAGACGGGCACGATCCGGCCGCGGGAGCCGCCGATGAGGTAGCCCGATCCGAGGGGTGGGGTAAGCGGACCGGACGCGGGTCAGTTCCAGCGCGGGCGCCGTACCCCGGAGCCGACCGTCAGGGCGCACCGCCCGGACCCGCGATACCTGGGCGCTGGACTTGGAGCAACGACTGGTCGGCAAGCATCGATGCGACTCGCGGTCGGCTGAGAGTACCGCAGTTCCGAATGAGAGAAGGAAAGCGGCGCTTGGCGTTCGGTCGCATTGGACAGAGTTTCCACAAGACATCTCGGAACAGAGGTTCGGGCCCGATGCGCAGGCGAATAACAAGGCGATTGCCGGGAGCGGCCGCAGTGGAGTTGGCCCTTATCCTCCCCTTCCTCATGTATCTGTTCGTCATCGGAGCCGATTGGGCCCGGTTATTCCATTACACCATCACCCTCGATGCGTGCGCGCGGGCCGGTGCCCTCTACGCCGCCGACCCGGTCGGCGCCGCCCAATCCCCTTACCCCTCCCTCCAAGACGCGGCGGTGGCGGAAGCGCCGGATTTTACGCCGAAACCGACCGTGACCTCGTTCCCGACCGTCGATGCAGCGGGGAACCCCGCCGTCGTCGTGACCGCCACCGTGCCGTTCACCACGCTCACCAACCTGCCCGGCGGACCGACGTCTTGCACCCTCGCGCGCAGCGTGCAGATGCGGATCGCGCCTCTGAAGACCAACTGACCCGTCAGTGAGGTTCCGCCCGATGATGCTCCGTCCGATGATGCTCCGCCGTTCTCGCCCCGGTTCGGTCCTCGTCGAGGCCGCCCTCGTTTACCCGCTCCTGACACTGGTCATGTTCTCCCTCCTCATCCTCGTCGTCGCCGTCTTCCGCTACCAACAGGTCGCCCACATTGCCCGGGAGGGGTCGCGTTGGGCCTCGGTCCACGGCGCCCGGTACGCCGAAGACCATCACCAACCGGCCGCCACCGCGCAGGACGTTTACGCCAACGCGATCGCGCCCAACGCTGCGGGCATGCGCCCGGAGCAACTGAGCTACTCGGTCACGTGGGACACGGACAACCGGCCTCTCCGGCAGACCACCATCGTGGACGCAGCGACCGGGCAGTCGAAGGTCGTGTTGGTGTCGAACACCGTGAGCGTCACCGTCACTTACTCCTGGGACACAGGGCTATTTGGCACGATCCAGGTATCGAGCCGGTCCGTGTCCGTCGTGTCGTACTGAGGAAGCCATGCTCCGCAACACACACCGGCGCCGCGGTTACGTCATCGTCGTCGTCGCCATTTCTCTCATCGCGATCCTCGGCGCCCTCGCCCTGACACTCGACGGCGGCCTCCTCATGGACAGACGGCGTGCCGCCCAGTCGTCCGCCGACGCGTCGGCCCTCGCGGCGGCGGACGACCTGTACCTCAACTGGTGGGCGAACCAGGGTCTCGACCCGACCGGGACCGCGCGGCGGGCGGCGGCAGCAACAGCCGCGGCGAACGGGTTCGCCGACGGCGAAAACGGGTGCACGGTCGAAATCCGCATCCCACCAACCACCGGGCCGTCCGCCGGGCTCGCCGGTCACGTCGAGGTGGTGATCACGGCGGTCCAGCCGCGCTACTTCAGCCGCATCTTCGGGACCGAGGCGATCCCGGTCGGCGCTCGGGCCATCGCCCGCGGGCGGCGGAGTTCCATCACACCGGGGATCATCGTCCTCGCCCCATCGGGCAAGGGCGCGTTCAGTACCGGTGGGGGCGGAAACATGACGGTGAGCGGGGCGCCCGTCATCGTCAACTCGAACGACGTCGAGGCGATGTACGCCAACGGCGGCGGGACCGTGACTGCTCCCGAGTTCCGGGTGGGCGGAATACCCGGGTGGTCGACGCCCGGCGGCGGGACGTTCAGCGGCCCGATCGTCTCCGGGGCCGCTCCCACCTCCGACCCGCTCGCGCAGTTGCCGCCACCCGACCCCGCGGCCCTGACGGTCCAGCGCACCCACAAGCTCCAGATCTCCAACGATAACCCGGTCACGCTCTCCCCCGGCGTCTACGTCGGCGGCATCACCATCACGGGTCAGGGGAACGTGACGCTCTCTCCCGGTGTCTACTACATGCAAGGCGGCGGTTTCTCCTGGGGCGGTCAAGGCTCGCTGACCGGCACGGGGGTGATGATTTACAACGCCCCGGATTCGAACAGTGACGCCATCAGTCTGACCGGTCAGGGAACGTGCAACTTATCGCCGGCGGCGTCCGGACCGTACCAGGGGGTACTGCTCTTCCAGAACCGGACCGCGACCGCCCCCGTCGGCATCTCCGGAAACGGCAATATGACGTTGACGGGGGCCTTTTACGCGCCCGCGGCTCTGCTCGCGATCAGCGGGAACGGGGCCAACGACGTGATCGGCGCGCAGTACATCAGCTACCAACTCAGCCTGGGCGGGAACGGCTCCTTCGGCATCTCGTGGACCGCCTCTGTCACCCCCGGAACGCGCGACATCTACCTGGTCGAGTGATCCCGAGGTCGTCGGTCCCGCACCCGGCTGCTCCTCACCGCGACGCTCTCGCCTTCACATCTCGACCCCTGTGCCGCGGCGAACTTCATACGGTTCGTGGGCAGCGCGCGAAACCGAAGCCGCTCCCGGGTGAGCCGATCGGGATCGAACGACTTCTGCGGTGAAGGGATGAGACGCCCGGCGGTTTCCCGCCGGGCGTTCGTCGGAAGTGCTGTCCGGCCCCGGTGCCGCTTCGGGGAAATGAACCGCGACACAGGGCCTTCGTGTGGATCGAGAGGTGATTACAGAACGAACGCGAACGTCGCGCCCTGACCGACGGCGCCCTCGGCCCAGACGCGGCCGCCGTGGCGGCGGATGATCCGCTGCACGGTCGCGAGGCCGATCCCCGTCCCGGGAAACTCGTTCTCGGTGTGCAGCCGCTGGAACGCGCCGAACAGGCGGTCCACGTAGGCCATGTCAAAGCCGGCGCCGTTGTCGCGTACGAAGAACGCCGCCCGCCCCTCGTGTTCCGTCCGGCCGAATTCGATCCGGGCGTTCGCGGTCTTACCGGTGAACTTCCACGCGTTGCCCAGCAAGTTTCGGAGCACGACCTCCAACAGCCCCGGGTCGCCCTCCGCCACCAGTCCCGGGGGGATCACGACCTCAACGGCGCGTTCCGGCTCGGCGGTCCGCAGCTCCTCCACGATTCGCGTGACGGCGGCGCTCAGGTCAACAACTTGCCGGTTCATGGGCGCGCGCGCCAGGCGCGACAGCCGGAGCAGGTCGTCGATGAGTTTGCCCATGCGCTGGCTCGCCGCGCGGACCCGCTGGAGGTATTCCTGCCCCTCGGCGTCCACCTTGTCGCTGTAATCCTCCAGGAGGGCCTGGGAAAAGCCGTCGATCGCGCGCAGCGGGGCCCGCAGGTCGTGGGAGACGCTGTACGTGAACGCTTCCATCTCCTTGTTCGCGGCCTCCAGCTCCGCGGTGCGTTCGCCGACGCGCTGTTCGAGTTCGGCGTTCAGTCGGTGGATCTCCGCCTCGGTCTTCTGCTTGTAGAGGGCCATCTCGATGTTCGCCCGCAACTCGCGCTCGGCGAACGGCTTGACGATGTAGCCGTACGGCCCCGTCTGCTTGGCGCGGGTCAGGGTCTTCTCGTCGGTGTACGCGGTCAGGTAGATGACCGGGACCGGCGCGCGCCGGTGGATCTCTCCGGTCGCCTCGATCCCGTCCATCGCCCCCTTGAGCATGATGTCCATCAGGATGAGGTCGGGGTGCTCCTCGCGCTCCAGCGCGATCGCCTCCTCGCCGGAGGAGGCGATGCCCGCGACGTCGTAGCCCATCGCCGTCAGCCGCGATTCCAGCTCCCGGGCGATGATCATCTCGTCGTCCACGATCATGATCCGCGAGTTCATGCCTTCCCCTCGTTCTTGGTTCGGGATTCCTTGAATGTGATCTTGAAGGTGGTGCCCCGGTCGGAATTCATCTCGACGGCGCCTCCCAACTGTTTCGTCAGGTCCATGACCAGGTTGAGCCCCAGGCTCTTGCTCTTCCGCCAGTTCACGTCCTTCGGGAACCCGGCGCCGGTGTCGCTGACGGTCAGGAGGACGTTATCGTCGTCCGTGCGGGCCATCGTGATCGTGATCTCGCCCGCCGTGCCCGGTGGGAACGCGTGCTTGAGCGCGTTGGAGGTCAGCTCGTTGATGATCAGCCCGCAAGGGATCGCTGCGTCGATGGGCAGCGACACGTCCCGGATGTCGCACCGGAGGACGATTGCCTCCTGGTTGATGCCGTAGGTGCGGAACAGGTCGGCCACGAGGTCGCGGGCGTACTCGGTGAAATCGACCCGACCCAGGTCCGACCCGCGGTAGAGTTTCTCGTGGATCAGCGCGATCGACTTCACCCGCGTCTGGCTCTCCTTCAGGATCCCCACCGTCGTGGGGTCCGCGATCCGCACGGACTGCAGGTACAGAAGCGAGTTAACGACCTGCAGGTTGTTCTTCACCCGGTGGTGGATTTCCTTGAGCAGGATCTCGCGGCGCAGGGCCTCCATCGCCTGCGCCTGGGCCGCGACGCGCTCGCTGATGTCGCGGGTGATCTTGGCGAACCCGATGTGCCGGCCGCTCTCGTCGTACACGGGCGTAATGAGCACGTTGGCGATGAACCGGGTGCCGTCCTTCCGGATCCGGACGCCGTCGTCCTCGAACGACCCGTTCGCCAGCGCGCGGGCGAGTTCCTCATCCGGCTTGTGCTTCGCCAGATCCTCCGGCGGGTAGAAGCAGGAGAAGTGGCGGCCGATGATCTCCTCGGCCTTGTACCCCTTGAACCGCTCGGCGCCGGAGTTCCAGGTAACCACGCACCCCTGGGGGTCGAGCATGAAGATGGCGCAGTCCTTCACGCCTTCCACCAGCAGGCGGAACCGCTCCTCCGAGCGGGTCAGTTCGGCGGTGCGCTCGAGGACGCGGTGTTCCAGTTCCGCGTTGAGGGTCTTCGTGATCGCCCGCTCCTCCTCGAGATCGTCGAGGATGTTCAGCATCGCCCGGTTGAGGTACTGCGAGCCCTGCCGCTCCGCGTCGAAGTCGTCGAGGATGTTGAGGACGGCGCCGTTGGTCAGCGACGCGTGCGCCTTGTCGGAGTCGAAGTCGTCGAGGATGTTCTGCATGGCCCGGTTGGCCAGGCGCAGGTCGCCCTTCTCCTGCTGGAAGTCCTCCAGGATGTTGAGGGTGCCCCGCTGCGCCTGCGTCAGCCGGTCCCGGTCCTGCTCGAAGTCCGCGAGGATGTTGATCAGCGCCAGGGTCAGGTCGTGGGCGCTTGTGCCCTGGCCGGGCCGCTCGTCCAAACCGTTCACCGTGGGTTCCTCTCGTGAATGATCACCACCTCCGCACCCCCCGCTCGCACCGGTTACGCCGACTTCCCCGCACGGACGAGGCTGGCCTTCAGATCCTCGATCTCCTTCTTCAGCTCGATCATCTTGAGTTCCCGGCCGACGGTCAGTTTCTGGAACCGCTCCAGCTCGACGAGGCGCTCCATTTCGCGGGCCCGCTGTGTGGTCACCTCCGCTTCGGCCTTCTTCTGGGCAGTGACGTCGCGGGCCGCGGCGAACGCGCCGAGGACGTTTCCGCGGGTGTCCTTGTAGACGGAGGCGTTGTACAAGACGTCGGTGAGGCGCCCGTCCTTGTGGCGGATGGTCAAGGGATAGTCGGTCACGAACCCGCGGGAAAACACCTGCTGGTAACCCTCGCGGGCCTTGCCCGGCTCGGTGAAGTAGTCCGAGAAGTCCGTCCCCACCAACCGGTCCCGGGGTTGGCCCGTCACCTTCACCGTCGCCTCGTTCACGTCCGTGATCTTCCCCTCCGGGCTGATCGTCACCAGCGGATCGAGGCCGGCTTCGATCAAGCTCCGCGCGTATTGCGCGGCCTGTTTCTGGGCGGTAACGTCGCGGGCGGCGGCGAAGACGCCGAGGACGTTTCCGCGGGTGTCCTTGTAGACGGAGGCGTTGTACAAGACGTCGGTGAGGCGCCCGTCCTTGTGGCGGATGGTCAAGGGATAGTCGGTCACGAACCCGCGGGAAAACACCTGCTGGTAACCCTCGCGGGCCTTGCCCGGCTCGGTGAAGTAGTCCGAGAAGTCCGTCCCCACCAACCGGTCCCGGGGTTGGCCCGTCACCTTCACCGTCGCCTCGTTCACGTCCGTGATCTTCCCCTCCGGGCTGATCGTCACCAGCGGATCGAGGCCGGCTTCGATCAAGCTCCGCGCGTATTGCGCGGCCTGTTTCTGGGCGGTAACGTCGCGGGCGGCGGCGAAGACGCCGAGGACGTTTCCGCGGGTGTCCTTGTAGACGGAGGCGTTGTACAAGACGTCGGTGAGGCGCCCGTCCTTGTGGCGGATGGTCAAGGGATAGTCGGTCACGAACCCGCGGGAAAACACCTGCTGGTAACCCTCGCGGGCCTTGCCCGGCTCGGTGAAGTAGTCCGAGAAGTCCGTCCCCACCAACCGGTCCCGGGGCTGGCCCGTCACCTTCACCGCCGCCTCGTTCACGTCCGTGATCTTCCCCTCCGGGCTGATCGTCACCAGCGGGTCCAGGCTCGCCTCGATCAAGCTCCGCGCGTACTCCGGTGCCTGCTGCTGGACGTGGTTGTCTTGAAGGAGCTTCACCACTGTGTTCTTCCTCTGCGGGGTCGGTGACAGAAACCGCGGCGCTGTGCGGACCTTCGCTGTGCCCGTTCGCCGCGGAGACTCCACTCATTACACGCCGCGTGCCGATTACGCCGGCGTCTGGAATTTGAATGGAATTCGCACCGGCCAGAAGAGTTCTTCACCCGCGCGAGAGGCCGTTGAACCCCGCACGCAATTCGGAGACCCGGCAGGAACGCGCTGGGTCGCGAGCGGCCGCGCGGCTCCGGTCGCGGTGAGCACGCCCTGTGCGTTGTCGTCGCGGACTGTGCGGGTCTGGCACAACCCGGCGATGGACCCACGGGCGCCGCCGGCGGCCGCGATCCGCACCGACCCACGACAACGAGTGCTCGGTTCTGGTCGGGGCACAGATTCTCGCCCCCGTCTCGATTCCCGCGCCGCTTTTTCGCGGAACGCGCCGGATTCCCCTTGATATCCCGCAATCTTGTCGAGTGCTCCGATCTGGGCACGCGAGATGATTAGGGAAGCGGGACCGCGCCGAGCGAACCCGATTCTCCCGACGTGACCGGCCCGGCATCCCGAGGAACGAACCGTGCATCCGAAACCGATCCTGTTGGTGGAAGACAACCCCGACGACGTGAAGCTCACCATGCGGGCGTTCAACAAGAACAGGCTTCTCAACCCCGTTCTCCTGGCGAAGGACGGACGGGAGGCACTGGACATTCTGTTTGGCGAGGGGGACTGCGCCGGACAGGCTCCGGTCTGCCCGCAGGTCATCCTGCTCGATCTGAAGCTCCCCAAGATCGGCGGTCTGGAGGTGCTCAGGCGGGTGCGCGCCGACGACCGGACCCGGACGATTCCCGTGGTCATCCTCACCTCCTCGCAGCAAGAGGAGGATCTCGTCACCGGGTACCAGCTCGGGGCGAACAGTTACATCCGCAAGCCGGTCGATTTCGAGCAGTTCGTCGAGGCGGCCCGCCTGATCGGGACGTACTGGCTGGCGCTCAACGAACCGATCCCGGACCGGAAGGGAAACTGAGGTGGGCAAACCCATTCACGTGCTGATCGTCGAGGACTCGGGCGACGACGCCCTGATGGTGTCGCGTGCGCTGCGCTGTGGCGGCTACGACGTGACCTCCGAGCGGGTCGAGACGGCCGACGCGATGCGGGCGGCGCTCGCGCGCAAGGTGCCGGACGTCGTCCTGTCCGACCACGCGATGCCGCACTTCAGTGCCCCGGCGGCGCTGGAGGTGCTCAACAAGAGCGGGCTGGACGTTCCGTTCATCATCGTGACCGGGGTGCTCGGCGAAGAAGAGGCGGTCCGGCTGATGAAGCTGGGCGCCGACGACTACGTCTCAAAAAGGAACCTGCTGCGGCTCGTGCCGAGCGTCGAGCGGGAGATCGCCGACGCGAACGAGCGGCGCCAGCGCCGCCGGGCCGAGGAGGCGCTCCGGGTCAGCGAGGAGCACTACCGCGCGCTGACCGAGAACACGCTCGACATCGTGCTCGTGCTCGCCGCCGACGGAACGCTGCTGTACGCGAACCCCTCGGTCGAGCGCGACATTGGAGTCAAGCCGGAGGAACTCGTCGGCCACAGCGTCACCACCATCTTGCACCCGGACGATTGCGCGACCGTGGCCGTGGCGATCCGCGAGGGCATCGAGGGCGTCCAGAAGGTCCACACGACCGAGTGCCGGTTCCGCCACAAGGGTGGCTCGTGGGTGAACCTGGAGTCGCGGTGCCGCGCGTTCGAGGAGCAGGGCGAGAAGCGGATGCTGGTCAACGCCCGCAACGTCACGCAACGGAAGACGGCGCAAGAGCAGTTGCGCCGCGTTAACCTGGCCCTGCGGGCGATCAGCCGCTCGAACCAGACCCTGGTGCGCGCGACGACCGAGCAGGAGTTGTTGAGCGAGGTCTGTCGCATCGCCGTGGAACTGGCGGGGTACACGCTGTGCTGGGTAGGGTTCGTGGACGGCAGTGCGGTGCGGCCCGTCGGCCGTTTCGGGCCGGATTCGAGCTACGTCGATACCCTCCGGATCGACCTGAATGACGAACGCCGCGGGCACGGGCCGACCGGCACCGCCATCAAGACCGGGAAGCCGCACGTCTGCCACAACATCGCCACGGATCCGAACTTCCCACCGTGGCGGGAGGAGGCGCTGAAACGGGGGCTGGCCTCGTCCGTCGCGATCCCACTGGTGTCGGGGGAGCGAATCCTGGGCACGCTCAACATCTACGCCTCGGTCGCCGACGCGTTCGGTGAGGAGGAAGTGCGCGTCCTCCGGGAACTGGCCGATGACCTGGCCTTCGGCATCGTCACGCTCCGGGCGCGGGCCGAAGCAGCGCGAGTCGCGGAACAACTCCACGCCAGTGAGGCGCGCTACGCGCTCGCCGTGGCGTCCACCAACGACGGGATCTGGTCGTGGGATCTCCGGACCAACGCGGTGTATCTGTCCCCGCGGTGGAAGGCGAACATCGGGTACGAGGATCACGAGCTCCCGAACCTCAAAAAGGAGTGGGAGGATCGTCTTCACCCCGCCGACCGGGCGCGGGCGATCGGCGAGATCGATGACCTCGTATCGGGCCGCGTGGCCGTGCTCGATTCGGAGCAGCGGGTGCGACACCGGGACGGCTTGTACCGGATCCTCCGGACCCGCGGGGCGGCCCTGCGCGACCGCTCCGGGCGCGTCTATTACATCGCCGGAGCCGACACGGACGTGACCGAGCAGCGGCGTGCCGAGGTCGCCCTGCGGGACAGTGAGGCACGCGTCCGGCGGCAGCAGGTAGCGCTGCTCGACCTGATCCGGGGCGACCACCGGGCGGAAGCGGGGGAGCACACGCGGGGCATCCTGGAGTCGGTCGCGGCCGTCCTCGGGGTCGAACGGGTCAGCCTCTGGTGGGCCGAGGATCAGCCGCGCGTGATCCGTAGCGCCGCGCTCTTCGAATCCACCGCCCGGCGGCACTCGTCCGGCACGGTTCTGGCCGCTGTCGACTACCCCGCGTACTTCCGGGCCCTCGATTCCGAGGAGGTGATCGCGGTCACCGACGCGCGAATAGACCCCCGAACGGCCGAATTCCGCGACCGGTACCTCGAGCCGCTGGGAATCACGTCGATGCTCGACTTGCCGGTCCGGGTGTTCGGCCGGGTCCGCGGGGTGCTGTGCCACGAGCACGTCGGGCCGCCGCGTGAGTGGTCGATCGACGAGATCGTGTTCGCCATGGCGGTCGCGAACCTCATCGCCCTGTCCGAGGAGCAGACCGAGCGGGAGCGGGCCCAGATCGCTCTCCGGCAGAGCGAGGAGCGCGTGAGGCTCCTGCTCGAGTCCGCGGGTGAGGGAATATACGGCGTCGATCGGGACGGAAACTGTACCTTCTGCAACGCGGCCTGCCTCCAGCTACTGGGGTACACCGCCGACGCCGAACTGCTCGGCAAGCACGTGCACGACCTGATTCACCACACGCGCGCCGACGGGACGAGCTATCCGGCCGAACAATGTCGGGCCTACCAAGCGTTCCGCGAGCGCCGGAGCACCTTCGTCGATGACGAGGTGTTCTGGCGGGCCGACGGGACGAGTTTTCCGGTCGAGTATCGTTCCGCCCCGATCAGCAGCGACGGGCAGGTGATCGGCGCGGTGGTATCGTTTCAGGACATCACGGAGCGGAAGCGGCGCGACGACGAACTGCAGCAGTTGTGGCGGGCGGTCGAGCAGAGTCCGGCGACCGTTGTCATGACCGACACGCAGGGGACCATCCAGTACGTCAACCCGAAGTTCACCCAGCTTACCGGGTACACCGCGGCCGAGGCGCTCGGGAAAACCCCCCGCATCCTCAAGTCGGGGAAGCAACTGCCGGAAGTCTACCGGCAGTTGTGGGGCAACCTCCGGAGCGGGCAGGAGTGGCACGGCGAGTTGTGCAACCGCGCCAAGGACGGCACCCTGTTCTGGGAGTCGGCGTCCATCTCCCCGGTACGCGACGCGCGCGGCGAGGTGACGCACTTCATCGCCGTCAAGGAGGACATCACCGCGCGCAAGGAGGCGGAGCGCAAGCTGGAACACCTGGCGCTGCACGACGCACTCACCGGGCTGCCCAACCGCGCCCTGTTCCGCGAGCAGATCACCCAGGCGATGGCACAGACGCATCGCACCGGGGCGCCGTTCGCGCTGATCTACCTCGACCTCGACCGGTTCAAGAACGTCAACGACACGCTCGGACACCCCGCCGGCGACGGCCTGTTGAAGGAGGTCGCCGCGCGCCTGCGGGCCACGCTCCGCGAGACCGACACAATCGCCCGGCTCGGCGGCGACGAGTTCGCGGTGCTGGTGTGCGACTTCGAGCGCGCGGAGGGCGCCGCGATCGTCGCCCGTCGGATCCTGCGGGCCCTGGCCGAGCCGTTCCAGTTCGACGGGCACGAGATCCACACCAGCGCCAGCCTCGGACTGACCCTCTTCCCGGCGGACGCCGCAGACGCCGACACCCTGTTACGCAACGCCGACCTCGCGCTCTACCAGTCGAAGCACGCGGGGCGCAACCGGCTGTGCTTCTTCTCGGGGGAGATGGACCGCGAGGTCCGCGCCCGCACGGTCATGGAGGCCGACCTCCGCAGCGCCTTGGAGCGCAACGAGCTGTTCCTCCTGTACCAGCCGCTCGTGAAACTGCCGGGCGGGAAACCGGTCGGGGTCGAGGCGCTGGTCCGCTGGCGGCACCCGGCCGCCGGGGTCGTCCCGCCCGGCCAGTTCATCCCGGTCGCGGAGGAGAGCGGCCTCATCGTACCACTGGGCGAGTGGGTTCTCCGCCAGGCGTGCCGGCAACTCCGAACCTGGCAGGAGCGGGGTGTCGAGTTGCGGGTCTCGGTCAACGTCTCGCCGATTCAGGTGCGCCACGACGGCTTCGTCGAGACCGTTGCCGGGGTGCTGGCCGACACGGGCGTGAACGCAGCCGGACTGGAGCTGGAGTTGACCGAGGCGATCCTGATGCAGGACATCCAGGCGGGCAGCCGGCTCCTCGCGCGCCTGCGCCAGATGGGGATCCGGCTGTCGATCGACGACTTCGGGACCGGGTACTCGTCGCTGAACTACCTGCACAAGCTGCCGGCCGACACGCTCAAGATCGACCAGTCCTTCGTCCGCGACATCGGCAAGAACGCGTGCGAGGGCTCGATCGTCAAGGCGATCATCGACCTCGGGCACGACATCGGGATGAGCGTGCTGGCCGAGGGGGTCGAGACCGAGGCCCAGCGCGACTACCTCGTCCGGCACGGGTGCGACGAGGCGCAGGGGTACCTCTTCTCGCGCCCCGTTCCCGCCGAGGAAATCGATCGGCTGCTCCAGCGGTCATCCGGGCCCGATGTCCTCCCGGTTGCGGCGCCGGCCGCCCCGCTCACACCCGACCAACCGCGTTCGAGCGACACATCCCTCCCCATTACTTTCGAGCAATCATGCAAGCCCTGAAGACCGTGTTGATCAACCTCTCGGGCAACCTCCTGTCCGCCGTGGAGGCGGAACTCCGCGACTACGGGGGCACCGTGGACGCGAGCTTCCCTGACGTCGATACCGCGCTGGGACATTATCGCATCCCGCCCGCGGAAAAGAGGCTGTTCGTGGCGGAGTTGCGCGGCGCCGAGGACGTCACGCGGCTGTCGCACCTCACCGATAGTTTCCCGGATCAGCCGGTGCTGGTGATGAGCCAGGCGCAGGACGCCCAGACGCTCCTGGGCGCGATCCGGGCGGGCGCGACGCAGTTCGTCCCCCTGCCGATGAAGCCGCCCGAACTGCGGGACGCGCTGGACCGCACCGCCCGGCAGTTCGGTCTCCGGCCCAGCGCCGGGCGGCTCATCGCCGTGACCGGGGTGACCGAGGGCTGCGGCGCCACGACGATCGCGCTCAACCTCGCCAGCGAGGCGAAGCGCCTGGGCGCCGAACACACGCTGCTCGTAGAACTCGGCGGGCGCATCGGCCGGCTCGCCGTGATACTCGGGGTCACCCCGTCGTACACCAACAACGACCTGCTGGCCGACGTGAACGCGGTCGATCTCGACGGGCTCCGCAAGGCCATCGCTCCCGTGTGCGACGGGCTTTCGGTACTCCCCGGGACGTACCAGACCATCTCGACGGCCGCCCCGTCGCTGTCGGCCGTGTTGCGACTGCTAAGGATGGCGCGGAAGATCGCCGACCTGGTCGTGCTGGACCTGTCCGGCTCCTTCGACGAGGTCTTCTTCGGCGCGCTCAAGGGCGCGGACGACGTCGTCTTCGTCGCGGAGCAGAAGGTGCCCTCGGTCCACAGCCTGATGCTCCTCCGCGACGCCCTGACGAGCCAGGGCATCCACGCCCGGCCGTTCTACGTGATCAACCGCTACTCGGAGGACCTGCCCGGCGCGACGCTGGCGGAGATCGGCAGCTTGCTGCCAGAGGCCCAGCTCTACCCGGTCCGGAGCGACGGCCGCGGCGTCATGGAGGCGATCAACCTGGGCAAGCCGCTGCGCGACGCGGCCCCCCACTCGCCGGTACTGGAAGACCTCGGGCGCTTGATGGAGGGAATCGCGGTCGGGGCGATCGGCGTGCCCCCGCCGCGGATGCACCCGAACTGGCTGAAGCGCGGTTTCACGAAGTTGTTCGGCGGCAAGTGACTTCTCCGCGCGCCGGTGACGATGTGAAAGAGGGCCGTTGCGGACGGCGGGATTCGGCCCGCTCAACCGTCGAGAAGGTTGCGGGGGCGGAAGGAATCTGGTGAGAACTGGACTCCGGCTTCGACGAACCGCGGCTCCAGGAAGGGTCGGACGCCGGTGGCCTCGAACCGGCCCCGCGCCCGCCCCGCCGGGTCGATCCCGAGTTGGTGGTAGCGGAACAGCTCCTGCATCGTGATAACGTCCGCCTCCATGCCGGTGACCTCGGTGACGCTGACCACCTTCCGGCCCCCGCCGGAAACCCTGCTCACCTGGATGATCAGATTCACCGAACTGGCGATCTGCTGGCGGATCGCCCGTAGTGGCAGTTCCAGCCCGCTCATCATCACCATCATCTCCAGCCGGGAGAGCGCGTCGCGCGGGCTGTTGGCGTGCAGCGTGGTCATCGACCCGGCGTGGCCGGTGTTCATGGCCTGGAGCATGTCCAGCGCCTCCTCCCCGCGGCACTCGCCGATGAGGATGCGGTTCGGGCGCATCCGCAGGGCGTTGCGGAGCAGGTCGCGGATGGTGACCTGCCCCTTGCCCTCGACGTTCGGCGGTCGACTTTCGAGCGATCCGACGTGTTCCTGCTGGAGTTGCAACTCCGCTGTGTCCTCGATGGTGATGATCCGCTCCCCCGCGGGGATGTACGCCGAGAGCGCGTTCAGGAGGGTCGTCTTTCCGCTCCCGGTGCCGCCGCTGACGAGAATGTTTAGCTTCGCCTTCACGGCCGCCTGAAGGAACTCGGCCGCCTCCTGCGGCAGGGCCTTCAGCGCGACGAGGTCCGCGACGTTGAGCCGGTGGGCTCCGAACCGCCGGATCGAGAGCATCGGCCCTTTGAGCGCCAGCGGCGGAATGATCGCGTTGACGCGCGAGCCGTCGGGGAGCCGCGCGTCCACCATCGGTGAGGAGTCATCAACGCGGCGGCCGACCGTGGAAACGATCCGGTGGATGATGTCGAGCAGGTGTTCGTCGTCGCGGAACCGAAGTTCGACCCGCTCCAGGCGACCCTGCCGCTCCAGGTAGACCTGCTGCGCGCCGTTGACGACGATGTCGCTGACGGTGGGGTCGCGGAGGAGTTTCTCCAGCGGTCCGAAGCCGAGCACTTCGTCGAGCAGGTCGTCGAGTACCTCGCGCCGGATCGCGAAGGAGAGGTGCGGCGCCTCGCGCTCGATCAGCGCCTCGGCCGCCCGCGCGAGGGTCTGGCGCCGGCGCGCGGCGGGTAGTTTCTCGATCTCGGCCACCGAGGCGTGCTGGATCAACCGGGAGTGGAGCGTCCGGAGGAGGTCGTCCCGGAACGAGCCGTCGGCGGGCGCCTGTCGCGGCGGGGTCTGAGCCTCAGCCGAGTGTGCGATCGGTGGCGGGGCCTCGGCCGGGGCCGCTTCCGGCACCTCCTTGGGCACCGCCTCGGCGGGGGGGGCTGCCCCGGCGCGGTCCTCCCTGAGCGAGCGGAGGTAGTTCAGGCGAGTCGGCATCCGGAATTCCTCGACTATTTGGCCGTCCGTACAACGTTAGAGCGCGAACGCGGCCGATCAACCGGTTCTCCAACTCGGCCGGGCGTTTTGGGGTATGATCTTTGCCGGCCGAGCGCCTCGTCCGGAGCCCATCAGAAAGGTGGTTGGCCGCGTGTATCCGTTCCGCGTGATCCTGCTCGGGCCGTCCGACCGCCTCGATCAGCTCGCGAGCCCGCTCGCGAACGAGGGGGTGGTCGTCGAGGGGCGGTTTCCCGACCTCGGCGCGCTGCGCGCCGGGTGGAAGCCGACCGGGCCCGAACCGCGTCTGTTCGCCGTGTGGCTACAGTCGCCCGAGGATGTGGCCGTCGTCCGCGAGATCAACGAAACGCTCCCCGGAGCCCCGATCTTGGCACTGGTCGAATCCGCGTGCGACACGGACACCGTGTATCGATTCAACCGAGCGGGTGCGGCACAACTCGTTCCAGTTCCCTGGACCGAGGAGGACCTCGCGGCCGCTCTGGGGGTGATCCTGCGGCAGTTCGGCCGGACCTCACGAGTGGGCCGGCTCATCGCGGTCGCCGCGGTACCCGAGCGGGACTCGGCCGCCTTCGCCGTGAACCTCGCCGCGGAGATCGCTGCGCGCTGGGCGATCGACTGCATCCTGGCGGAGCCGACGGCCCGGCTGGCGCGGCTCACCGCGTATCTGGAGGTCACCCCTCAAACCGGCGCCTACGACCTGCTCGCCGGGGAGGAGCGACTGACACTCCCGGCCGTACAGCAGGCTCTCACGCCGGCCGGGGACCGACTCCGACTCCTGCCCGGTCCGCTCCAGGGAATTGCCCTGCAAGCCCCGGACCCTGCCCGTCTCGATCGCCTCGTCGGCCTCCTGCGGCAACTCGCGGGGTGCGTCGTTCTCCACGTGCCCAACACGTTCGATCCGGCCCAATTCGCCGCACTTGCGATGGCCGAACACGTCGTGCTGCTGGGCGGTCAACAGGTGCCGGCTATTCACTCGCTCAAACTCCTGCGCGAGTCGCTCCTGGCGCGCCGCACGGCCGGAACGCAACATGTCGTCCTCCACCGCTACGACTCCCACCAGGGTGGCGTCGACCCCAAGCGGCTCCGCGAGTTACTTCAGGTGGACGAGGTGTGGACCCTGGCAGACGACCCGGCGGCGTGGATGGCGTCCATCAACGAGGGCGTCCCGTTGCGGGCCAAGGCGCCGCGCTCGCCGGCCCTCGCCGATCTCGATCGACTGATCGCGCGCCTGCTCGGCCCGCCGCCCGGCTGACGGTCACCCGTCGTTCACCAAGATGCGCTCCGCGAACAGATCCCCCGGGAGGGTGATCCCGGCGGTCGCGAGTCGGTTCATGACGGTGGGGCGGACGCCGGTTGTCCGGAACTGCCCGTAGGCCTTGCCGGTGTCCCGCACGCCCAGCCGCTTGTACTCGAAAATGTCCTGGAGGACGACCACGTCGCCCTCCATCCCGACCACCTCGGTCACGTTCGTCACCTTCCGCACGCCGCCCTGCAGACGCGAGGCCTGGATGATGAGATTGATGGCGGAGCTGATCTGTTGTCGCATCGCCTTGACCGGGATCTCGAACCCGGCCATCATCATCATCGTCTCCATTCGGGAGAGTGCCTCGCGCGGGTTGTTCGCGTGCAGAGTGGTCATGCTCCCGTCGTGTCCGGTGTTCATGGCCTGGAGCATGTCGAACACCTCACCTCCACGGCACTCGCCGACGATGATCCGGTCGGGCCGCATCCGTAAACAGTTCCGGACCAGGTCGCGGGTGGTCACGAGCCCCTTGCCCTCGACGTTCGGGGGCCGCGTTTCCAGCGGCACCACGTGCCGTTGCTGAAGTTGCAACTCGGCCGCGTCCTCGATCGTGACGATTCGCTCGCCCTCCGGGATGAACCGCGACAGCGTGTTGAGCAGCGTCGTCTTTCCTGATCCGGTGCCGCCGCTGATGATGACGTTCAGCCGCGCCTTGATTGCCCCTTCCAGGAACTTCGCCATCTCGGGCGTGAGCATCCGGAACCGCAACAGGTCGTCGAGCGTCAGGGGCTTGGCCCCGAACCGGCGGATGCTGATGGTCGGTCCCTTCAGAGCCAGCGGCGGGATGACAGCGTTGACGCGCGACCCGTCTTGGAGCCGGGCGTCCACCATCGGGCTGCTCTCGTCGACGCGCCGGCCCAGCGGTGAGATGATCCGGTCGATCACCTGCATGACGTGGTCGTTGTCCCGGAACCGCACGTCAGTCAGTTCCAGCTTGCCCCGGCGATCGACGAACACCTCGGCCGGCCCGTTCACCAGGATGTCGCTGACGGTCGGGTCGTGCAGCAGCGGTTCGAGCGGCCCAAGACCGAGTACGCTGTCCAGCACCTCCGCTATCATCCGCGATCGCTCGGCGGGTGGGCACAGTGCCGGCTCGGCGGCGAGGAGGCGCTCGATCAGGGTTCGGATTTCCGCGCGGCGGCGGTCCTCGTGGATCTCGGCCAAGGCACTCACGTTCAGTCCGTCAATCAGCCGCGAGTGGAGTACCTGTTTACGCCCGTCGTAATCCACCGGTATCGGTGCCGGCTGTATAACTGTGTTCATGGGAGCATTCCTGATTCGGACACTGGACGTTCGGATCTCGCCCGGTCTCTTCGACCGTGCCGTGATCGCCCAAAGCGCCTGGGTGAGGTCAGTGGACCGACGATACGCCATCAAGGAGATGGAACGTCGCGCCGACGTTGAAGGCGAGGATGATGACTGCGGCAATGGAAACCAGGATGACCAGAGCCAAGACCACCGCGGACTCGACGGCGGTCGGATCGTCTTCTCCCAGAACAACGAGTAACACATTCATAATCGTGCGCATAAGACAGTTTCCCTTGTGACGCGTCGGTTCTCGGATTCCGTGGCTCCGACCGGTATGGCCGGGCTTACGCACTCGACGTGCCGCCGGACCGAATCGAAGAAGTTAAGCCCTGCGACGGACAATTGTCACCGTCGCCTGACTGCCTCCCACGCGCCTTGGGATGAAGCGGCTCACCCAACTCGCGAGAGCGGGTGGATACAACTGCGCGTGTGCGGAGAGTGTGTCTCGACCGCACATGCCGATTGCAGGCGCGGCCAAGTTCTACTGAGCGAACCCGCAGCAGGGTCACGACGACCCGTCACGGAGATCGAGGAGTCACGTCCGGTTGTGCGCTCGCGAATTGCTGCTCAGTGGGATCGTGAGTAGCGCGAGCTCGCGAGGTTACGTCTTGGAGTCGAAACACGACAGAACCAACTCGGAGGTCCCCTCGACTTCGCGGTCCGCTGGCTCAGACGATCGCTTTACTCGGCATCTGAATGCGGGTGGCGGGGTGCCTGCTTTCGTCGGTGACAGTACCTGGCACCGGGACGTGCCAGACGGCGGTGGCGTACTCGCGAACGGCGCGGTCGCTCGAAAAGAATCCGGCGCGGGCCGTGTTCAGGATCGACCGTCGGGTCCACGCGTCGCTGTCGAGCCAGTCCGCGCCGATCCGGTCCTGGGTCGCCGCGTAGTCCGCGTAATCGGCGAGCACGAGGAACGGGTCGCTGGGCGTTAGGAGGGCGTCCGCAACGGCGCGGAACAGGTTCGGCTCGCCGGGCGAGAAGAACCCGTCGCGGATCATCGCGACGGCCCGGCGCAGCTCGTCACACGCCGCCACGTACCGCCACGGGTCGTACCCCTCGCGGCGGAGGGTCTGCCCGTCGCTGGCGGACAGCCCGAAAGAGTAGAAGTTCTCGGCGCCGACCGCCGAACGGAGTTCGACGTTGGCCCCGTCAGGCGTGCCGATCGTCAACGCCCCGTTGAGCGCCATCTTCATATTGCCGGTGCCGGACGCCTCGGTGCCGGCGGTCGAGATCTGTTCGGACAAGTCGCACGCGGGGGCGATCCGCGTAGCGAGCGAGACCCCGTAGTTGGGGAGGAACGCGATCCGCAGCAGACCGTTCGTATGCGGATCCGCGTTCACGCCCGCCGCCACCGCATTGATAAGCTGGACGATTCGTTTCGCCGCCGCATACCCGGGGGCCGCCTTGCCGGCGAATAGGACGGTGCGGGGAGCCGCGGGCTCCCGCCCGTCGCGGATCCGGTTGTACCGGACGATGACGTGTAGCAAGTTGAGCAGTTGGCGCTTGTACTCGTGGATGCGCTTGATCTGGCAGTCGAACAGCGAGTCGGGATCGAGGGTGACGCCCAGTTCGGCGTGGGCGAAGTCGGCGAGGCGCGTCTTGTTCCGGCGCCGGACGGCCGCCCATGCGGCCCGGAACCCTGCGTCTTCTGCCAACGGGGCGATGCGCTCGAGTTCCTCGAGCCGCGTGACCCACCCGTCGCCGGCGACATCGGTGAGCAGGCGGGCGAGGTCGGGGTTCGCGCCCTTCAGCCACACCCGCGGCGACACGCCGTTGGTCACGTTTGCGAACCGCCCCGGGAACGCCGCGTCGAAGTCGCGGAACAATCCGGCCTTGAGCAGGTCGGAGTGGAGCGCCGACACGCCGTTGACTGCGTGGCTTCCCAGCGCCGCGAGGTGCGCCATCCGCACGCTCTTCTCCGGGTATTCCTGAATCAGGGACATCCGCGCCGGCCGGTCCCGGTCGGCCGGGTACTCGGCCCGCACCCGTGTCAGGTGGCGCTCGTTCAATTCGTAGACGATCTGGAGGTGCCGCGGCAGGAGGCCCCCGAACAAATCGACCGGCCAGTGTTCCAGCGCCTCGGGCATGAGGGTGTGGTTGGTGAACCCGAACGTGGCGGTGCAAATGCGCCACGCCCGGTCCCACTCGACGCCCTCTTCGTCCACGAGCAGGCGCATGAGTTCTGGTATCGCGAGCGCCGGGTGCGCGTCGTTGATCTGAACGGCCACTTTGGCGGTGAACGAGGCGAAGTCGGAGTGCCACCGCTTGAACCGGCGGAGGACGTCCGCCATGCTGGCGGCAACGAGGAGGTACTCCTGCCGGAGCCGCAATTCGTGCCCCGCGGCGTTGTCGTCGCGCGGGTAGAGAACACGGCACACGCTCTCGGCCCGCACCTTCTCCTCCACCGCCCGCGCGTACCCGCCGCCGTTGAACAGCGCGAGGTCGAACTCACGGGTGCACTTCGCCGACCACAACCGGAGGGTGTTGACGGACGCGCCGCGGTAGCCCGGGATCGGCAGGTCGTAGGCCATCGCAATCAGCGCGTCGCTGCCGGTCCAGCGGGCCGGCGAGGTTGGCCGGCCGTCGGGACTGAGTTCCACCCGCCCACCGAACCGGACCGGATAGAGCCGGTCGCGCCGGGGGATCTCCCAGGGGTAGCCGTACCGCAGCCAGTTGTCGGCCGACTCGACCTGGCGGCCGCCATCGATGTGCTGGGTAAAGGAGCCGAACTCGTAGCGGATGCCGTAACCGTAGGCGGGGATTCCCAGCGTGGACATTGACTCCAGGTAGCACGCGGCCAGCCGCCCCAACCCGCCGGCCCCGAGACCCGCGTCCCACTCGGCCGCGAGTACTCCGTCCGGGTCGGCCCCAAGCCCCGCGAGCGTCTCGCGCGCCTCCTGCCGCAGTTCGAGGTTGTCGAGAACCAGGTCGAGCACGCGGCCAGGGAGGTATTCGGCCGACAGGTAGTTGACCCACTTCGCATCGGCGGCGTTGCGCTGCTGCCGGGAGCGGACCCACCCGTCGATCAGCCGCTCGCGCACCGCGGACGCCAGCGCGGTGTACCAGTCCCGCGCTTCGCGGGTGTACTGATCCTTCCCGAGCGCGTAGCGCAGGTGGTGGAGGACCGATTCCCGTAACGGTAGCGGTCTCGGCCCCGCGCCGATGCGGGCGGTTCGGCGCGGGGCACTCAAAACCTGGGACATGTCGGTCCTTATGCTGTGCCGCGCACGCGGCGCCTGTGGAAAGCGGTTCCGGTTCGTCCGAACGGGTGAATCTCAGCGTGTGGCCGTTTCGCGCACCAGCGCGCGGGCCGCAGCGACGCGCTGTCCGGCGCGGGGCACGTTTGCCAACTCGAGGCGTCGGTCACCGACCCGGACCGCCACCCGGCCCGCGCCGAAACCGATCAGCCACCGGAACCAGTCGTACGGCTCGGCCTCCAGCGAAACCTCTTCACGAGGAAAGGTCAGCTCCGGCGCATCCGGGCCCTCGCGGAGGCGCACACCCTCGGAGGTGATGATCACGTAGCTCCGCCGGTCGAGAACGAAGAAGTGGATCATCCACAGGACGAAGAGCCCGGTGGAAAGCACGAGGTAGGCTCCAAGGTTCAGGTAGATGCCCAGGTAGGCCGCCCCGCTCGCTACGGGTCCCCACCCGTCGAGGACGGAGACGAACCCGGCGACGAGGGCAGAGCCGGTCAGCAGGGTGATCGCCCGCCGCTCGGTCAACCAGCCTCCACGCAGAACGAGCACGGCCAGGATCGTCGCCACGAAAAGCACACCGGGAACGCTGCTGCGGGTAAGGTGAACACCCGTTAGAAGTGGGTTCGATCCTTCCGGTGCGGCGACGACGTTGCCATCGACGGTCGATCCCGCGGGGACCAGCGCCACGTGATGGTCGCCCAGTGCGGTCCAACCGGCCAGGATGAAGCCCATCGCCCAGACCGGCCACCAGTAGATGAGTGCCGAGTGCGCGGAGCACTTCACTTGTGGCAGGGGCGTGACCCGTGGGGCCTCGACTTCGCGTGCGACCGTCGTTGACATTGAACAACTCGCGTTGTTGGGACACCTTCGCCAGGCGGGTCGTCCGTCCGGGCGGAGGCGCCGGTGCATCGTGAGCGATAAAGCAACTCAGGAACCAAACGCGCCAGCAGCTGCAAAAACCCTAGAATTTCAAGCAAATTGCCGAGGGGGCGCGAAATGTGTTAGGCCGAGGAGAATCCCGAATGCCGTTGTCGGCGAGCCCCGAGGCAACGGTCAGCGGCTTGGCGCGAAATGTGTGAGTTCGAGGAGAATCGCGAATGATGGAGGGGTGTGCGGAATTGGTCCCTGTGACGGCATGCTGTGCGGAGCCGCACTTGCGGGAGTTCCCGCGAGCTACGCGGTTTTGGCTCCCGGAGGCGTGCGCCAGCACGAGGCACTGGCACCGAAGCCGCGACACGACAAATGTTCCGAGATCGCCCGGCTCGGCGCATCTTGCGAGCATATCAATATTATAATACAATTATTGTGTTGCCAAAATCAATTGCCCGCCATTTCGTCTTGCGTTGTCCGATTTGGCGCGAGACAGTTGAGTGGGGGCGTCATTTTCCAAACCTGTCCCATCGCACTCCTTCGGTCACGGGATATACCTTTTCCGGCACAGTTCTGAACCGCGGCTCCCTCCACAAAAGCTTCGGAACGCTCCGAGGGAACCCTCGGGGCGACGTCAGTCACAGTTCGGATCTCTCCGACCGGCACAACCGGACTCTCAGTCGTGCCGTCGGGAGGGCAGAATCATGTGGCAACCACCTGCCAGGTTTCGCCCCAACCGCTGGTGAACCGCTTTCGCTGGCGGCTCTTGAGGGAGCCTCGCGGACAGCCGGCCCAATCTCTCTCGGCATCGAGCGCAAGCATTCGGAGCGGTTACTGCGCGAGAGCCAGGATCGACTGGCCGCCATTGTCGGCTCGGCGATGGACGCCGTCATCTCGATCGACGCCGGGCAGCGCGTGATCCTGTTCAACCGGGCGGCCGAGGGAATGTTCGGCATCCCCGCCGCTCGGGTCCTGGGCCAACCGATCGACCGCTTCATCCCGGAGCGGTTCCGCCCCGGACGCATTTCGTCACGCGTTTCTCGATCGTCAGCATCTGTCGAATGGTGTCGCGTCTGGCCGACGTGCTCCACCGAATGGCCCTGACAACTGCATCTCGCCAGCAGAGGTACCCACACGCCGGTTCGCGAGGAAGACGGGCCCCGCGGTCCCCGGGCCGGAGCGTGTGTTGACAAGCAACGAACAAGCGGAGCACGCGGAGTGCGTTCTGGCGGGGTGCGTGTGGCGCTCTCGTGGCTTTTGTGCCACTGTCTCGAAAACCGATATGCCCGCAAGGGCATCGAGGGTTCGAATCCCTCTCCGCTCGTCAATGGTTCTTGTTGTCACTCAAGCCGTCGGGATGTCAGGAGCGCAGGTGAGTTTCTAGGTGGTGCGCGAACCGGGAACGTGGGCCGCGGGCCCACAATAACGTCCGACCCCCGGATTTCCAGGGGTTTTGCACTTCCCACGGCACGCATATACCGATCCGCATCCGCGCGGGTGTCGCGGTCCCGCGCTCGTCGGCTCGGTCGAGCTGCCCGCGCCCTACCCGCGGTGCTTCGCCACCTGCTCCTTGGCGGCCTTGACGACGGTGTCGGGTTCGAACCCGAACTTCTTCTGCAACTCCTTCAGCGGGGCCGACGCGCCGAACGTCCGCATGGCGATGATGGCGCCGTCGGTGCCGACGTACTGGGCCCACCCGAACGTCGAGGCCTGCTCGACCGCGACCCTGGCCTTCACCGCCGGCGGCAGCACCGACGCACGATACTCGGCCGGCTGGTGCTCGAACAGTTCCCACGACGGCAGGCTCACGACGCGGGCCTTGACGCCCTCCGCCTTGAGCTTCTCGTAGGCCGTCACGCACAGCCCGACCTCGCTGCCGGTGGCGAGGAGGATGACGTCCGGCTTGCCGCCCTCGGCGTCGGCCAGGATGTATCCGCCCTTGGCGACGTCGGCCGCGCCGTATTTCGTGCGGTCGAGCGTCGGCAGCGGTTGCCGCGACAGTACCAGCACGGTCGGCTCGTGCCGCTGCTTCATGATGACCTTCCACGCCTCGACGACCTCGTTGGAGTCGCCGGGGCGCAGCACGATCAGCCCGGGGATCGACCGCAGGCCGGCGAGCTGCTCGATCGGCTGGTGCGTCGGGCCGTCCTCGCCGACCCCGATCGAGTCGTGCGTGAAGATATAGATGACCGGGATCTCCATGATCGAGGCCAGCCGGATCGGGGCCCGGCCATAGTCAGAGAAGATCATGAACCCCGACCCGTACGGGCGGACCTTGCACAGCGACATCCCGTTGAGGGCCGCGCCCATCGCGTGCTCGCGGATGCCGAAGTGGAAGTTCCGGCCGCCGTAGTTGCCGGCGCCGCCGGCGAGGAAGTCACCGGCCCCGTCGAACGTGAGCCGCGTCTTGGTGGACGGGGCGAGGTCGGCCGAGCCGCCGATCAGCCACGGGACGTTCTTGGCCAGCGCGTTGAGTACCTTGGCGGAGGCGTCGCGCCCGGCGACGCCCTTCGCGTCGGGCGGGAACACCGGCAAGTCCTTGTCCCACCCGGCGGGCAGTTCGCGCTTCTGGATGCGGTCCATCTGGTCGGCCAGGTCGGGGAACTGCGTCTTGTACTCCTCGAACTTGCGCATCCAGGCGTTGCGCAGGTCGCGCCCACGGGCGCCGATGCCCTCGCGGTAGTGCTGGTAGACGCCGTCGGGGACGTGGAACTTCTTGTCCTCCGGCCACCCGTAGACCTTCTTCGTCAGCCGAATCTCCTCGTCGCCGAGCGGCTCGCCGTGCGCCGCGTGCGTGTCCTGCTTGTTCGGCGACCCCCAGGCAATGTGGCTATCGACGATAATTAAGGTCGGCCGGTCGGGCGTTTTGAGGAACGTCTTGAGCGACCGTTCGAGCATCTCCAGGTCGTTGGCGTCGCCGACCCGCAGCACGTTCCACCCGTAGCCGATGAACCGCGTCGCCACGTCCTCGCTGAAGGCCCACTCGGTGTGACCCTCGATGGTGATCTTGTTGTTGTCGTAGATCCAACACAGGTTGTTGAGCTTCAGGTGTCCCGCGAGGCTGGCGGCCTCGCCGGAGATGCCCTCCATCATGCACCCGTCGCCGGCGAGGGCGTACACGTTGAAATCGAACATCGTGAACCCGGGCCGATTGTAGTGGGCCGCGAGCCACTTCGACGCGATCGCCATGCCGACGGACGTGGCGACACCCTGCCCGAGCGGGCCGGTGGTCGTCTCGATGCCGCTGGTCCACCGATACTCGGGGTGGCCGGGACACTTGCTGTCGAGCTGCCGGAACTTCTTGATGTCGTCGAGCGACACGGTCGGTTCGCCCTTCACCTCGTACTTGCTGCTGACCGCCTTGACCTCGGTGAGGTGGAGGATGGAGTAGAGCAGCATGGAGGCGTGGCCGCACGAGAGAACGAACCGGTCGCGGTTGGGCCAGATGGTGTCGCTGGGGTCGAACCGGAGGACGCGCTGCCAGAGCGCGTAAACGACCGGCGCGAGGGCCATCGCGGTGCCGGGGTGCCCGCTGTTGGCCGCTTGAACGGCGTCCATCGACAGGGTGCGGATGGTGTTGATGGCCAGTTGTTCGATCTGCTTCTGGGCGTCGGTCTTGGGGGCGGTGCGGATCTCGGTGGCGGTCGTCACGGTAGAACCTCGTGGGATGGAATGGTGTCGCACGTCAACCGGCCCGGGCCGCCGGAGCCTCAGCCGGAGCGCCCGGCGCGAAGAGATCGGCCCGAACGGGTCGGGCCGTCGCGCGGGAGTCGCCGAGGTGTTGTTGTGGGCTTGTAATCGATGGGTGCGCCGACCGCAACCGAAAAGGTCGAGAATACTGCGACGAGTACCGGGGCAAGCGGCAGCCGCGGCGCTGGGGTGAGGGCCGTTACGGTCGGTTCACCTCGCGCGGCGGCGGGGCGACCGTGACCGGCGGCAGCTTCGCCAGCGTGCCCGCCCACCGCTGATCGAGTCGGGCCGCCTCGGTGAGGGCCGCTCGCGCCCCGGGAATGTCGCCGCTCTGCTGGAGGGCGGTCCCGAGCATCGCGTGAGCGGTCGAATACTTCGGATCGAGCTTGATCGCGGTGCGGGCACAGGCGACCGCGTCCGTGTATTTCTTCTGTTGCAAGTACAACGAACCCAGGTTGGTGTGCGCCACGGCGCTTTCGGGGTCGAGCCGGACCACCTCACGAAACTCCCCGACCGCGCCCTCGATGTCCCCCTTGGCCCGCAGCGCGTGGCCGAGGTTGTGGTGCCCCTGGGCGAACTTGGGGGCGAACCGCACGACCTCGCGGAACGATTCGAGCGCCGCATCGAGCTCGCCGTTTTGCGCCAGGGCCGACCCGAGGTTGTTGTGAGCGGCGGGGCTGTTGGGGGTGAGCCGCACGACCGCGCGGAACTCCTCGATCGCGCCCTTCAGGTCGCCCGTGTCAGCCAGTACGCCGCCCAAGCGGGTGCGGGCGCTGGGATCTTTGGGGTCGAGCCGGACAGCCTCGCGAAACGCCCCGATCGCCCCCTCCCGGTCGCCCTTCCGGTCCAGGGCGACGCCCAGGTTGTAGAGCGCCAGGACGCACTTCGGATCGACCTTGAGCGCGGCCCGGTACATCGAAACGGCCTCGTCGAGCTTTCCCTTTTTCGCCAGGAGGCCGCCCAGGTTGGTGAGCGCCGGAACGTCCTTCGGATCGATTCGGACCACTTCGCGGAAGGCCGCGATCGCCCCGTCCACGTCGCCCTTCCGGTTCAGCAGATCGCCCAGATTGTAATGGGGCATCGCGTAGTTCGGGTCGCGGCGGATGGCCTCGCGGTAGGCGGCGATGGCGCCGGGCACGTCGCCCGTTTCCTGGCGCGCGAACCCGAGGTTGGTGTGAACCCGGGGATCGGACGGGTCGAGGCGCACGGACTCGGTGAGCGCGGCGAGCGCGCCGGCCGCGTCGCCGCGGATGATGAGCAGGTTGCCGAGGTTGGTGTACGCCGCGGCGCACGTGGGATCGAGTCGGATGCACTCACGGAGCGCCGCGATCGCGCCGACCGGGTCGCGCGTCTCGGACAGCAGGTTGCCCAGGTTGTTGTGCGAGGGGGCGAACGCGGGGTCGAGCCGGATCGACTCGCGGTAGGCGGCGATCGCCTCGGCTTTATCGCCCTTGATCCGCAACGAGACGCCGAGGTTGTGGTAGGCCTTGGCGTACCCCGGGTTGAGCCGGACCGTCTCGCGGAGCGCGGCGATCGCCCCGTCGGTGTCGCGCACGTGCTGGAGCACGACCCCCAGGTTGTTCCACACGCTCGGGTTCTCGGGCCGCACGGCCCGGGCGGCCTCGTGCGGCCCGACCGCGCGCTCGTCGCCGCGCCCCACGAGCAATTGCCCCAGCACGAAGGCCAGTTCAAAGTCCGTCGGGTGCCGCGCCCAAGCGGCCGATAAGAGCGGGAGCGGGTCCAGCCCGCCGCGCTGCATCACGATCGTCAGCACGCTGAGCGAGGCCGGGGTTGTGGCACTCGGGTCCACCTCGGCGAGTTTCGTCAGGACCGTGGAGTTCACCCAGTTGGCCGGATCGCGGAGCCGGTCGCGCCACGGGTGGGGGTCGGCCCGCCGGGCGACCTCCAGCAGCCGGTCGCGGACCGTGTCGTTCGGTTCGTAGAGCGCCCAGTCGTCCACCGCGGCGACCAGTTCGGCCCTCACGCCGGAGGAGGCGATCCGCGCCGCGGCCTCCGTCGGCGGGAGCGCTTCGAGGTCCAACCCATGAGTTGCGAACGCTTTTCGGTATTCCGGCGCTGCGATCTTGGTGTCGAAGTCGCCCTTGCCGCCGCCCGTATTGACCCAGATCCACTTGCGGTATCGGATGTCGTCGAGCCGAACAGCGAGCGCGAGGTCGGCCCGCGCCCGCTCGATCTCCGCGACCCGTTCGGGCGCGCCGCTGGTCGCCAGTTCGTGAGCCTGGGCCAGCGCAGCGGTGGCGGCGGCGAACCGGTACTGCTTGCGCAGGTCGGTGGCGAGCTTCAGTCCGGCGTCGATGCCCCGGCGTGCCTGCTCGCCCTTGAGCCGCGCCTCGGCCGCGGCCTCGCCCTTGAGCCGCGCCTCGGTGGACTGGCGGTCGGCCCGCGTGCGCTCGTCGGCCAGTTTGCGGTCGGTCTCGGCCACCTCCTCGGCCCGCTGGCGCCGCTCCTCGCGGCGCTCGAACCACTGGTACACCGCGCCGCCGGTAATGGCGAACGCCGCCACAAGGGCCACCGTCACCCGTTCCAACCGCCGCCGCTTGCGTTGTTCGGCGGACCGTGCCTCGGCCTCGCGGCGGGTGTTCGCCTCCTCGGCCGCCCGCGCTTCCGCCGCCGCGCGGTCACGTTCGGCGGCCCGGAGCCGGTCCTCGACCCCGGCCCGGTACGCCGCGACCGCTGCCGCGACCGCCTCCCCGTCGGCGAACCGGTCGTCCCGGCGCGCCGCGAGGCATCGCTTCGCCACCGCGATCAGGTCCGGGTCCGCGCCGCACACGTCGAGGCGCAAGAAGCACTCGCTCAGGTCCGCCCGGGCGGCCTTCTGGACCACCTCCCCGATCGAGTCGGCGTGGAACGGCGGCACCCGCGTCAGTGCGACCGCGAGTAGGCCGCCCAGGGCGAACACGTCGGCCCGGGGATCGACCGGTTCGCCCCGCGCCTGCTCCGGCGCCATGTACGCCGGCGTCCCTTTCACCGACCCGATCTCCGTTTGGGGCGTGTCGGGAGCCGGCGGCGCCGACGTGAAGGACGGCGGGGTGTCCGGTTCGCCTTCCTCCTTCCAGGCGCGGGCCAGCCCCCAGTCCATCACTTGCACCTCGCCGAACGCCCCGACCATCACGTTCGCCGGCTTGAGGTCGCGGTGGACGATTCCCCTGCTGTGAGCGAACCCGACCGTCAGGCAGATCGCCTCGAACACGCCCAGCAGCCGCGGCAGTTCGGCGCGCGCCTCGGGCTTCAGCACGTCCGCGAGAGTGCGGCCCTCGATCAGCTTCATCACGAGGAACGGGCGCCCGTCGGGAAGGGTGTCGAGGGCGTAAACGGGCGGGATGCCGGGGTGCGGGAGTTGGGCGGTGACCTTGGCCTCGACGACGAACCGGCCCGCGTCCTGCCAGGGGCGCATCACCTTGACCGCGACCTCGCGGCCGAAAACCGGATCGTCGGCCGCGTACACGAAGCCCATCCCGCCGCGGGCGATCTCGCGCGTGACGGTGTACCCCGGGACGTTCGGCAGCCCGGGGGCCGAGAACGCGTGCCCGGGAACCTCGGGCTGGGTCAACTCGCTATCGTTTTCGGCGTCCGCGTGTCGCGTGCCGAGGGCTTGGGTCGGATGCGCGTTCGACAGCGGGGGCCGAACGACGGTCGAGTCGGGGTTCGGGGAGCGTCCGTCGGGCATAACGCACCTGAGTTCGAGTGTTGCATGATACGGCGCGATCGCGCCCGCGCGAAGGGGTTCGAGCCGGTAACCCCGATGAAACACCCGGTCGGACCGACCGGGGCCGGTGGTGATCGGCATCCGCCCGGCAGGTCGTTGCGGAGTAAATCGGGGTAGCCGGAGTAACTCCGGCGTTGAGGGGCGGCTCGGGGCGCGACGAACTCGCGTTGGCGCGCTAGCGCCGCCGGCGAGCGCGGGCGATCGTCCTGGTAGCCCGTTGAACTGCGGGGGCGGACCCGGTAACCTGTCTCCTCATCCCGCCTGGTCCGTTCCCACCAACCCCGCGAGACCGCCGTGAAGCGATTGCTCATCACCGCCGTGTTGCTCGGCGCCGTGTTTTCGGCCCGCGCGTCCGCCGACAACTGGCCGCAGTGGCGCGGCCCCAAGAACGACGGCCACTCCGCCGAAAAGGGCCTGCCCACCGAGTGGAGCGCCGAGAAGAACGTCGCGTGGAAGCTCAAGATGCCCGGGCCCGGCGCCGGGACGCCGGCCGTGTGGGGCGGCAGGATGTTCATCACCTCGGTGGACGGCGGCGACGTCGTGCTGCTGTGCGTGGGCACCGACGGCAAGGAGAAGTGGAAGGAGAAGCTGACCGGCACCGGCAACCAGCGGTATCCGAACCCGTCGAAGGGCGAGGTCACCGACGCCTCTGCGTCGTGTACCACCGACGGCAAACACGTCTGGTCCTACGTCAGCAACGGCAAACTGACCTGCCACACCGTTGACGGCAAACCGGTGTGGGACGTCGATCTCCAGAAGTACGGGCCGTTTGACGCGGGCAAGCGCGGCGGCATTCAGTTCGGCTGCCACTGGACCCCGGTGGTGTACAAGGGGGCGGTCTACACGCAGGTGATGCACCGCAAGGCGCAGTTGGTGGTCGCGTTCGACGCGGTAACCGGGCAGGAGAAGTGGAAGAAGGAGCGGCCGGGATACAGCAAGGGCGAAAGCCCGGACGTGTACGCCTCGACGTTCATCTGGGAGGGCGAGGGGGGGCCGCTGTTGGTCGCGCACGGCAACGACTACACCACCGGGCACAAGCTGGAGAACGGCGAGGAGGTGTGGCGCGTCCAGGGGCTGAACCCCAGCACCAACGGGGCGTGGCGGTTCGTCTCCAACGTGCTGGTGACGCCCGACCTGATCGTGGTGCCGTCGTGCAAGACCGGCCCGACAGTCGGGTTCAACCCGGTCGGGGCGAAGGGCGACATTTCCCCGGAGAACAAGGCCGAACTGTGGCGGGTCAACACGACGCCGGACGTGGTCGCGCCGGTACTCGTGGGCGACATCGTGTACTTCACCCAGGACGGCCCGTTCACCGCGCTGGAGGCGAAAACGGGTAAGCAGATTTACCGCGAACAGCTCACCAAGGGCATCCACCGGTCGAACCTGGTTGTGGCCGACGGGAAGATCTACGTGACGGCGGCCGACGGCACGACGGACATCGTGCAGGCCGGGCGCGAGTTCAAACGGCTCGCGACGAACAAGCTGCCGGACACACTCTACGGCTCGCCGGCGATTGCCGGCGGGCGCATCTACATCCGCGGGTTCGAATACCTGTGGGCGATCGGCAGCAAGTAGTGGTGAGTGTGGGTGTGAGTGTGAGGAAAGCTAAAAAAGCAACAACCGTGAAGAGTGAAAAGCAGAAGGCCAGAGCCAATTACGGTTCTGGCCTTCGGCTTTTCTCACACTCGCACCCACACTCACACTCTTCCTATGGGCACGTCGGCACGCACACCGGCACGTAGCGCTTCACGCAGTAGTTCACCGTGTACGGTTCCATGTGACAGGTTGTGTACGGCACCATCCGGCAGTGCGTTTCGGGGATGACCTTACACGTCGTCACCGGCACGCACCGGACGCGCTCTTCACACTGGTACGTCACGCGGCACTGGCGAACCACTTGTTGCCGTTCCTCCGACACCCAGCGGCAGGTGGTGACCGGCACCATGCGTGTGCAAACCTCCGGCACCTTCTCGACCACGCACCGCGTTTCGTAGCGAACGTGGTCTTCCCGCACGAGCCGACAGGTCGTGTAACAAACCTGGCGCGTCACGGTCTCCGGCACCATCGTGCAGTGGCGCTTCACGACGTACCGCACGTGCTGTTCGGTCACCCACCGGCAGGTCGTGTACGGGATCTGGCACGTTTTCACTTCCTGCACGTTGTAGCACCGCGTGCGCGTCACCATCTTGCAGTGCGTTTCGGGCACCATGCGGCAGGTCGTGTAGCACTGGTAACGGACGTGGTGCTCGGGCACCGTGTAACAGCGGTAGCGG
>CAZBXY010000049.1:0-33594 GCA_964495365.1 uncultured Frigoriglobus sp. | reverse complement strand
GGGTGGCCTGCCAAGATCACTCCGCACTTGTGTAGAACAACGAGGGCAACGCCCCAGGTGGGGATCGTAAATGTCTTGCAGCCTGAAGGGCTGCGACACGCCGAGCGAAGATGTCCCAGACCTTCAGGCTGAAAATTCAATGTGCTCGGAACCCGGGGCGTTGCCCCAGGCTACGTTGTCCCAGCCCTTCAGGCTGAAGATGGAATCACTCCAACCGCCTCCTCGCTACGGGGCCGCCTCGATCAGCGCGGAGGCGTGCGGGAGGTACGTCACCGCGAGCGGCCGGAACTCGGCCCTCCGCAAGAGTTGCTGGCCGTTGTGGTCCTCGCAGCCGGTGGGCACGTTCAGGTCGCCCAGCTCCAGCACGTCGTCCGCGCCCCACGGCCACACCCGCACCGCAGCCGGGTTCAGTCCCTTCCACAAGTGCGCGAGGTAGTGCCGCCCGACGCCGTTTTGGGCCGCGGTCTTCGCGGGCATCAGCAGCGGCACGTCGAACGACTTCGACGCGAGGAACCGGGTGACGCGCACCGGGCCGTGCGCCGCGACCAGCCCCAGGCTCTCGCGCGTGAAGCCCCACAGCCCGAACCGCTTGCGCACCGACCCGCGCATCAGCACGTTCCCGTCCCAGCGCAGGTCGAACGCGAACTGCTTCGCGTCGTCGGTGATGGTACTCGCGACCGGCTTGGGGTGCTTCGGAAACGCCTGCATCTCGCGGCCCCAGGTGATCGACAGCGGGCTGTTGATCCACAGCGACTGGAGGAACTGCGCGTCGCAAACGGACGGGCCGAACGAGGCGTACTGCGCGGCCCACGGCGTGCGCCGCGGGCCGGCCCGAAAGGCGATCGCGTCCGCGCGGGTGTGGTTCACGTCGATGCTCAGAACGACTTCGTGATACGAACCGCAAACGCTGTCGTGAATGATGTTCAGCCACAGGGTCGCGAGGGCGAACGGCTCCCTGGTGTCGCCGGCGTGCGCGCCGACCGCGTGGCAACCCTCCCCGGCCAGAGCTTCTTCGATCACGTCGCGCCGGCAGAAGCCCTTGATGAGGCACGCGGTGAAGTCGAAGGCGTACCACTGGCGGTCGGTGGCGAGTCCGTTGCTGAGCCGCGCGGGTTCGGTGCGGAAGGACCGGAGCCACTTCGGTCCGCACACCGGCGGGGCGGGCCTGGCGCCCCACGCGGCGAGCGGCCCCGCGGGGCCGCCGGCGGGTTTGCCGAGCCGGCTCTCGGTGAGCCGGCCCAACCGGGGGTCTTCGAGCGGAACGGGCGTCGCATCGACCATGAGAACCTCCGCGTGTGCCCGCGAATGTTCGCGGCGGGGCGCGAAGCGGTTTCCAGAATCGCCCAGCGCGGGGCGCCGGGGCTGTTCGGGTTATAGCAATTGCGAAACGTGTGACCGCTTCGAGACCGGCCCCGATCCGTCAGGACCGCATCAGTTTCGCTGGCGCGAACAACCGGCACAACCGCGCGCCGTTCGCCAGCCCGCAGATCGCCACGCAGATTCGCGATTTTCCGCGCCTTACGTGTCCTAGTTCGCTTTCCCAATTTGCCCGGCGCTGTCATATCTATCGCAAGCACACCGGGACCGGCTGCCGGAGTCTGCGACAACGGATGAGCGCGGCGGCGGCGGACGGGGTGCTGAAACCCGGAGCAGTGAGGGTCACCATGAGCGTTCGACGGATCAAGGGATGGATCATGACGGCCGTCTGTACCGGCCTGGTGGGCTTGGTCGCCGGTGACGCGCACGCGTTCGGCGGCATGTTCAAGAAGAAGAGCTGCGCCGACCCGTGCGCGACCGCGTGCGACCCGTGCGCGACGGGCGCCGGACACGGCGCGGGTGCGGGCGCGGGTACGGGCGCCGCGGCGGCCCCGGCCACGCAGAAGGTGCTGGTCAAGGAGTGGGTGCCGACGACCGTCGAAGAGACGGTGACCGTGATGCGGCCCACCAAGAAGACCGAAACGTACACGGCGCACAAGTGGGAGTGCGTGCCGGAAACCGTGACCTGTCAGGTGACGGTGAACAAGATGGTCACCGAGACGGTCACCGAGAACCGGTGCGTGACCGAACGGGTGCCGGTGCAGAAGACCGTCACCGTCAACGAGCGGGTGCCGGTGCAGAAGACCGTCACCGTGATGGAACGGCGCCCGGTGACCAAGCAGGTCACCGTCAACGAGACCCACTGGAAGACGGTGATGGTCACGGAGATGGAGACCAAGACGGTCACGCACAAGGTGCAGGTGCCGTACTGCAAGGAGAAGGGGCCGAGCTTCGCCGACCGCATCAAGATGTGCTGCGACCCGTGCTACACCCCGTGCCCGCGGGTCGAGACCGGCTGCAAGACCGAGAAGTGCAAGGAGACCGTGTGCGTGCCGGTCACCAAGTGCAAGAAGGTGTGCGAGACCGTGCCGGTGACGAAGACGGTTTGCACCTACGAGTGCGTCCCGGTGACGAAGACGGTTTGCACCTACGAGTGCGTGCCGGTCACCAAGACGATCACCTGCTACGAGTGCGTGACCAAGACCGTGGCCGTGCCGGTCACCCGCACTAAGTGCGTGCCGACCGTTGAGACCGTGACCAAGACGGTCCACGTCCGCAAGTGCGTCGCCTACCAGGCGACCCGCGAGGTGACGGTGTGCGTGCCGGTGCAGGAGAAGGTCAAGGTCTGCAAGATGGTGTGCCAGGAAGTGTGGAAGGACGTGGCGGTGGGCAGCGGCGCGGGTTGCTGCGACCCGTGCGCCTCGGCGTGCTCCAGCAAGGCCGGCCTGTTCGACAAGCTGAAGGGCCGCATGGGCGGGTTCGGCAAGAAGAACAAGGGCGACTGCGGGTGCGCCGCTCCCGCGTGCGGCGGTGCGGCGGCCGGCTGCTGCCACTGATCGGTGCTCACCCTAAGTACGACCGACCGGGCCTCCCGTTCGCCCGGTCGGGTCTCCCCCACCCAGGCTCCCTCACCTGGGTGGGGCTTTTTCGTTGGTACCAGGTCGAACCGCGGTCTTACTGGTTACGGACGACTGACTCCGGTCCCCGGCTACGCACTCGCCGAATTCTCACACTTCTCGTCGGAATCGTGGTCAGACCCTCTTGACGTGCGGCCCGCGCCGGGCGATGCTGGCGCACACGTTCCCTCGCGCCCGACTTCATTCACTTTCGTATCTCGCGGTTCGCCGCACGACCCTCTCCCGGAGTGGCCCATGTTCAAGCTGAAACGGCACGGTTTTACCCTGATCGAGCTGTTGGTGGTGATCGCGATCATCGCCATCCTCATCGGGCTCCTGCTTCCCGCCGTGCAGAAGGTGCGGGCCGCGGCGGCCCGGATGAGCTGCTCGAACAACATGAAACAGATCGGGCTGGCGCTGCACAACCACCACGACACGGAAGGCTACATGCCGCCGTGGGCCTACGACTTCAACCCGGCCCCGTCGGGCAACCCGCTCGGCGCCCAGACCCAGGGCCACGCCCCGCTGATGTCCCTGTTGCCGTACATGGAACAGGGAAACATCACGAAGGCGATGAACACGCAACTGTCGGTGATCGACCCGCGGAACTGGCCGCCGAGCTGGGGCGTGCAACCGGCCGCCAGCGCGCGGGTGAAGAGTTACGAGTGCCCGGCCGTGGCGCCGCGGATCATCGACTACGGCCCGTACTTCGTGTCGCTGGGGTTGCCCAACGCCGGGCCGTTCATCCTGGGGGCGACCGATTACTCCGCGGTCCGCGGAGTCCACGGCAACTTCCGCACCGCCTGCGCGCCGGCGACCCCGACACCGTCGGACGACTGCGGCGCACTGGGGGGCAGGGGTGTGTGGACCGCGAGCGGGCTGACCAACAGCCGGCCCACGCTGGTCGGGATCATCGACGGCACCTCGAACACGCTCGTGTTCGCGGAGTCGGCCGGGCGGCACCAGGTTTACGCCAAGGGGATCGCGGTCCAGCCGAACAACCCCGGCGGCCCCGGGTGGGCGCTGAACTCGGCGTTCTTCGACTACAACACCGCGATCCGGCTCCGCGGCTACGACGGCACCGGGACGATCCGGGACGGCGGTTGTTGCGTAATCAACTGCAACAACTTCGCGGGGGCCAGCCAGACGCAGATCTACTCGTTCCATACCGGCGGCGCGAACGTCCTGCTGGGCGACGGGTCGGTGCGGTTCTTGAGCGAGACGACCAACGCCGCAACCGTCGCGGCGATGGTCAGCCGGGCCGGAGGCGAGGTCGTGAGCGGGAACTGAGGTGCAGAACGAACCCAAGCCCCGGAGGGGCGACAGAAACCTTCGCGAAGGTTCCGTCGCCCCTCCGGGGCTTGAGGCATTTTCTGTCGGCTTTCCCGGGGTTGCGCTCGCCGAGCCTCGCTTCACCCCGGGCTAACATCTGCCGCCGCTCCGCGGCTGAAGACAACAGACGTCCAGAACCTACCCAGGCGCATCAGATCGGTTGCGGGGTGACGGCCAGCGCGGTGCGGACCGCGGCCACCAGGTCTTGCGGGCGGTACGGCTTGCTCAACAGCCCCACCGACCCTTCCACTTCGACCAGATCCTCGGCCGTGTAGCCGGTCGAGAACAGGATCCGGGCCGCCGGGTTCAACTCGACCATCTGCCGGAACGCGTCCCGCCCGGACATGCGCGGCATCGTCACGTCCAGAACCACCAGATCGATTTCGGCCATCTCGCGCCCGAACACCTCGACCGCCTCCATCCCGTCCTCGGCGGTGACGACCCGGAACCCGGCCCGCGACAGCACCGCGCGGCCCAGGTCGCGGATCATCGGCTCGTCATCGACCAGCAGGATCGTGTGCGGCTTGGGTGGGCGCGGGGCGTTGGCCAGGGTCGGCGTGAGCGCGAGCGGGAACGGGGTGGGCGATTCGGACACCGTCGGCGTGTTCACGACCTCGGCGGTCGGCAGATTCAGTTCGATCCGCGTCCCGGCGCCCGGGCGCGAGTGGATCTCGATCCATCCGTGGTGTTGTTTCACGATGCCCTGCACCATCGGTAGCCCCAGCCCGGTGCCCTTGCCGATGCCCTTGGTGGTGAAGAACGGCTCGAACATCCGGGCCAGAACCTCGTCGGTCATGCCCGCGCCGGTGTCGGCGACGGTGAGCCGGACGTACGAGCCGGGCGCGAGGTCGCCCCAGCCCGGCGGGTACGGGTCGTCCGGGCTTCGCACCACCGGCTCGGCCGACAGGCCCAGCGCCCCGCCCTCGGGCATCGCGTCGCGAGCGTTCAGGCACAGGTTCATTAGCGCCTGCGCCAGGAGGGCCGCGTCGGCGTGAACCGGCGGGCAGTTCGGGTCGCACGCGACGGTCAGTTTGATCCGCGGGTCGAGGGTGCGGCGCAACAGCGCGGTCACCTCGTTGAGCGCGTCCCGGGGCTCGACCGGGGCGAAGACGAGCTGGTTCCGCCGGGCGTAGCCGAGCAACTTGCGGGTCAGGTCGGCGGCCCGGTGCGCGGCCTGTTCGACCGCGGACAACAGCGCCCGGTTCGGGTCGAAGTCCGGCAGCCGCACCAGCGACAGGTTTCCGATGATCGCGGTCAGAATGTTGTTGAAGTCGTGCGCGATCCCGCCGGCCATTTGCCCGACGGCCTCCAGCTTCTGCACCTGCCGGAGCTGGTCCTCCAGGCGCCGGCGCTCGGTGACGTTGACCGAAACGCCCAGCCCGTGCTCGTAGGCGCCGGAGGGCGCGCGGACCGCGGCGAACGACAGTTCCGCCCACACGGTTTCGCCGTCCGGGCGCAGGTATCGCTTGGAGTACGAGAACCGGTCGCGCCGGCCCGCACGGATCTCGTCCATGAGGGCCAACTGGCCGGGCAGGTCGTCCGGGTGGGTGACCGCCGCGGGCGTGAGCCGCAGCACCTCTTCGACGGTGCGGCCGAGCATCGCGGCGAACGCCGGGTTGCACGACACGAATAGCCCGCTCGCGTCGGTCAGCGACACCCCGGCCCCGGTACTCTCGAAGATCCCGCGGAACAGCTCCTCGCTGCGCCGCAGTTCGTTTTCGGCCTTCCGCCGGTCGGTCACGTCGTTGACCAGCGCCAGCTTGACCGCGCGGCCCTCCAGGTTGAGGGCGAACGACGACACGTCCACGTCCAGAACCGCGCCGTCGCGGGTGACGTGCCGACGGGCCGCCGGTGGGCCGTCGGTAAGCCCGCTGTCGCCCGGCGCGCCGAGCAGCCCGTGGGGCACGTCGGGCGCCTGCACGTCGGTCATCGACAGGGCCAGCAGTTCTTCTCGCGAGTAGCCGTATTTGCGGACCGCGGCCTCGTTTATCGACAGGATGCGGAGCGTGTGAACGTCGTAAACAAACACCGGGTGCGGGATCGCGCGGAACAGTTGGCGGTACCGCTCCTCGCTGCGCCGCAGCGCGCCCTCGGCGGCTTTGAGCGCGGAAATGTCCAGCGCGACCGTGACGACCCCGCGGGCCCCGGCCGGCTCGCTGTCGATCCCGTCGGGCATCCACAGCGGGGCCTTGGTGGTCAGCCACGGGCGCCCGTCGCCGTTGGGGGTCGGGTACGCAGTCTCGTACTGCACCGGCTTGCACGTGGACATCACCGCGCGGTCCCGCTCGGCGGTCCGCGCGCCGTGTTCGGCCGTGGTCAGGTCGGCCGCGGTGCGCCCGATCGCCGCGTCCGGGGTGACGCCGAGCAGTTCGGCGTGGAACTGGTTGATGACCAGGTACCGGCCGTCGCGGTCCTTGGCGCTGATCGGGCCGGGGAACGCGTCGATGATCGCGCGGAGTAACTGGCCGGTCTGGCGGGCGCGGCGCTCGGCCGATTTGCGCCGGTCGATGTCCCGCTGGATCAGGAGCCAGTGCCGGACGCGCCCGTCCTCGTCGGAAACCGGCACGGCGCTGAGGTCCACCCAGAACGGGGTGCCGTTCTTGCGGTGGTTCCGCAACTCGACCCGCAGCGGGGTGCCGGCGTCCATCGCGTCCCGTAGTTTGCTCAGCGTGTCGGGGTCCGAATCGGGTCCGCGCAGCGCGTACAGCGAGCGTCCGATGATCTCCTCGCGGGCGTACCCGGTCAGCTTGCAGAACGCGTCGTTGACGTAAACGACCGCGCGGCCCGGGCTGTTCTCGACCGCGGCGTCGAGGATCGCGACCGCGTCGTGGGCGTGAACGACGGCCGATTCCAGGATCCGCATCCGGGCGGTCGAACCGGGTGGGAGCGAGTCGGAGATCGGCGGGGTACTCGGGGCCGCGCTCGGGATCGGCACTTCTGTTGGCCGGGCCTGCCGGGCGGCGACCGAGGCCACCAGCACCAGCACGCCCGCGGCCGGCCCCGCGACCGTGGCCGGCAGGGTCGCCGCGCAGAACGCGGCAATCGCCGCAATGGCGGCGACCAGCGCGGCCGAGAGCCACGGGAATCGGGTTCGGGACGAAGGGTGTACCACGGCTGTCCAGTGCGGTTCGACCGGAGCGGGGCGTCAGTTCCTCCACGCCACCTGGGCGAGGGCTTCGGGCGCGTCCCCGGAGTCCTCCGCTACCGTACCATAAACTCTGTCCGCGCCGGTTCCAAACGCCCGATCGGTAAAACGCGCGCGTCGCCTATGGCCGGCCCTTGAAGTTCGAGAAGAAAGCCGAACACGTTCGCGGCCGGGCCGAATTTCTACGCCCGGGCGCGAATTCGGGTCGTTACTCGCGTCCGTGAGATTGCGGTTTCCGCTCCGTCCTGATTCCGTTCTTCGGTCGTCACATGGGTTACCGCACGCTCGCCGCGGCCGTCGCCGACCTCGCTCGCACCGGGCAGTTGGTCCGCATCGAACAAGAAATCGATCCGCACTTGGAGGCCGCGGAGATTCACCGCCGGGTGTACGCCGCCGGCGGACCGGCGGTCTACTTCGCCCGCGTGAAAGGCACGCCGTTCCCGATGGTGTCGAACCTGTTCGGCACGCTCGATCGGGCCCAGTTCCTCTTCCGCGACGCGCTCGACGACGTGCGGAAGCTGGTGGAACTGAAGACCGACCCGTCGAACCTGCGGCGCCGACCGTGGCGGTACTGGAAGCTGCCGCTACTCGCCTGGCGGCTGAGGCCGAAGTTCGTCCGCAGCGGACCGGTTCTGCGCCACACCACGACCGTTTCGCAGCTCCCGCAACTGAAGTGCTGGCCGCTCGACGGCGGGGCGTTCGTGACACTCCCACAGGTTTATACGGAAGACCCGGACCGAACCGGGTGGATGAAATCGAATCTCGGCATGTACCGCGTGCAACTGAGCGGCAACGAGTACGAACCGGACCGCGAGGTGGGGCTGCACTACCAGATTCATCGCGGGATCGGCGCTCACCACGCGGCGGCGGTGCGGCGTGGCGAACGGTTGCGGGTGAACGTGATCGTGGGGGGGCCGCCGGCGCTGGCAGTGGCCGCAGTGATGCCGCTGCCGGAGGGGCTACCGGAACTGGCGTTCGCCGGGGCGCTGGGGGGGCGACGGTTGGTTTTGGCGAACTCCGGAGGCAAGTCCGGGGGTGGGATTGAGCGCGCCAGCAACACCCCCGGACTTGCGTCCGGGGTTCGCCTACCGCTCCCCGCGGAAGCCGATTTCGTCATCTCCGGGTGGATCGACCCCGCGCGCACGAAGCCCGAAGGGCCGTTCGGCGATCACCTCGGCTACTACAGCCTCACGCACGACTTCCCCGTCATGACCGTGGAGACGGTGTATCACCGGCCCGGGGCGATCTGGCCGTTCACGGTCGTCGGCCGACCGCCGCAGGAAGACACCACCTTCGGCGAACTGATTCACGAGTTGACCGGGCCGGTGATCCCGACCGTGATCCCAGGCGTTCACGCCGTCCACGCGGTCGATGCTGCCGGCGTGCATCCGCTGCTCCTGGCGATCGGCTCGGAGCGGTACGTTCCGTACGCCGAGTCGCGGCGCCCACAAGAACTCCTGACGCTCGCGAACGCGATCCTCGGTCAGGGTCAACTGTCGCTGGCGAAGTACCTGTTCATCGTGGCGCGTGAAGACGCACCCACACTGGACATCCACGACATCCCCGCCTTCCTCCGTCATCTTTTGGAGCGCTTCGACCCCGCACGCGACTTGCACTTCCAGACGCAAACCACAATCGACACGCTCGACTACTCGGCCGGGATGGGCCTGAACGCCGGGTCGAAGCTGGTGATCGCCGCGGCCGGCCCGAAGCTGCGCGACCTCGGCACGACCGTTCCGCCCGAATTGAAGCTGCCGGACGGCTTCTCCGATCCGCGGATAGTAGTGCCGGGAGTGCTGGCGATCCGGGGACCAAAGTTCCAGGTTCCAGGTTCCAGGTTCCAGGTTGAAGACCAAGACCCGGACCTCGCTCGTCTTCTGTCTTCTCTGCCCACTGCCCACTGCCCACTGCCCACCTTCCCCCTCCTTGTGGTTGTCGATGACTCCGAGTTCGTTGCCCGCGCCGTTGGCAACTTCCTGTGGGCAGTGTTCACACGATCGGACCCGGCCCGCGACGTCCACGGCGTGGGCGCGTTCACGCATCAGAAGCACTGGGGCTGTCGCGGGCCGGTGGTGATCGACGCGCGGCTGAAGCCGCACATGCCGCCCCCGCTGGAGCCCGACCCAGCGGTAACGAAGCGCGTTGACGCACTGTTCGCGCCGGGCGGCCCGCTCAGCGAGGTGAAGGGGGTGTAAAATCGCTCAACGAGTCGCGCCGGTGGGGGCGTTTGCCGTACATGCGGATCGTGCCGCGTGTACTCTCCGCGACCGGTTGGGACGATTTGCTCGCGACGCTGTGACCGGCGTCAGCTCGGGTTGAGGCCCGGTTGGAGGCCCGAGTCGCCCGCGAAGAGCGAGCCGGGCGGCGGGGTCAGCGCCCCGGTGGTGTTCTTCGTTTCGGTGATACTCACGGGGTTCTTCGTGTCGGTCCCGCTACTGCTGCTCCGCGTCGTCTGCGCTTCCAGCATCACCTTCCACTCGAAGGCGTCGGCCGGGCGCCGGGCCGCGTTGTGTGACACGCTGCTCCGCAAGAGCGACACCGCGCCCGACGGCAGCCCCAGGGCGCGCAACTCGTCGGCCATGTCCGGGCCGGGCCAGAGCGTCAGGTCGCCCATGAACAACTGGAACGCGAGTACGCCCAGCGCGTACACGTCGTCCCGCGGGTGCGGCGGGTCGCCGCTGCGCTGCTGCGGGCTGGCGTACCCGAAGCTCCCGGCGGCGCGGAGCAATGTGGGCACCCGCCCGGCGGTCGATTGGAGGTCGCGGGTCAGGCTCGCGTCCGGGTGCGCCACCGCGGCCCCGCCGATGCCGAAATCGGTCACCCGCAGCACCCCGGCCGCGTCCCGCAACACGTTCGCCGGCTTCAGGTCGCGGTGAACGATCGGCGTGGAGAGCCGGTGGCAGTGCGCGATCGCCCCGCCGATGGCCAACAGCGCCTTGGCGACCTTCGAGAGCCGCTTGGTCGGCGGCCGGTACTGCCACTCCCGCAGGGCGTCGGCCAGCGAGCCGCCGGCGACGTACTCGTACATCAGCCACGGCGTCTCGCCGTCCAGGTTGCACTCCACCAGCGGAACGATGTTCGGGTGCCCGCCGGCGTACTTCATCACCCGCACCAGCACCTTCTTCTCGTGCGTGACGAGCCGGTATCGGGCCTCGGGGTGGGTGAAGAACTTGACCGCGCGGCGGTCCGGTTTCCACTCGTGCTTGGTCAGCCACACCTCGCCGAACCCGCCCACCCCCAGTTGCTTTTCCAGCACCCAACTCGACAGCCCCGGCACCCGGTCGCCGGGCGAGAAGTTGAGCCGGATCGGTTCGATCGCCTGGATCGGGCTGGCGGCCAGTCGGGCGCGGTCGGCGGAGTCTTGCGCGCGGGTGTCCGGGCCGCCCGGGGCGTCGTGCGTGGCGTGGAACCCCGGGGCGCCGGGCGTGAGCGTGGACGGCTCCGCGATGAAGCGCATGTGGCACTTCGGGCACGCGACGGACCGTCCGCACGGGACACGGAGCGGCGTCTTGAGCGCGACCGCGCACTCGGGATTAGGACATCGGTAAAACACGGGCATTCCGGCGCTCCCGCCTCATTGCGGTGCTTGGGCGCACTTGGCGAGTTGACTGCGACGAGATGAGACTATCCTACCACCCCAAATCCGAAGATGGAATCCAGAAGTGACCCGCCAGCGAATATGTTCGTTTGGTGTCGATTTTTCCGTCAGTACGCTGAGGGCGAAATCGCTTGACGTGAGACGAGCGAGCCGCGGTCGCACGCTCTCCCTCGTGTGAAAGGGTACGTCGCGATCGCGGCCGATTCCGGAGATGAGAATTTCGCGCTCGGTCAGTACGTGTAGTAGTACCCGTCCGTCTTGGTGGTCGAACTTCCGCTGTACTGGTAATTGGACCCCGAAGACGTTGAGGTCGAACTCGACGAACTCGATGAACTCGAACTCGATGAGGTCGTGGTGGTCGAGCCGGACGAACTCGACGGCGCGCTGGCCGTGTTCGTCGAGTACGGGCCGACGCCCTCACTCAACTGGAGCATGAACAGGTTGTAATTCACCGGGGCCGCGTTCGTCGTCGCCCCGGTGTACTTCACCGTGTACGTGCCGGCCCGGAGGTACTTGCTCGCGGTCACCGGCGGCTGGCCCGCCACCGCGGTCAGCGAGAACACCAGCGCCCCGCTCTCGTCGAACACCGACATCGTGACCGAATCGCCCGCCTTCGCCGATTGCGCGCCCAGCGCGAACTGGAACACCCCGGCCTTCGTGAGCGTGAGCGCCTCGGCCGCGGAGGTCCGGCCCGCGGGCGCGGCCCCGCTGGCCACGTTGTCGAACACCAGCGGGGCGATCTGGTTGAAGTCGGCCGCGAAGAAGTAGCTGCCGGTGTTCTTCACAGCCCCCTGGCGGGCCGACACTTGCACGAAGTAGTCCTTCCCCGCGACCGCGTTCAACACCTGCACGCTGAACAGCCCGCGGTCGTTCGAGAGCACCTGGAACGCCACCGGGCTGCCGCCGGCGTCGAACACGCGCACCCGCGGGTCCACCGGGTTGGCGTCCAGCCCCCACACCATCACGTTGAGCGTCACCGGTGTGCCCGCCGCGTACCGGTCGGTGCGGACCCGGTACGTGTCCACGTCCTTCGCGTCCTCGATCACCCCGCGGTAGATCGCGTCGAACCGGGCGTCGGTGCCGCTGTTCGACTGAAGCCCCAGCGCGCTCGCCAGCACGTCGTCGGTGTGGCCGTCGAGTACGGCGCCGAGCGTCGTCGTGAGCGGGGTGAGCAGCCCGCCGACGGAGAGGAAGTCCACCGCGAGCTTGTACGCCCCGACATCGAACACGTCGTCGCGCGCGCCCTCGACCTTGATCGTGTAGGCGCCGCCGAACAGCCCCGGTTTGAACGCCACCTGGAGGTCGTTGTTCAGCGGGTTGGTGCTGACGGCGCTCGCGACGACGCGCCCGGCGGAATCGTAAACGGTCACGCGCGCGGTCAGGAGGCTCAGCCCGGAGGCCTTCAGCCGCACGGTCACGTTGCTGAGGGTCGAGGTCAGCGCGGGGGCCGTGAACTTGAAGTAGTCCACGTCGGAACCCGTTGTGAGGTCGCCGGTCGCGACGAGCGAGGTGCTCGACGCCCGCGGGATCGAACTGGCCCGGGCGGCGGTGTTATTGCCGCCGGCGCCCTCGAACGCGTCGGGCGTTCGTGCGCCGTAGAGCTCCTGCAGGTGCGCGATGTCGGTGGCGCTCAGCCCGGTCTGATACTCGTAACCGGTGTTAACGGCGGAGGTTTCGTGCTCGTCGTCGTGGTCCAGGCCCAGTGAGTGCCCGGCCTCGTGCAGGACGACCGAGAACAGGTCGTACGCGGAGCCGGGGCCGATCCGGAACGGGGCATTCGAGTTCAGAATCACGTCGCCGCTGAGTGTCGTGCCGGTGAAACTGAACGGCGACGCGCTGGCGAGCACATCGGGCGAAAGCCCCGCCGCGGCGACGCGGATGTCGCCGAACCGCGCGTCGCCCTGAACCGCGCCGACCGAACCGACCGCCTGCCCGCCGTCGGCAACAAGCCCGATGTTGATGTTGGCGTGCGCGGCCCACGTCTGAAACGCGCGGAGCACTTCGAACTTCCACGCGGTGCTCGTGCCGGCCGACGAGAGCAGCTGCGACAGCGTACTCGAACCGAGCGGCGTTTGCGTGCCGTCGGCGACGAAGCTGAACGTGAGGTGCTCCGGGTCGGCCCACGGCACGCCGAACGTGGTCGGCAGGCTGCGGTCTTCGAGGGCTTCGAACGCGGAGCCGAGGCGGGGCGAAGGTTTCATCGGGGTCTCGCGACGGGCAGTTCGGCGGGACAGCAGGCTGGGGTAGGAGGACGGCATGTCCGGTCTCTAATAAAGGGCGCAGGGGTGAGCGACCCGCCACGCGATTTTCGGATTTCTCTTGTCGGGGGCACGCGGCCCGCGTGCCGTTACGTTACTTGCGCGGGGCGTTGAGCGCCTTCGCGTCCCGCACCAGGTCCTTGAAATCCGGGTCGTTTCGCAGCGCGTCGAGGTCACTGTCGGTGTCCACGATGTCCAGCGCGAAGCCGGTCTTCAGGCCGTCCCAGAGCAGCTTCAGCGCCTCGCGCCGGTCGTCCGGGTGGGTCTTTGTGGTCAGCGCGTAGATGCAGCCCACCTGGTACAGGTTCGGCGCGCGGGTGTCGCGCCGCAGCGCATCTTTCGCGTCCCGCAGCGCCTCGTCGCGCTTCCCGGCGCGGGCCAGCAGCACCCCGCGGCCGGCCCGAACGGGCACCGCGTCCGGGTGCAGCTCCACCGCGCGGTTTAGCACCGCCAGCGCGTCGCCCGGGCGCTTCAGCCCTTCCGAGAGGATCGCGGCCTTCAGTTGCAGCGCGATCGCCGACCACGGGTTGAGCTTCAGCGCCTCGTCCACGTCGGCCAGCGCGCCCTTCGGGTCGTCGCCGAACCGGTTCTCGGCCCGGGCCACCCAGCTCAGTTCGTCGGTCGTGGGGGCCTTGAACCCGGCCTCGCGGTCGGCCTTCGCGCCGTCGTGGTCGCCCTTGAGGAACTTCGCGGTCGCCCGCTTGAAGTACACGCGGGCCGGGGCCGCGCCGGTCGCCAGCGCGCGGGTGTAGTCCTCGATCGCGCCGTCGCGGTCGCCGGTCGCCTCCCGCAGTTCGGCCCGCTGGATGAACGCCTCGGTCAGCTCGGGGTCGAGTTTCAGCGCGCGGTCGTAGTCGGCGCGGGCGTCGGGGTGGAACTTCAGCCGCGCGAACGCGAACCCGCGGTTCATCCACGCCGGGGCGAACTCCGGGCGCAGCGCAACGCACGCGCCGAAGCACATCGCCGCCAGTTCGTCCTGCTCCAGCGCCAGGTGCGCCGTGCCGCGCAGGAACCACGCGGAGAAGTTCTCCGGGTCGATATGTGTCGAAAGTTGCAGGTGCTTGAGCGCCTCGCGGGGCTTCCCGGCGCGGGCGTACTGACTGCCGGCCAGGTACAGGTCGCGGGCCGCGGCCCGCGGGGTGAGTTCGGCCTCCGCCCGCGCCCGCTCGGCCCCGGCGCGGTCCCCGCGCAGCTCCATGAGCGCCGCGCGCTGCTCCCGAACGGCACGCGGCAACCGGGCGCCGCCGTACCGCTCGGCCCGCGCGTTCCACGTCTCCGCGCTGGCGATCTGTTCGGCGCGGTCGTGGCCGTCGGTCGCCGCTTTCAGGAGCGCGACCTGCGCCATGAGGAAGAACGTTTCGCCGATGTCGCCCGCGACGCGCTCGCGGTCGGCCTCGGAGAGGTGCCGCAGCGCCGGGGCCGACTGCCAGTCGCCCGCGGGTTCGGCGCCCTCCGGCACGCCGTAGCCCTTCAGCAGGGCGCGGAGTTTCTCCAGCCCCTCGTCGAGCCGCGCCGCGGAGCGCGTCTTGTCGTCGAGGAATGTTTGAGTGTCGCGGAACGCGGCCTGGTGATCGGCGAATCGGCCGCGGGCCTCGAGGGCGCGGGTCCGCTCGCGGGCGTACACCGCGCCGCCGATCGTCGCGGCAATCAGAACCGCCGCCAGGGCCGCAACGGTGGTCGAGGACGCGAGCCGCGGGTGCCGTCGCGCCCACTTCCGCACGCGCTCGTGCGGCGACGGGTCGGCCGCGTGTTGCAGCCGCCGGTTCGCCAGGTGACAGTCGATGTCCTCGCGCAGGCCCTCGGCGGTCTGATACCGCTTGGCCGGGTCGGGCGCGAGGCACTTCAACACGATCGATTCCACGCCCGGCGAGACGGCCGGGTTCAGCGCGCGGAGCGACGGGGGGTTCGCGCGGTCGCCGAGCATCAGTGGGATGGTCAGGCTCGGCGGCCCCTTGTGAACCGGAAACGGGTGCTTGCCGGTGAGCAGTTCGAACAGGATCACGCCGAGGCTGTAGAGGTCGGCCCGGGCGTCGAGTTCACCGGTCGCGGAGCGGAACGCGTGCATCTGCTCCGGCGCCATGTACGGGAGCGTGCCGCCGATCAAGGCCCGTTCGGCCGACCCGCGGAGCTTCGTGTCCTCGGCCAGGTTGAAGTCGAGCAGCATCGGCCGCCCGTCGTCGGTGAGTAGCACGTTGGCTGGTTTCAGGTCGCGGTGCAAGATCCCGCGCCGGTGCGCGTGACTCAGCCCGTCGGCCAGTTGCCCCGCGAGCGAGAGGACCGCGTCCACGAACGGCAGCCCCTCGAGCCGCGCCCACCCCTCGGCCGCGGTGTCGGCCAGCGGCACCACGGGCGCCGGCTCCGCGACTGCCGACGCCGGCTTCGCGGTTGCCGAGTCAGACGTCGGCGCCGACCCGGGCGCGCTTTTGGCAACCGAGGTGTCCAGCTTCCCGCGCTGGAGCGTGCTGCGGAGTTCCTTCCCCGAACTGGGCACGCCCGGCATCTGGCTCAGCGACCGCACCACCTGGGCGAGCGTCGTGCCGCCGAGGAACGGCATGCACACGGCCTGGAACGGCCCCGCGGAGTGGTACGAATAAATCGGGACGATGTTCGAGTGCTGGAGCTGTGCCAGCGTGTTCGATTCGGCCCGCAGGCCGGCCGCGACCTTCAGCGCGACGAGCCGCCCGGCGAGGTCGCCCTGGCGGGCCAGATACACGCGGCCGAACGCCCCGCGCCCGAGCTCGGTGACGAGGTGGAACCCGACGAACTCGGTGCCCGCTTCCGGCAGCGATTGCGTCGCCTCCTGCAAGCACGCCAGCGCCTCGGCGTCGGAAAGCGCCTTCGCGCGGGCGGCCCGGCGCCGGGCCGTGTGCGCGGCGGGGGGCAGGTCGGTCGGCGGGCGGATCGGGACGGCCGCGGTCCGCTCGTCGTCGGCGCTCCGCGCCGGCAGCGGGGTGAGGACGTTGGTCGGGGCGGATTCCGCGCTCGCCGGCGGGCCGTTCGCCGATTCGGGGCCGAACTCGCCCCACCCGGACGTGTCCACGCCGAAGGTGTGTTCGTACTCGTCGGGCCGCACGCTCTCCCCGGCGCGGGCCCGCTGCCGGTACTCCTCGAACGCGATCGCCGCCAGCAGGTCGCTGTTCGTCAGCACCGCGGGGAACCGGGCGGCGTAATCGGCGACGCGCTTGCGCCGGCCGCCCGTCCACGCCCGCTCCAGATCGATACGGATCAGTTCGCCCAGCACCGCGAGGTACAGCGGGTGGCCGGGGGCCGGCAGGTGCGGCGCCAGATCGGCGTTCGGGTGAACGTCGAGGATCAGCTCGAACGCCTCGACCCGGTGGGCGAGTTCGGCCGACAGCGACGGGGCGGCAATGGGGGTAGACGGGATCACAACGGCTCCGGCAGGTGTATGGGCGTCACCCGCGCGACAGGCGCGCGCGGAAATCCTGGAGGACACGTTCGACGGTGCGCCGCGCACGGCCGGTCGCGCGGACGATCTCTTCGACCTCGTAGCCCTCGGTCCGCAGCCGGATGATCGTGCGGTTCGACTCGGGCAGCGCGGCCATCTGCTCGTCCATCACCATCTTGAGGAACGCGGCGGCCGAATCGTCGGCGGCCAGCGCCGGGTGGGCGTCCAGGTCCGGCAGGAACGCGGTGTTCCGCACGGCCCGCTTGTCGGCCTGGTGGAACCCGACGAGCGTGCGCACCTTGTTGAGCGCCAGCACCATCAGCAGGCCCCACAGCTCTCCGTCAGGAGGAACCTCATAAACCCGGCGCCGTGCGCCATGAAAAAACGCTCGAAATACCGATTGAAGCACATCGTCGGCGTCGAACCGGCCGGAGAAGTTGGGGGTGCAGCAGCGCCGAGCCAGCGCGCGGAGCCTGGGCGCATAACGCAAGTAGAGGCGCGTGGCGGCCTCGTCGTCGCCCGACTGGTACCGCCGCAAGAGCGATTCGTCGGTCGAACTGGGCGCGGCCGTGGATGTGGGGTTCGTCTGCCCGTTCATGAGCGGCCTCCCGTCGGTCGCCGTTCAGTTGGGGGGCGACACGGACGGCGCGTTCCGTTCTGAATTTCGCGCTGAACTGTAGAGCGCAGTTCGACGGACAAAAGAGATTTGCCGGAACGAATCGCCGATTATGACGTGAGCATGAGATTTGAGTTGTGACAGGAAACTTCGCGCGACAATAAAGCCACTGGCGGCTTCGCGAGTTGTCGTCTCGCGAAGCCGCCAGCGGCGGAGAATCACTTTTCGCCGAGCACCTTCATGGCCCGCGCCCGGAGCGCGGCATCTTTATGTTTCAGCAGCGCGGCGCGGTGTTCCGGCGCGAGCCACTCGGCTTTCGCCCCGCCCTTCTCGATCGTGTCGAGCAGCGCGTTCGCGCGGGCCGCGTTCTGCACCAGCCCCGCGAGCGCGAACGCGCGGTTGCCCGCGGTCAGATCGGGGAGCGATTTCACCAACAGCGAGGTCGCCCCCGCGTCCTCCACGTCCACCAGCCCGCTGACGGCGCCCTGCTGAAGCTCCGCGTGTACGGACTTGGCGAGATACTTCGCCAGTCGCGGTTCGGCGCGCTTCCAGTCGTCGAGCGCAACGATGCGGAGCGCGTCGTACCGCGTCCCGGTCGGCACCTTCTCGTCGTCGGCCATCGCGTGTGACTGCTTCAGGCAATCGGCCCAGCGCGATTCCAGCTCCGGGGTGTCGCGGAGCAGCTCCGTGATCCGCCGACCGGGCCACTTCCCTTCGAGGCTCAGCCCGTTAATCACCCCGCCGCCGAGGACGACCGCTTGCCAGTCGCGGAGCGCTTCACCCTTCTTCGGGAGCGACACATCGAGGAGCGCCGCGAGCACCTTCACGTCGTTCGCGCGCCCGGCGGCGACCGCGACGCGCCAGATCCACGGGATGCGCCGGTATTCCTCCTTCGCGTCCCTGACAGGAAGATCGGCGGTCATCAGGCGAATCACGTCCGCCGCTTGCGGAACCGCGTCCTTCACGAGCACGTCGCGCCGACCCTTCGGGGTCGCGTCGTCGAGGATGAGCTTCGCGAGTTCCTCCGGTGACAGCGGCTTGTCACTCGGGAGCGTCGGCTTCGCCCCGACGGGAACGAGGTACACCGTGCGCAGGTCGATGAGCGCGCCTTTCAGCGGGCCGTCCGCACGGAACGTGATTCGCGCCGTCCCCGCGGGCAGCTTCACGGTGCCGAGTTTCACGAGCGCGTACCTTTCCCAGCCGCCGGTGCCCGCGATCTTGCCGCGCAGACTCGGTTCGGCGCCGTCGATCGCGAACGGGTTGCCGGCGCTGTCGTTGGCGCAGGCGTAATCGAGGTACACGTCGAACTCCGCGGCCTTGTCCAGTTTCACCTTCCAGACGACGTGATCGTGTTCGCTATGCCAGAAGCCGATGTTCTGGAACTGGTGCTCCAGGGTGATCTCGTTGCCGTGGACGAACGCCTTCGTCGCGGGGAGTGTCAACTCGTTGTCAATCATCGCGATCTCGGTCGGCGCGTTGCCGCTGAGCTTCTTGGGCAGCGGTTCGTTCGCGGTGAGGTACGCGACGAGGTCGGCCATGTCCTGCTTCGACACGTCCTTTTCCAGGCCTTCCGGCATGAGCGACTTCGCGGTGCCGCGAAGCGTGTGAAGGTCGGAACGCAGGATCGTGTCCTCCTTTGCCTGCTGACCGCGGAGCGTGATGCTCGTCGCGGTCTCGGCCGCGAGGATGCCGCTGATCGTCCTCTCGTCCTTCGTAATGGCCTGGTACTCGGTGTAGCGCGAGTCGAGATTGCGGTTCGGGTCGAGGATTTCGGACAGCAGGTATAGCGGCGACTTGTTGGCCAGTGCCGCGAGGTCCGGGCCGACCGCGTGTCCGGTGCCCTCCAGAACGTGGCACGCGGCGCACGACTTCGCGAACACCGCCTTACCGCGGGTCTTGTCGCCCTTCAGCCCGAGCGCCGATTTGTAATCCTCGATCACCTTCGCGCGGTCGGGGCTGCCGCCGGCGAACAGCTTCTCCGCTTGCTGGCGAACTGTTGCATTGGGCGAGCCAACGAGTTGCTGCCGGCGGGCCGCGTCGATCTGCCCCGCGGGGATCGTGCCCTTCTCGATCGCCGCGAGCAGTTCGGTGTGCCACGCGGACCGGCTGAGGATCGCGTCAAGAATCCGCGTACGCAGCGCGGGCGAAGCCGCGCCGAACGCGCTCACCAGTGCGGCGGGGGCGGACTTGTCGGACGTGCGCGCGAGCGCAGTCACCGCGGCCGACTGCACCGCGGCCGGGCGCGTCGCCGCGAGCAACCCGGCGAGCCGCTTGAGGTCATCGGCGCGTGTGATTGGGTCGCGCCCCAGGAGCGGAACCGCCGCGAGCAGATCGGCCTCGACCGCGTCTTCCTTCTCGCTCAGTTTCCGCGCGAACGCGACGACCGGTTCGATCGCGCGTCGCACGTCCGGCGCGAGCTTGTCCCACGGCTTGCCCTGCCGTTCGAGCGAATCGAGCGCACCGAGTACGGCCGCGAGTTGCCACGGCTTGAACGAATCTCCCTTCGTGACCGCTTCGAGAACTTTGGGCAGTTGTGAGCCCTTATCGACCCCGGCCGCGGTCGCAAGCAGATCGCGCATGACCGATGCTGGCGGAGCGGTCGTTCGGGTGTATGCGACAAGCGTCTCCGTGAACTTCGACAGATTGCCCGCGTTCAGCCCGCTCATCGTGGCGGCGACGAGGTGAGGATCCTGAATGTAAGCCGCGATGGCGAGCCACTCGCCCGCATCAGCGGTTGGCGACGCCCCGAGGGCGTAAGTCAGTTGAAACGCGACCTCGCGGTCCCCCTGTGCGGGCTTGAGTCCATCTATCAACACCTTCGGCGTGAACTCCTTCGGTCGCGTCCCGCCGATCCGAACCGCGTGTTGCTGAACAAAGGAGCTGGCGTCCTTCAACGCGGCGAGAACCAGTTCGTCCGACGCGCCGCCGAGCAAGTCGAGCGTGCAGAGCGCCTGCATCCGCGCGAGGGCGTTCTTCGATTCGCGCACCAGTTGCTCCAGCAGCGGCTTCGCGGCCGGATCGTTCTTCCAGATGAGCATCATCATCGCGGTGTCGCGCTGCCAGCCGTTCGGGCTGTTCAGCGCCGCGACCAGCCCCGTCGTGTCGAGCTTGTCGAGCCGCTCCCACGTGCGCAGCGGTTCCTTCTCGGGGCGCACGCGGTAGATGCGGCCCAGCCCGGAGCCGGCGCGGGTGTCGATCTTGGCGAGGTCCGCCGGCGGGATCCACCGCGGATGTTCGATCAGGTAGCGGTACATGTCCGCGACCCACAGCCCGCCGTCCGGCCCGGTCAGCACGTGAACCGGGCGGAACCAGCCGTCGGTCGAGGCGAGGAACTCGCTGTTGAGTTCGTCCGCGGCGCGCTCGGCGGTGAACGTTGAATCCTTGGGTTTCAGAATGCGGCGCGTGATGAGCAGGTTCACAGGCTCGCAGGTGAACGCATTGCCGTGGAACTCCGGGCCGAGGAGGAAGTCGCGGTAGATACCTAGACCGCACGCCGCGGTGACCGTGTTCGGTGGCCCGGACAGCGCGAACCGCTGCGCGTCGGACTTCAGCGAGAACAGCCGGTTCGATGGGGCGATGTTCACCGCCGGGTTCGGGTACGTGACGAACGGGTTGCGGCGCAGGTAGTGATCGTCCAACACGTAGTGCCGCAGGATGTTGCTGTTGTCGCAGCCGAACCAGTTGCCGCGATCGTCGCGGGCGCGGCCCTGCTGCGTGCGCCCGGTCGCGGGTTCGAGTTCACCGGTGTCCGGTTTGATGCGGAAGTCGCGGTCGCCGAGGGCGACCGTTTTCTTCGTTTTGTGACACAGGATGTCGCCGCCGAAGAGGCCGCACGAGCCGTACACCCAGCCGTCGAGGCCGTATTGCAGGCTGTTCACGCGGCCGTGGTAGTTGTGCGTGCCGAACCCGCTGTAGAGCGGTTCGACCTTGTCGGCCGTGCCGTCGCCGTCGGTGTCCTCGGCGTAAATGATGTCCGGCGCGGCGCAGATGAGCACGCCCTTCCGCCACGGCAACACACCGGTCGGGAAGGGGAGGTTGTCGAGGAATACGGTGCTTTTGTCGAGGATGCCGTCGCCGTTGGTGTCTTCGAGGAACACGATCCGCCCGCCCGGCTCGAACCGCCCGCTCTTGCCGCTGGGGTAGTCGGCCATCTCCGCGACCCACAACTTGCCGTCGGGGCCGAACGCGATCGCCACCGGATCGGCAACGAGCGGTTCCGCCGCGACCAGATCGACGCGCAAGCCCGGCTTCGTCTTGATGAGAGCTTGCGACTGCTGCGGCGACAGCGGGGGCGTGTCGGTCTTCTTCGGATTGAACTTGGGCGCGAACGCTCGACCGAGTTGCTCGTGAACCGCGCTGACGATCTTGTCTTCCAGCCCCGGCGCGAACGGCGCGGGGATGTCGTAATAGATCATCGCCCCGCCGCCCTCGTAGCCGCCCTCCTTCAGCACGCGCTCGCTGGGGATGTAGCACGGGGCGTTGTTCACGTAGCCGGTCACCCACAACCGCCGGCCGTCGAGTTCGCGCTTCAGCCGCAACGGGTAATCGACCACCAGCTCGCCGGGCAGGTGAACCATCGCGAGCGCATCGCCGAAACTCCACGTCTGAACGGGGTAGCTGATCTTCGTCGGCAGCTTCTCGCCCTTGTCGAGTTTGGCGAGCGTGACGCGGGCGTGGTGACCGATCGCGTCCATGCGTTTCGCCTTCTCCTGCCACTGTTCGCGCGTGGGCAGCGGCGCGAGCGGCAAATCGAGTGTCGTCACCTTCGCCGTGATCGCGCCCGCGACCGAGGCGAGGAAGTTCTGCGACAGGCGCCGAACCTCGGCGGCGATCTCGCGCCCTTGCGCCTGGGCGACGTCTTCCTTCGCCCCGGTCACGCCGCTCGTGGGGTTCTGGTCCGCGCCGCCGCCGATCGCGACCAGCGCCACCGCGCTTTCAAACGTATCCTCGATCGACCCGGCCGCGAACCCGGCCCAGTCGCCGCCGATCTTGTTGTGCGAGAGCGTGACGCAGTGGCACGCATAGCTCAGGTACACCGCGCGCACCTTGCCCTTCTCGTCCTTCACGAACAGAACGGGCAGGTCGTGGTCGAACCGGTCCTTCGCCCCTCGCCGGTTCATCGCGAACGTCGCCTTCCCGACGCCCCATTCGAGCCACGCCGGTTTCATGTCCTTCAGCGCCGCCAGCGCAACCTGCTCCAGCTTGTCGATGAACACCGGCGTGTACTTGTCGATGTTCGCGAGGTGTTCCTTCGGGATCGGCACGCCGAACAGCGTGGGGTTCGCGCCCGACAGCATCGGGCCGGTGTGCGTGTGCGTCGCGGTGACCGCGAGCCGCTCCTTCTTCAGGCCCGCTTTCTTTTCGAGGCGCCTGGCGAGTTCGTCGTAGATGTCCGCGGGGATGCCGAGTGCATCGACCGTCATCAGCACGCACGGCGCTTTCCCGTCGTCGATGGCCAGCGCGCGAGCGTGGATCTTGTCGTACACGCCTTCCGATTCGGCACGCCGGAACCCGAACCCGTTGAGCCGAATCGGGTGTTCGGGCGTGATGTCCGCCTTCGCGGCCCCGACCTTGTACGGCGGATCGGCCGCGATCGCTGGCGTGGGGAGAAACGCGCAGAGCGAACCAAATGCGAGCGCGGTGACGGCGCGGGTCATGGGTGGGCCTCCGGTGTTCACCAATTCGCAAGATTCCGTCTATCGAGCCAGGTTGTGAAGCCGCAAGCGGCGTCTACGATCGCGCGAAGTATTCGGCTACAGCGATGGTGTGGAGCGGGAACGCCAGCTCCGTCGCCGCGCCGATCACCACGAGTTCCGACGTTTCTGCCGTCGGCACGAACCCGGCGAGCGCCTCCGGCGGGTGCGGGCGGGCCACGCCGAACACGAGCAGCACGCCGTCGCCGGCCTCCGAACTGAACGTGCGAAAGTGTTCGACTTCGTCGGCGTCGATGCGCAGCCCGGTTTCCTCGAACAGCTCGCGGGCCGCGGCCCGCTGCCACGTCTCGGCGCGGTCGATGTACCCGCCGGGCAGCGCGAGGTGACCCGCCGCCGGCGGGATCGCGCGGCGCACGCACAGCAGCCCGGCGCCGACCGGTAACAGGCACACCGCGACCGGCGTGGGATTGACGTAGGTCGTGTTCCCGCACCCGGCGCACAGCCGCGGCCACGGCTGCTCCGCGCCGAACCGGTTCCCGCAGTACCCGCAGTGGGTGTGCTTTCTCATGCGCGTTCTCCGCTGGAATACCGGGTTATCGTACAACAGCGGCATGACACCTGCGATCATCTGGGACGTGGACGGAACCCTCGTGGACACCGCCGCGCACCACTTTCAGGCGTGGGAGCGGTTCGCGGCCGAGATCGGTCAGCCGTTTACGCGGGCCGACTTCGCCGCCACGTTCGGGATGCGGAACCCCGAAATCCTCCGCAAACTCTTCGATCCGAACGCCACCGACGCGAAGTGTGCCGAATGGGGCGAGCGGAAGGAAGACCTGTACCGCGCGTCGGTGCGCGAGGAGGGCACGGCGCTACTTCCGGGTGTCGCGCAGCTGCTCGCGGCGTTCGCGGAAGCCGGCTGGCCGCAGGCGGTCGGCTCGTCCGCCCCGGTCGGCAACCTCGACCTGTTGCTTGGTATCACCAATACGCGGCGCTATTTCGGCGCCGTCGTGACCGGCGATGATGTGAGCCGCGGTAAGCCGGACCCGGAGGTATTCCTCACGGCCGCAACCAAGCTGAACGTCGATCCGCGACGGTGCGTGGTGTTCGAGGACGCGGTCGCGGGGGTGGAAGCGGCGAAGGCCGGCGGGATGGCGTGCGTCGCGGTGACGTTCGTGGGGCACCACCCCGCGGACAAGCTCCGCGCCGCCGGGGCCGATGTGGTCGTCGCGTCGCTGGAAGAGGTGACCGCCGAACAGGTCGCGGCGCTCGTTCAGTAGGTGATGCGGAACCCGGTCACGCGGTCGTCCGCGTCCTTCTCGAACACGTCCTCCCCGCGAATGTAGTCGGCCATGTATTCGCGCAGGTCGGCGAGGAACCCTTCGACTGCGCCGGCGGGACCGTCGGCGAACAGTTCGACGCGCCCGTCGGCGAGGTTCCGCACCCACCCGCGAACACCCGGGTGCCGGCGCGCGATCGCCACCGCGGTCGCGCGGAACCCCACGCCCTGCACGTCCCCGGAGTAGAAGACGCCCTTCGCCATTGCCCCGCCTCAGCGCTTGCGGCCCAGGCCGAACTGGTCGCCGGTCGCGACCGGTGTCCCGCCCTTGACGTGGATCTCGACCATCTTCTCGCTGTGAACCGCGCGCCCCTTCTCGTCGGTCAGCGCGGTGATGATCTTCTTCGTCGCGGTGTCGATCACTTCGCCGGTCGAGGGGTACGCGAACTGGCCGTCGAGGCTGAACGTCACCCAGCCGGGCTGTTCGCGGAGCTTGATGCTTGTCGCGTACTTCGACTCCGCGCCGCTCAACTCGAACACGTGGACCCGCTCGTTGAACGCATCGACCACCCACACTTCCTTCTCGTCGGGTGTGAGGCCGATGCCGTGGCTCGGGCACCCGTGGCGCTTCACCATCCCCTTCTTGAACCCCGGCACCTCAACGCGGTGCAGCTTCTTTCCCGTCTTCAGGTCGCCGACCTCGAACCCGAGCAGTTCGTTCACGTTCACGAAGCACAGCGTTTGCGATCCGTTGACCGTAAACGGCCGGATCGAAGCCGCGAACGGCCCGATCTTGTCAACGACCTTGTGCGTTTTGGTGTCCGCGACGAACAGCATCGGCGACTTCAGCCCGGCGAGGTACGCCCGCGCGCCGTCCAGCCCGCAGATCGTGTTGTGCGCTCCGCTTTTGGTCTCGATGTCGGCAATCACCTTCCCGGTCGCGGCCTCGACGACGTTCCAGATGTCCTTCTCGAACGACGGGACGAACAGCGTCTTGCCGTCGGGCGTGGCCGCGAGCCGGTCGCACCCCTGCGGCAGTTTCGCCTCCCACTCGGTTTTCTCGGTCAGCAGATCGACGCAGAACAGGGATTCGGGCGTCGTGAAGTGGAGCTTCTTCGTCGCGGCACTGGCGACGACGCCTTTGATGTTGCGCGGTTTGTCGAGCTGGCTCGCGCGGGTATCGATGCGCTTGACGAACTTGTGTCCGGCGTCGATGTCGAACACCAGGATGCCGGCCCCGCCGAATTCGAGGTAATCCCGAATGCCGGGGCACACGACGTACAGCAACCGCACCACGCCGGGTTCGCCGGCGGACGCGAACGGGGCCACGAGTGACGCGGCGAGGAATGCGCGGCGGTCCATGAGAACACCGGGGAGAGGGGCGACGGTGCCCTCAGTCTCGGCGGAACCGCCCCCGGGGTCAAGCGCCGCGTTCAGGCCGACCGGCCGATGTCATCGGGCCGCGGGTTTGTCTCGTTCGGGTCGCCCTGCCCGCGTTTGGGCACGGGCTTGGGATCGGCGGGGTACCCGTGGGCCTCGGGGCCGGCCGGATCCAGCGGGGTCGGCAGCGGTTCGGGGTCCGGCCGCGCGATCAACAGGTCACGGGGCGAGCGCACGTCGGTTGGTTTGGGTTCGGACATATCGCACCTCCTCTGTGAAATGTGGAGGATGCATTCCGGGTGCCGAACCGGGCCGGAACTGCCCGGAAGTGAGCGCTAACGGCTTGGTTCGCTTGGATTTTCGTTCAGTACGCCCGGTGGGACTCGAACCCACACGCTTCCGCTTAGAAGGCGGATGCTCTGTCCAGTTGAGCTACGGGCGCCCGTTCGTCCCCTCATTCTTACACCAGACGCGGGTCCGGCCAAGAAGGTTCGCGGGCGGTCAGGGGGGAGAATCGGGGCCGAGGGCGCCGGGGAGCGCGCGAACCGCTGCCAAGAGCCGCGCGCGAACGTCCGGCGGGATCCGTGTGATCGCGCCCGGGTCGGCGAGTACCGCACACGCCCCTTCCACGATCTGCGCGATACCGTGCCACACGTCAGGAGTCAGGGAACAGGGGACCGGGGACCGTTCAGGAATCAGGGGGCCGGGGACAGGAGGCAGCGAAGACACCACCTTACTGTTCCCTGGTTCCTGTCTCCTGATTCCTGTCCCCTGTTCCCTGGTTCCTGTCTCCTGGTTCCTGTCCCCCGACTCCGAGCCGACCAGCTCGCGCATCGTGTCGAGGAACCCGCCGGTGTTGAGCGCCTCGAACGGGATCTCGTCCGCGTCGCCGGCGAACAGCCCGGCGAACAGCCCCTGCTTCGCTTCGATCGTGCGCAGCACCTTCTCCTCGATCGTCCCGCGCGTCACGAAGTTGATGACCCGCACCGGGCGGTTCTGGCCCATCCGGTGAACGCGGGCGATGCGCTGTTCGAGTACCGCGGGGTTCCACGGCAGTTCGAGGTTCACCACGGTGTCCGCGGTCTGAAGATTCAGCCCGGTACCGCCGGCGTCGGTGCTGAGGAACACCTTGCACGTAGGGTCGGTCTGGAACCGGTCGAGCACCGCCTTGCGGTCCTTGCCGGGCAGCCCGCCGTGCAACAGCACGTACCCGACGCCGAGCGTGTCGAGCACCTTCGCGGCCTCGTGGGCCATCGTTTCCCACTGCGAGAACACGACCAATTTGTGTTCGCCGACCAACTCCGGCACCAGCTCCGCGAACTCGTCGAGCTTGGGCGAGACCCGCGTTTGCCGGTCGAAGAGGAACAGGCTGTCGCAGATCGTCCGCAGGTTCACGACGCACGCCAGAATGCGCTTGCGGTCCAGATCGGTGAGGTAGTTTTTCATGAGGAGCCGGGCCAGCGCGATGCGCTGCTCCTCGTAAGGGCCGCGCTGCTCGTTCGCCAGTTCGACGAACACCGTGTTGTCGGTGCGGGCCGGGAGCTGCGTCAGCACCTCGCCGCGCGTCCGCCGCAAGAAGATCGGGGCGAGCTTCTCACGAATCTTGTCGAGGTTGCGGTAGCCCTTGAGGTTGCCCTGGTCGTCGAGGACGCGGTGCTCGTGGAGGAACTCGAACGCCGGGCCGAACCGGCGCTCGTCCACGAACTGCACGATGCTGTACAGCTCTTCGAGCCGGTTTTCGAGCGGCGTACCGGTCAGCACCATCGCGTAGCGGCTCTTGAGCTTCTTCCCCTCGCCGCCCGTCTTCGCCACGCAGTTCGGCATCCCCTCGGCCTCGGCCAGCAGGACCACGGCGGGCTTCCAGGCGTTGATGGCCTCGCGGTCGCGCACCACCTGTTCGTAGTTGACCAGCCGGTAGAAGGTGGATTCGGCGTACTGACCGAGCCTGGCTTCCGGAGAGCCGTCGATCACCTGCACCGGGCGCCCGGTGAACTTCTTGATCTCCGATTCCCACTGGTATTTGACCGACGCCGGCGCCACGACCAGCGCCTTCTGGATGCCGCGCTCGCGGGCCAGAAGTTCGACCGCCGCAAGGGTTTGGGCTGTTTTGCCGAGTCCCATGTCGTCGCCGAGGATGCTGCGCCCGCGGCACGCGAGGAACAGCGCCCCGCGGGTCTGGTAGTCGTACAGCGGCACGCTGAGCAGCTTCAGGTCGAGCGTGCCGGTCTCCAGTTGCTTCACCCATCCCGCTTCGCGGGCGAGCATCTCGCCGCGCTCGACCTCGCGGTCGATGAACTCCAGCGCGTCGGAGATGACCGTGACCTCTTCCGGCACCTCCACCACGTCGTGGATCAGGTCCGCGTACTTCCCGCGGCCCGACCAGATGCCCTTGTCGTCGAAATACGTTTGCGCGAGCTGCGCGAGCTTGTCGGAGTGCCGCGGCGGCAGGTGGATTTCGATCTGGAGTTGTTCGCCGTAGTGGAGCGTGATCTCCGGGCGCGTGACGGCGGCCTTTTTCTTCTGAAGGTGCGCCGGGAGGTCGTCCTTGAGCGTGTCGAGGACGGCCTCGATGTGCTTGCAGGTGCCGAGCGTGTTGGCCTTGAAGTCCGGGCAGGTGCAGGTATTGTCCCCGACCTCGAACCCCTTGATGGAGACGGTGTACTGCCCGCCGGACTCCGGGTTGGTGACGCGGTAATCGGCGAACACGCGGTTCTTGCCCTGCTTCTCGATCTGAAGCTTGGCGGCCCGGGCCCGCTGGCGGCGCAGGTCGATTTGAACCTCACGGAGCATCGGTGTCCCTTCTCCTGCGGGCAACGCGCGGCATTCTGTTCGGCGCGACGGGCCGGGCCGGTTCGGCGCGCCCGGCGCCGCGCGGTTCCCGCACCCGGGCGCGCCCGGCGCTGGTGTGGGCGGTCGTCGCGCTGGCGGTCGGGCACGTCGCGGTCGTCGCGCTGGCCGATGCCTTCGCACCGGAAGTGTACGACCCCCAGTACGGCGCGCGGCTGGCGCGCCTCAAGGCCGCCCGCGCCGAACACCCCGAGCGCCCGCTGCTCGTGATGTTCGGCAGCAGCCGGACGTACCAGCTCTTTCGCCCGGAGCAGATGGCGTCGCTCGAAACCGCGGACGGGCGCACCGTTCTGTCGTTCAACTTCTCCCGCACCGCCGGCGGGCCGATCTACTGCCGGCTCGCTTACGGCCGGCTCCGGCGCCAGGGACTAACGCCCGACTATGCCGTGATCGAGCTGATGCCCGCGTTCTTCGTGAAAAACTTCGAGCAAATGTTCCTCCCGGCGGCGACCGCGGACGAACTGCCCGACCTCGCCGCGTACACCTCGCCCGACCGCGCCGCGAAGTTCTACGCCCGCACGCGGTACGTCCCGTGGCGCGCGAACCGGGCCGGTTTCGTGCGCCGGTTCGCTCCGGCGTGGGCGATCCCGTTCCCGCAGGAAGACCCCGCCGGCCTCGACCGCCTCGGTGGCGAGGGGCGCCTCCTGGTGTGGGCGCCCGAGGACTTCCGCGCCGCGTCGCACGCCCGCACGCTCGACCGCGTCGCGCGGCTGACGGCGAACTACCGGATCGACCCCGGCGAGGACCGCGCGATGCGCGACCTCCTGGCCGAGTGCCGCGCCGCGGGGACGCGCGCGGTTCTGCTTCTCACGCCCGAATCGACCGCTTACCTGGCCGCCTACGCGCCGGGCGCGCTGGCGGTTGTGAACGAGTACGCCGAGCGCCTCGGGGGCGAGTACGGCGTGCCGGTCGTCGATGCCCGCCGGTGGCTCCCGGACGAACTCTTCTTCGACGGCGACCACCCGATCCTGGCCGGGCAGGCGCTGTTCACCGACCGCCTGTACCGCGAGGTATTGGTCCCGCTGGTCGCCGGGCGCTGATTCACACGTTAATTGTACCGCGAACAACCGATCCTACCCAGGTGAGCTGAGAACACCCGACGTGCCGAAGCCCGACCGCTCTTGCGGTCGGGCTTCGGCTGTTGAATTGCAGACACGGCGCGGGAAGACGAGCAGTGAACCGAGCGGCGATGTTAAGGTTTCCGGCTTGCGGGCTAAAGGTTGAATCCTTGAGCCTTGAACGTTGACGTTCGGAATCCCCAACAAGGTTCCCGTGTGAGGGGAGTTCGCGTCTTTACGACGCGAGGTACCGTTCCGATCCGCTGTCATCTAACCACGCGCCGTGCCTGTACGGGGTGTCAAAGTAGTAGGCACACGCCGTGTGCCGTTCTTCACTCTTCAGCGACGGCACACGGCGTGTGCCTACTACTTTGCCTATTTCTGGTCGCCCGCGGCGATGGTCTCAGAGTCCACCGCGATCGTCGTCTGGGCGTTGAACGTGTCCAGCTTGTCCTGGAGCGTGTCGATCCGCGCTTCGAGGGCGTCGGTCATCGCGTCCACGTCCGCCTTGCGGAACTGCGCGACGTAGGCGACCGTGCCCGCGGTCGGGTAGCCTTCCAGGAACGTCCCGTGCTTGGTGTTCAGCGCGGCCAGCAGCGTCACCTCGGCCTTCAGTTCCGCGAGGTCGAAGATGTCGTGCTGGATCGGCGCGTTCGCCCGCGCGATCGCGTGCTTCAGGTCCGTCAACCGGCGGACCAGATCGGCGCGCAGAGCGAACGTGGCCCGCACGTCGATCTGCTCGGCCGTCTGCTGCGTGGAGTTGTACAACTGGACCGTCTGCGTCAGCTTCGCGACCTTCCCCGCGAGCCGGTTCTTCAGCTTCAGCGCCTTCGCCAGCGTGATGGTCAGCGTGTCGGCCATTGGGCGTCCTCCTCGTGTTCGTAACAGGAGTGACACACGCCGGCGAACCGGGTTCGCGATCAGTGGCCCTCTTTCACCTGATTGCGGTTCCACTTCGGAATGAGGACGAGCAGGTTCTGGGTGCCGTCGGGGACGCACTGGCAGGCCAGCCGCGAGTCCGGTTCCACGCCCGGGGCCTTGTCCAGTTCGTCCTCCTCGTTCTCGGTCGCTTTCGAGCAGCTCTTGCCACCCTCCAGGACGTGAACGTGGCACGTCGAGCAGGCACACACGCCACCGCAGGAGTGGTTGATCTCGATGCCCGCGCCGTCGGCGATGTCCAGCACGCTGCCTTCCAGGCCGATGTGGCCCAGCGGGAACGTGGCCGGGTCCACCGCGACCTCGGTCTCCTTGCCGGTTGCCTCGTCTTTGAACGTCACCTTGAACGGCTTGGTGGCTCTGGTCACTTGGCCCTTCTGGATGTACGGGTTCACGCCGCCCATGCCGGGTTCCTTGCGGGTTGGGAATTGCTCGTGTTGGTATTCTACGCACGGCGCAAACGCGAGAAGCCCGCGAACCGAGTTCGCGGGCTTCTCGACGTGGTCCGGTGGTGTTCACTTTCCCGGAGGGGCCGAAAGCTCGTTCTTGATGTCGCCCACGCCCGGCGTGAGCCGGACCAGCCCCTCGATGAGCCGCCGCTCGTCGTCGTTCTTCACGCTGCCGCGAAGGGTGACGTTGTTGTTCGCGTCGGTGATGACCTGCACCGATTTCGAGTTGGCGATCGCGGTCGTGTTGTCGATGACCGCGCGGATGTCGCCCTGGATCTTGGTGGGCGCGACCGGCGGGGTCTCGAACTGCATCCGGGCCGTGTACGCGATCTGCACCGGGAGCGGGATCAGGATCCCGCTCTGGTTGGCGCTGTTCTGGCTGCCGAGTCCCCCGCGCCCGCCGATCCCGCCACCAAGACCGCCCCGCCCGCCCGTACTCGACGTGCCGGCGGTCGTCGCCTGGCCGAACCCGCCGGGCATGGTGTTCGTTTGGTTACTATTCCCCTGAAAGTAGGGGTTGGCGTAGTAGCCGGCGAACCGGTTGGTCTTGTCGAGCGAGCTGCTCGCGGTACCCGTGGGCGCGGTAATCTTGGGGGCCGCTTCGATCTGCGGGAGCGTCGAACCGCTGCTGCTGCTGCCCAGCGAACTGCCGCCGCCCAGCGAGGTGCCGGCGGTCATCCCGCCGCCGGCGATGCCCCCGGTGCCGGTCGTGGTCCGCGCGGTGGCCCCGCTGGTGGTTCCGGTGGTCCCACCGGTCGCGCCGGTCGAAGTCTGCTGTTGTGCGGCGACCGGGGTTCCTACCGCGGCCGCGATCAGGGTGGCCCAGGCCCACTTTCGGAGTACACGCATGAAAGCACCCTCTTTCTTTCGCGGCGCGCAGTGGTATGCTGCGGGGCAATATCTTCCATCAGTATCGGCTGTGCGGCCGGGCGAGTCCAGTCATCCCTTGGGGAGAAAGGGATGAGAAAACGTCATTAGTCATTGGTCATTAGTCATTCGTCCTTGGTCCTTCGCGTAGCCGCGACTCGAAGAGGAGCGCGAAGAGCCACCGACCAATGACGAATGACCAATGACGAATGACCAATGACAAAGGACAAAAGGCCATGCAACTCGGGTTCGTATCGGCCATCCTCGGCGACCTGAAGCTGGAGGAGGTGTTGGCGTACACCGCGGACGAGGGGTTCGCGTGTGTCGAACTGATGTGCTGGCCGCCCGGCAAGGCGGACCGACGGTACGCCGGCGTCACCCACCTCGACGTGACCCGGTTCACCGACGAGGACGCGGCCAACGTACTGGAACTGCTCCGCATCCACCGCGTCGCGATCTCCGGGTTGGGCTATTACCCCAACCCGCTCGACCCGGACCCGGCGCACCGCAAGCTCGTGTGCGACCACCTCGTGAAGGTCATTCACGCGGCGGCGAAGCTCGGCGTCGGGGTCGTGAACACGTTCATCGGGCGCGACCCGGGCGCCACCGTGGCCGCGAACCTGACGCAGGTGCAGAAGGTGTGGACCCCGATCATGGCGGAGGCGAAGGCCGCTGGCGTGCGGGTCGGGATCGAACACTGCCCGATGCTGTTCAGCGACGACGAGTGGCCGGGCGGCAAGAACGTCGCCATCAGCCCGGCCGTGTGGCACCGGCTGTTCGAGATGTTCCCGGACGGAACGTTCGGCCTCAACCTCGACCCGTCGCACCTGATCTGGCAGTTCATCGACTGCGCCCGCGCGGTGCGCGAGTTCGGCCCGAACATCGTTCACGTCCACGCCAAGGACGAGCGGATCGACCCGGACCGGCTGTACGCGGTGGGCGTGATGGGCCTCGGCTGGCACATCCCGAAACTGCCGGGGCTGGGCGACGTGAAGTGGGGCGAGTTCTTCGCGGCGCTGACCGACACCGGGTACAGCGGCCCGGTGTGTATCGAGGTCGAGGACCGCGCCTACGAAGGGTCGCTCGCCGACCGCAAGCGTGCCTTGCGCCAGAGCCGCAAGTTTTTGGAGCAGTTCGTGGGGTGAACGCCCCACCCACCGCCCTCGCGGGCGGGGTTCGCCAAGACCGGCGCCCTGTCTCACACAATCCCCAGGAACGACCCGTCGCGGCCATTGAAGACGCCATAGATCCCGAACCCGACTGGGCCGAGGAGTACGTCGGCGAACCCGTCGTTGTTCCGGTCGCCGGCCGCCAGACTCAGCCCCCCGCGGAACCCCGGGAGCGGGAAGTAGACGCTCATCAGGGAGAAGTTGCGCCCGTCGAGGATCGCGACCAGACCGTTGAGCGGGCCGGTTCCGGCCATCACCGCGAGGTCGTTCACCCCGTCGGCGTTGAAATCTCCGACCGCGGTCTGCGCCCCGCCGGCGTACACGCCGAACGGCAGCCCCGCGTACACGATGTTCCCGCTCGCGTTGGCCGCGATGACGATCCCCGGCCCCACGCTCATCGCCGTGAGGGGCGCGGGCGCCGGGCGGCTCGTCCCACCAGTGACCGGTGGTGGGGGCGAGGCCGGTGGAGGCGGAGGTGGCGGCGGTGGTGGAGGGGGCGGCGAAGTCGCGTCGTCGTTGAGGAGTGTGGCGGTACCGGTGCTGGTGCCGAGGGTGGCGCCGGAGGGGCTGCTCAGGAGCAGGTTGAACGTCTCGTTCGGCTCGACGACGGTATCGCCGAGGACGGTAACGGTCACGGTCTTGGAGGTCTGTCCGGCGGCGAAGGTGAGCG
>CAZBXY010000048.1:0-33934 GCA_964495365.1 uncultured Frigoriglobus sp. | reverse complement strand
CGAACTGCATGAAGACCAGGTTCCAGATCTCCATCCAGCCCTTCCCGTCGGGGGTGGGCTCCTCGCCGAAGCTCGCGACGTTCGGTTCGCCGTCGCCGGTGAAGTAGTGGAGCTCGGTGCACGGACCACACGGCCCGGTCTCGCCCATCTGCCAGAAGTTGTCGCCCGGGATGTTCGGGATGCCGAGGATGCGGTCGTCCCTGAAGCCGGTCACCTTGCGCCAGATCGCGCGGGCCTCGTCGTCCGCGGGCACGCCGTCGGCGCCGCCGAAGACGGTGACGACGAGGCGCTCCTTCGGGATCTCCCAGACGCCGGTGATGAGCTCCCATGCCCAGGCGATCGCGTCCTCCTTGAAGTAGTCACCAAAGGAGAAGTTGCCGAGCATCTCGAAGAACGTGTGGTGGCGTGCGGTGACGCCGACGTTCTCGAGGTCGTTGTGCTTGCCGGAGATGCGGATGCACTTCTGGCTCGACGTCGCGCGCGAGAACGGCCGGCGATCCTTGCCGGTGAACACGTCCTTGAACGGCACCATGCCGGCGTTCGTGAACATGAGCGTCGGGTCGTTCTGCGGGATCAGCGGCGCCGACGCGCAGACCTCGTGGCCTTTGCCTTTGAAGAAGTCCAAGAACGACGCGCGCACCTGCGATGCAGTCTTCGAGCTCATGGCTGGGCCACGCTACTTACCACTTCGAGGCGAGCGGATCGACCGGCCGTCCGCGGTACGATGTCCGCACCATGGACCGGGCCGATGTGACAGGCGCGACAGGCGCGACGGGAGCGTCGGTGCCGTCCTCGCCCGAGATCCTACCCATCGATCAGGCGCCACCGCGGATCCGCCGGGAGCACTACAGGCGCGAGCGTCGGAACGGCATCATGGCCGTGCTCGTCCTCGCGGCCGTTGCGGCGCTGCTCGGATGGGGCGCCTACCGACTATTTCGATAGCGACGCGAGCTCCGCGCCCATCGACCCCATCGCGCTCTCGACCGCACCGCCGACGACGCGGTTCTGCAAATCGAGGATGCCCTGCGACGACGCCCGCGTGCCGCCGCTGCCGGACGCGTTGCCACTGACGGTGCCCTTGAGCGTCTGACCGGGCAGCTTGCGGATCGACATGTCGACCTTCGCGCTGATCACGGTCGAGCCGTCGCTGCCGGTCGCCTGCGTCAGGCGCGTGAGGTTGCCGTCGACCTGCAGCACCGGGATGCGCTTCTCCGTCGCGGTCTTGAGGACGGCGGGGTCGGAGCCGTCGATCACGACCGCATCCTTGATCGTCCCGGCCTTCGCCCGCGCGGCGCGACGCATGACGGTGTCGAGGTCGTCGGACCGGACGCCGGAGAGGTTCTTCATCGAGCCGAGCTGCACGACGTAGCGCGCCTTCGAGAGGGCGGCCGTGGGGTTCTGCTGAGACTGAGGGTTCTGCTCGTTGAGCTTCGCGATCGTGTCCTGCAGCGCGTTCTTCACGGCGGGGTACGTCTCGCTGCGGAGCGCGCGCTCGAGCGCCGGGATCGCCGCGCGATCGCCGACGGTCCCGAGCCCGGCCGCACATGCGACGCGGACCGCAGGATGAGCATCGCGCAGGCCGTTCTCGAGATCGGCGCGCGACGAGGCTCCACCGCGACCGAGGCGAAGCGCGGCCTGCACGCGAACGCGGAAGTCGGGTGACTCCGACAGCTCGCGATCTTGCGCTCCCGAATGTCCAGTCACCATGAGCGCGGCAGCGATCAACGCCACGCGCACGGCAGTCCAAACCACGGAACGACGCTGCAACGCTCGAGACCTCCCGAGCTGCCGGAGCAGCTCGAAACGACGTGATCACGATCGCAAGCCAAAGTGGACCCGAACGAGCGTTCGGGTGTCCGGCGAAGCAGTATTTTTCTATCTGAAAGCCGGCCGCACGACGATCGGTTTCCCGTGTCGTCTCGACAAGTTTCTCCCACTCACGGATGAGGTTGTCGGATGGAGTGGCGAGCGGTGCGAGGTCGGCTACCCGGAGGAGCAGACCTTGTTGCCCTGCTTCGACACGCACTTCGTGTTGCGCGGGCAGTCGGGGTCCGCGGAGCACTTCCGCCGACACATGTTCTCGGCGACGGTCCAGCCGTCCGGGCACTTGCCGTTCACCGGAGGCACCGCGAGGACGCCCTTCCCCGGCTGGGGCAGCGTCGACGTGCCGCCGCCGCCACCGCCCGCGTCGACGACCTTCGCCGGAGCCGCGCCCGCGTCGACGACCTTCGGGGGCGCAACGCCGGCATCGAGACGCGGCGGCACGACGACGGTCTTTGCCGGCGTCGGAGCCGCGACGTCGAACGACTTCGGCGCAACCCATCCGATCAGCTTCGAGCCGTCGCCGGAGGGGTCGTCGAACATGATCAGCGTCGCGGTGCTGAAGTACTGGGCGATCTTCACGACCGCCGTCCCCTTCGGGAGCGTCGCGACCTCGGGGCCGTTGCCCGGGAAGTTGCGCGCCTTCGCGCCACCGTCGCCGATCACGGCCGGCTCGTTCGCGATTGGGGTCTCGTTCGCATAGCGAAGGACGCCCGCCTCGTTCTTCGCGCCGAGCCCTGTCGCGGCGACGGTCGCCGCGTCGACCACCGAAACCGAAGCACTCTCGTCCTCTGCCCCGGCGTCGGCGGTGGCCTTCTTCTTGAGGAGGCCACTGCAGCCGAGGATCGAACCGGCGAAGATCGCCGTCGAGAGAACGAACGTCACGCTGGTCCTCATCGTGGTCCTCACTTGCACTGATCGCGCGTGTCCGCGCACACCTTCTTGTTGTCCTTGTCGCACTTGATGCAGAAGGACTTCGCGTTGCACTGCTGCGCGGTGATGCCGCCGGGGCAGCCGCGGTGGCACTTCTTCGTCTTGTCGACGAAGAGGAAGCCGGCGGGGCACGAGTTGCCTGCGCCGGGCGGAACGACGTCGGCACCGGTGGGCGGCGTCGGCTTCGGACCAGCATCGACGACGGGCGCCGGGGCGCTGGCATCGGTCGTCGCCGGCTTGCCCGCGTCGAAGATGATGATGGGTAGCGGCCCCGGCGACGGCGAGACGCCCGCGTCGTGCGGATGGAAGATCGTGCACACGGTCAGGCCATCGCCCGCCTTGCCGTTCGGCAGGAGCTTGTTCGCCTGGCCCTTGCAGGCCTGGCCCGCCGGGCACATCGAGTCGTCGCCGCAGACCTTCCCGCAGAAGGGCACGTCGCCGAAGAGCATCACCTCGCCCTTCGGGCACGTGAGCGGTCCGGCGTCCGCGACGACCGCGCTGAACGCGTCGCGGTAGATCCAGCCCATCAGCTTCGTGCCGGGGGCCTTCGGGTTGTCGAAGGTGACGAGGAAGTTACCGGCGCGCTGCGCGATCTGCGTGACCGACGTGCCCTTCGGCAGGCTCGCGACGACGGTGCCGGCCGGAGGAGCCTCGCGGACGTTGTACGTGCGCAGCAGCGTCGCCGTGACGTCCGGCATCTTCGTCTCGTCGGGGAAGCGCGCGACGTCTCCCTCGTTCGTGGCGAGCGCGGCGCTCGGCGTCGGGGCCGGCGCCTCTGCGTCGGCCGTCGCGGGCTCGACCGCGACGGAGGCCTCCGGCACACCGCCCGCGTCCTCCTCCTTCTTCTTCAGGAGCCCACTGCAGCTGACGACGAACATGACGAAGGCCAGCGCCGTCGCCCCCCGAACGAGAGTCCTCATGAGCTCGGCAGGCTACATAAAATGTAGCCGTGCGGGTGGCGATCTTTCGGGCGTCAGGTCCCGAGACCGAGCAGCCAGCCGACCATGATCCGATAGCCGTCGAAGAGGAGGGCGCAATCGGTGGACTCGTTCTTCTGGTGCGCCTGGGCGTTCTCGCCCGGGCCGAAGTTGATCGCGGCGATCCCGAGCGCCGAGAAGCGCGCCACGTCCGTCCAAGCCTGCTTCGGCTCGATGCCCCGCACGCCGGCCTTCACGAGGCGCTGCACGAGAGGATGACTCGCGCTCGGCATCGCCGACGGGGAGAGATCCGTGAACTCGATCGATGCGCCGCTCTCCTCGGGCTTGACGAGCGCTCGAACGTCCGCCTGCGCCTGTTCGATCGACGTGGTCGGAGCGAACCGGTGATTGAGGTTCAGCGTGAACGTGTCCGGGACGACGTTCCGACCGCGTCCACCGTTCGCCTGCGTGACCGTCGTGACCGTGCGGTACACGTGTCCGTCGATCACGTGCTCGATCGGGCGGAGCGCTGCGAGCCGCGCGAAGAGCGGGGCCGCCTTCGTGATCGCGTTCTCGCCTTCCCAGGGGCGCGCCGAGTGCGACGTCTTCCCGTGAAAGGTCACGTTCGCGTGGAGCGTCCCGCAGCAGCCGAGGTGCAGCTTGTTGTCGGACGGCTCGAGGCACACGGCCAGATCGATCGATCGGAGCTCCTCGTCGGCGGCGAGCACCGGACCGAGCTCGTTCTCGGCATACGGCCCTTCCTCGCGCGCGTAGAAGACGAGCGTGAGATCGCACGCGACGAGATGCGGGGCGGTCTCCGCGAGCACGATCATGACGGCGAGGCCCGCCTTCATGTCCGCTGCGCCGGCGCCGTACACGCGCCCGTCGCTCACGCGCGCAGGGCCGTTTTCGGTCCGCACCGTGTCGAGATGCCCGACGAGAGCGATGTGCGGACGCCCTTCCTCCCTCGTCCGCACGACGGGCACGACGATCGAGTCGCCGTAGCGACGGATCGGGCCCGCGAGAGGCTGACGCGCGAGGCGCTCTGCGACGGCATCGCAGAGCTGCTTCTCCTCGCCGATGGGCGACGGGATCGCGCAAAGCCAGAGGAGCGTCTCTTCGAGCGAGACGGCGGTCGCGGTCCTCGTGGTCGTGGTCGCCGGCGCGGAGTCGTCCACGTCAGACCGGAACGCCGAAGTCGCGCAGCGCGTCGTTGAGGCTCACCTTGCGGTCGGTGCTCTCGGTGCGCTGACCGATGATGAGCGCGCACGGGATCCCGAACTCGCCCGCCGGGAACTGGCGGTTGCGGATGCCCGGGATGACGACGGAGCGCGCCGGAACGCGCCCGCGGTGCTCGACGACCTCCTTGCCGCTCACGTCCAGGATCGCCGTCGAGGACGTGAGGACGACGCCGGCGCCGATCACGGCTTCCTTTCCGACGTGCACGCCCTCGACGATCACGGCGCGCGAGCCGATGAAGGCGCCGTCCTCGATGATCACCGGGCGCGCGCTCGGGGGCTCGAGCACGCCACCGATGCCGACGCCGCCGGCGAGGTGGACGTCCTTTCCGATCTGCGCGCACGACCCGACCGTCGCCCAGGTGTCGACCATCGAGCCCGAGCCGACGCGGGCTCCGATGTTGACGTAGCCCGGCATCACGATGACGCCGGGCTCGCAGAACGCGCCGTAACGAATGACGCCCGGGGGCACCACGCGGACGTTCTGCTCCGCCAGATCCCTCTTGAGAGGGATCTTGTCGTGGAACTCGAACGGGCCGACCGAGAGGGTCTCCATCCCGCGCACCGCGAAGTACAGGAGGATGGCTTGCTTGATCCACGCGTGCGTCACCCACTCGCCGTCCGGCTGCTGCGAGGCAACGCGGATCTCACCGCGATCGAGCCGCGCGATCGTCCGCTCGACGGCAGCGGCGTGCACGCGGTCCTTCAGCTTCGAGCGGTCGGCAAACGCCGCCTCGACGAAGCGCGGATCGAGATCGATGGTCTGGTCGTGGTCGATCATCAGCCCCTCACGGCGCGGCGAACCGCGCCCCATTCCGGTGAAGAGAAATGCGCGCGGTCAGCCAGCGGTCGGCGCGACTTCGTTCGCGGGGAAGAAGTACGCGATCTCGATCTTCGCGTTCTCGAGGGAGTCCGAGCCGTGGACGGCGTTCTCGCCGATGTTCGCGGCGAAAAGCTTGCGGATGGTGCCCGCATCGGCCTTGGCCGGATCCGTCGCGCCCATGACCTTGCGGTACTGCGCGACCGCGTCCTCGCGCTCGAGGACGGAGACGAACACCGGCGAACGCGTCATGAACTGAACGAGCTCACCGAAGAACGGACGCTCCTTGTGCACGGCGTAGAAGCCCTCGGCGACCTGACGGGTCAGGTGCACGCGCTTGCACGCGAGGATCTTGAACCCGGACTCCTCGAGCAGCGCGAGGATCGCGCCTGCCTTGTTCTTCTCGACGGCGTCGGGCTTGATGATCGAGAACGTACGTTCGACTGCCATGTGCTTGCTTGCTCCAGCGGTTGGTGGGCGTGGGTTTAGGATCGCGCGACGAAAACTGCAAGGACGTGGTACAGCGAACAACGGAGCATGACGGGGCGGGAAAACGACGTCGTCGTGGTCGGAGCCGGGATCAACGGGCTCATCTGTGGGCTGTTGCTCGCGCGCTCGGGCTTGGCCGTCGAGATCGTCGAGGCGAAGCCCGCCGTCGGTGGAATGTCGCGCGCGGAGTTCCCGCTCGCGAAGGCGCCGCGCCTTCCCGTCTTCACCGGGACCCATCGTCCGGCGTTCCTTCCGGCGGAGCTCGCCGCTCAGCTTTCGCTCGACGTCTCGCGCGACCCGTCGACGACGCCGACGCTCTTCGTGCCGACCACGAGCCCCGGTCGACATCTCCTCGCCGGCGACACGCTCGACCACGCGTCCGGCGGGGTCGTCGGAGGCGGCGACGCGCGCGCGCTCGCGGCGATGGCGGCGGAGCTCGACGCGCTCGTCGCCGATCTCGCGCCGGCATGGACCACCTCGATCGCGTCGGTCGAGGAGGTCGCCGAGCGCCACGTCCGTCCGACGCTACGCGAGAGCTTCGTGCGGCTCTGCCGCGGGAGCCTCGCCGAATACGTGGCGCAGTTCGACCTCGAGAGCGCCCTCGTGAAGGCCGCGCTCGCGGCCGAGACGCTCGTCGGCTCGTTCGCCTCCTGGGAGAGCGCCGGCACCGGCGTGCCGCTCCTCGTGCGCCATGCGATGCGTCGCGCCGGGGCGGTGTCCTGCGGATCGCTCGGCGCGCTCGCGCGGACGCTCGCGGAGCGCGCGCAAGGAGCGGGCGCGGTGATCACGACGGGCGCGACCGTCACGCAGATCGGGGTGGAGGGCAACACCGTCACGGGCGTCGTCCTCGGCGACGGCCGCTCGATCCAGGCGGGCTCCGTCGTCGTCAGCGCCGATCCGTGGCGCCTCCGCGCCCTCGTCGGCACGGAGCGGCTCACGCACGAATACAACCGGCGCATCGACGCACTCTCGCGCACGGGAAGCGTCGCGAAGCTGAACGTCGCGCTCGCGCAGCTCCCGCGGTTCTCCTCGCTCGACGACGAGCGCGGTCAGCACCGCGCCACGACGTTCCTCGTGCCGGGCGCCGAGACGGACGCGCTCCGGACGCTCGGTCAGGCCTTCGCGGACGCGAGCGCAGGACGGATCCCGGGCACGCCCGTCCTCGAGTGCACGTTCCCTTCCGCCGCGGACGACACGCTTCGCGATCCGGACGGGCGACACAGCGCGGCCATCGTGGTTCCGTGGGCGCCCTACGATCTCGCAGGTACGACGTGGGCCGCCGAGGAGGAGAACCTCACCGGGGCCCTGCTCGACACGGTCGAGCGCTTCGCTCCGGGCACGCGGGCGCTGGTCACGGACGCCGTCCTGCACCACCCGAAGAAGCTCGAGGCGCAGCTCGGCATCACCCGCGGTCACCTCGGGCACGTCGACGACACGTTCGCCTTCGGCGATCGTCTCGGACCGGCGACGCCGATCCTCGGCCTGTACTCGTGCGGTCGAAGCGCCGGCCCTGCGGGCGGTGTCCTCGGCGTCGCGGGGCTCGACGCCTTCCGGCGTGTGCTCGCCGACCTCGAGCTCGCGCTCGAGCGCACCGAGATCGGCGTGCGCGAGTAGCGTCAGCTCCGGTTGCGATCCGGAGTGCTGGCCCCGACGGAGGAGGCGGCGAGGTCGATCATCCGCGTCTTTCGGCCGGCGAGATAGTGCGTGCTCACCGGCTGCACCACGTTGCGCAGCGTCACCGTGACCTGACGGATCTCCTCGGCCGCCTCGGTGGCGGCGGTGATGTCGTCGACCGAGGCGGAGTCGTCGGGCGCGCAGCGCTTCTGCAGCCGCGCGAGCCGAAGCTGGAGGACCGTGAGCGGATTGTTGACCTCGTGGCTGACGGTGGCCGCGGCCTCGAGCACCGTCTCGAGACGGACCGCGCGGAGCCGCTCCTCCTCGAGCGCCTCCGCCATCGCGAGCCGCTCGGCGAGCATCTGCGCGTGCGCGGCGATCGCGTCGCGCTGCTCCTCGCGCTCGAACTCGAGAACGAGCATCTTCGCGAAGACGCAGAGCATCTGCAGCTGCCCGTCCGAGAGCTCGTGTGGCTCCGTATCGGTGGCGGCGAGGGTTCCCCAGACCGTCCCGTCGCTCCGGCGGAGCGGAACGCCGAGGTAACAGCGCAGGCCCATCTTCTTCCGTGCGGGGAGGTCACGGAAGAACGGGTACGTGTCGAGATCATCCATGCGGAGCGGCTTCGTCGAACGCCCGACGTAGTCGCACGGCATCGAGTCCGCGGGCACCACCATGCCGCTCGCGACGCCGAGGCCGGCGCGATCGAGCGCTTCGACGACCGTGAGCGTGTTCGCGTCGAAGTCGACGCGCGAGAGCACACAGATGCGAAGTCCGGCGATCTCGTGGATCAGGCGGAAGACTTCCTGCGTCGCCTCGCTCGCGCTGGAGAAGCCGCTCAGCGCGATCGACGAGAGCGCGCTGACGGCATCGGTGCTCCCCACCCTCGACGTCTCGATCGACGAAACCGGGATGCTCTGCATGTGACCCCCCCCTCGGACGAGCCGAACCCGCCCCTGTCCCATCTGGGATATAGACGTTTAAGTAGCTGAAGGCCACACGGAGGAACACCAATTTTATTCGAAACGTCGAATCCGGGAGCGTTTGTCGCGTCTCACGTCAGAGTGATCACGCAAGTAACCAAGGGGGCCAAGTGGAACACTTCGACAATCCGTACCGACCTGGTGACTTCACGACTTCTCTCAGCATCGAAAACCGGAACTTCTTCGACGACATGCTCCGCCGCTCGCGCGAGCATCGTTACTACCGTCACTCGTTCTTGACGGTGCCGACCGAGCGGACGCCTTCACGTGAGGCCGTCGCGTTCGTGCTGACGAGCATCTACAAGATCGTCTCTCCGTTCACCGGGCTGCTCTGCTCGCTCGGTGGGCGAGCGCCCGATCTCCGGAGCCGCTTCGCGCTGATGGACAACATCTACGAGGAGATGGGGCGCGGTGATCTCGCCGCCGCGCACCCGAATCTGTACCTCAAGATGCTCGCGTCGATCGGCGTCTCCCGCGCCCAGGCAGAGGCAGAACGCACCCTTCCGATCGTTCGGCGCATGAACGAGCACCTGCGCGAGGTCGTCGACCACCGAAACTTCGCTGTGGCCTGCGCCGTCCTCGCCTCCGTCGAGGCGGTGATCCCACCGCTCTTCCCGATCCTCGAGCGCCTCGCGGTGCGAGCGTGCCCCGAGATCGATCGCACCTTCTTCGACCGCCACGGCGTGCGCGACGAGGGACACTCCGACGACGCGTCGATGCTCTTCGCCGTCACCGCCGAGACGGCCGACTACGCCGTCGTCGATGCCGAGGTGACACTCGACCTGGAACACCGATCGGAGCTCCTCGACGTGTGGACCGCCGCGCTCGAGAGCGAGCAGTACGTCATGTCGACGGTCAGCGAGCGCCCGCGTGCTGCGAGCGAGATGCCGGCTCGTCGCGGGAGCATCCGTCCCTCGCACCGTCCGAGCGTCGCTCCGCCTTCGCACCGGCCGAGCGTTCCGCCTCCGGGCTGACGCCCCCGTGCTACGCTCCGCAGCGTGGCAGGCGCGAGCACATGAGACGAAGGCACGTCGCGACGCTCGTCGTGGCGACGGGCCTGGCAGTTCCTTCCCTCGCCCACGCCGACCTCCCGCCGGGTCCGCGGCAAGAGCACGGACCGACGATCGATCGTGACCTCGCGATCGAGCCGCGGGACGTCACCTGCGCACCGAACCTGAAGGCGCTCGAGGAGCAATACGAGGAATCGCGCGACGTGGAGCTGCTCCGGGAGATCGCCCGTTGCAGCGAGACCGTCGGCGATGACGTGACGGCCGTCGTCATGCTGAAGCGTTACCTCGGCGCGGCCGTCGCCGAGGAGCGCCGTGCCGAGGTCGCCGAGGTGCTCGGCCGACTCGAACCGCGGCTCGCGCACATGACGGTGACGAGCAACGTCGACGGGATCGAGGTGCGCGTCGACGGCCGCTGCGCGATCGACGCCACGAGCTACGCGCCGACGTGCGTGGCCCGGGAGAGCGAACGCGAGGTGCTCGTGAATCCGGGCGAGCGCCGGCTCTCGATCACGCGCACCGGCTACCGGCAGATCGCCCAAACGCTGACGATGAACCCCGGCGAGCGCGTCCGCGTTCGCGCCGACGCGACGCGACTGCACGAGGAGCCGAACCCGTACCGCGACCCGATGTGGACGGCGTGGGGCGTGACGGCCGGAGCCGGCGTCGCCACGACGATCGTGGGGCTTCGAACCGCGTTCTCGGGGGAAGGCATCCAGAGCAGCACGGGGATCGCCACCCTCGCCCTCGGCGGGGTCACGCTGATCGCGGCGGGCGTCGCCACGTACTTCACGGTGCGAGCTTCCCGCTGGAAGCCTCCGGTCGAGACGACGGCGGAGGGGCTGCGCGTCCGGTTCTAAGGCTGATGAGGGATTTTTAGACCTCACCCCAAACCCCTCTCCCTGAAGGGAGAGGGGCTTTCTCTTGCTCCCCTCGCCCTTCAGGGAGAGGGGCCGGGGGTGAGGTGATCAAAGAAGAGAAAAGAGAACAGACGCTCGCTCGGCTCACGCCATCATCGACTTGAGCGTGCTCGCCATGTCGCTCGGCGTCGGCGCGACCTTCGCGCCGGCGGCGGTGAGCGCGGCGATCTTCGCGGCGGCCGTTCCCTTGCCGCCCGAGATGATCGCGCCGGCGTGACCCATGCGCTTGCCCGGCGGAGCCGTCGTGCCCGCGATGAACGCGGCGACGGGCTTCGTCATCTTGCTCTTGATGAACTCCGCGCCGCGCTCCTCTGCGCCGCCGCCGATCTCACCGATCATGATGACGCCGTGCGTGTCCGGGTCGTTCTGGAACAGCTCGAGCACGTCGACGAAGTCCATGCCGTTGACCGGGTCGCCGCCGATGCCGACGCACGTCGACTGGCCGATGCCGAGAGCCGTCAGCTGACCGACCGCCTCGTACGTGAGCGTGCCGGAGCGCGAGACGACGCCGATGTGTCCGGCCTTGTGGATGTGGCCCGGCATGATGCCGATCTTGCACTCGCCCGGCGTGATGACGCCGGGGCAGTTCGGCCCGATGAGCCGCGGGATGGACTTCGCGCCCTTCGCGCGCGCGTCGGCCTGCGCCGCCTCGAGCACGCGACGGACGCCGAGCATGTCGACGACCGGGATGCCCTCGGTGATGCAGCAGACGAGCTCGACGCCGGCGTCGAACGCCTCGAGGATCGCGTCGGCCGCGCCGGGCGGCGGAACGAAGATGACGGAGGCGTTCGCGCCCGTCGCCTTCACGGCCTGCTCGACGGTGTCGAAGACGGGGACCTTGCCCTCGAACTTCTCACCGCCGCGCGTCGGGGTGACGCCGGCGACGACGTTCGTCCCGTACTCGATCATCTGCTTGGCGTGGAACGAGCCCGCGCCGCCGGTGATGCCCTGGACGAGGAGCTTCGTGTTCTTTCCGACGAGGATGCTCACTTTGCACCTGCCTTGACTGCTTCGACGATCTTCGCCGCACCGTCCGCCATCGTGCTCGCGGCCTGGATGGCGAGACCGCTCTCGTTCAGGATCTTGCGTCCGAGCTCGACGTTCGTGCCCTCGAGGCGCACGACGAGCGGCACCTTGAGCCCGAGCTCCTTCGCCGCCGCGACGACGCCGTTCGCGATGACGTCGCACTTCATGATGCCGCCGAAGATGTTGACGAAGATCGCCTTCACCTTCGGGCTCTTCAGGATCATGCTGAAGGCCTTCGTCACCTGCTCCTGCGTGGCGCCACCGCCGACGTCGAGGAAGTTCGCGGGCGCGACGCCGTGCTTCTCACCGGCGTGCTTGATGATGTCCATCGTCGCCATCGCGAGGCCCGCGCCGTTGACGAGGCAGCCGATGGTGCCGTCCAGTTGGATGAAGTTCAGGTTCGCCTTGCCCGCGCGCACCTCGGCCGGGTTCTCTTCGCTCTCGTCGCGCAGCGCCGCAACGTCCGGGTGGCGGAACAGCGCGTTGTCGTCGAAGTCGAACTTCGCGTCGAGTACCACCACGTCGCCGGCCTTCGTCACCGCCAGCGGGTTCACCTCCGCGAGCGTCGCGTCCTTTTCGAGGTACACCTTCGACAGCGCGAGCATGATCTTCTCGACCTTGCCGACCTGATCGCCGGCGAACCCGAGTTCGTAGGCCAGCCTCCGCGCCTGGAACGGCAACAGCCCGGTTTCGGGAGCGAACGGCACCTTGAGGATCTTCTCCGGCGTGTCGTGTGCGACCTTCTCGATGTCCATCCCGCCGGCGGCGCTGGCCATCAGCACCGGCAGCCCGATCGCGCGGTCGAACACCACCGCGACGTAGTACTCCTTGTCCGGGGCGGCGTCGGCCTGAACGATGAGCGTGCGGATCGGCTGCCCGTCCGGGCCGGTTTGAAGGGTCTTCAGAGGGTGCTTGAACATCGTCTCGGCGACGGAGCGGGCTTTGTCTCTGTTGGAACAGAACTTCACGCCGCCGAGCTTGTCCGAATAGCCGACGAGTTGCCCGGCGCCGCGTCCGCCGGCGTGAATCTGAGCCTTGACCATCACCCCGCCGCCGTTACTGAGCGTGTCGAACGCCGCCGCGACATCGTCGGGCGATTTGCAGACGATGTGTTTGGGCACGTTCGCGCCCGCGGCGGCGAGCAGTTCTTTGGCCTGGTACTCGTGAACCTTCATGTAACAACTCCGGCGCGTGCGGTGGTTGTGCCGTTATAGCGGCGACCGTTGACCGGTGGGAGGGGGTCGGAGTAACCTGAATCACTCGTCTTGCAACACCGGGGGGCGTCGATGCGCGGTCTCACCTTCTCGCGGCGCGCGGCCGGCCTCGGCCTACTGGCAGCGCTGATCCTGACCGGCGACGCCGCGGGGCAACCGGACGTGGCCCCGCCCCCACGCCCCAGGTTCGATCCCGGGCCGCTGCCGGTCGGCGCCGTCGCCCGGATCGGGCGCCCGCGGTTGAACCTGCCGGGCGCGGCGATCCACGTCGCGTTCGCGCCGACCGGCACGCTGTTCGTCTCGGCCGGCAACCCCGCCGCCGCCGGCCAGGGCGCTGACCGCGTCCTGATACTGTGGGACGCGGCCACCGGGAGCGAGGTCCGCCGGTTCCGCGGGCACGCGGGCGGGGTGGAGGCGCTGGCGTACTCCTCCGACGGCGCGCGGATCGTGACCGGCGGGCGCGACAAGACCGTTCGGCTCTGGGACGTGAATACCGGCGCCGAGGTTCGTCAGTTTCAGGGGCACACCGCGCAGGTACTCGCGGTGGCCTACTCGCCTGACCGGAAGCGGATCGCCTCCGCGGGTCACGATTCCGCGGTGCGCGTGTGGAACGAGGAGACCGCGCAGGAACTTCAAAAGTTCCCGGCCCACAACAGCCAGGGCACATCGAACGTTCAGTTCTCGCTCGACGGCCGGATGCTGGCGGTCGTCGATGCGGACTTCTCCATCCGGCTGTACGACCCGGACACCGGGGCACAGGTCGCGAAACTGACTGGGCCGACGCGCGACACGCTCTCGATCGATTTCTCGCGCGACGGCAAGCGCCTGGCCTCGATCGGCGAGGACAGCAAGCTGTGGGTCTGGGATGTGGCCACCGAGAAGGAGCTGTTGCGGGTCGCGGCTCACACCGCGCTGGGGTCGTGCGTCCGGTTCTCCCCGGACGGCTCGATCCTGGCAACCGGCGGCAGCGACGGGCTGATTCACTTCTGGGATTCGGCCGGCAAGCGGCTGCGCTCGGCGGCCGGGCACCCGCGGAACAACGTGTCGGAGCTCTCGTTCTCCGCCGACGGAACGATGCTCGCCTCGGCCGGGCACGACGGGACGGTTCGGTTGTGGGATGTGGCGACGGGGCAGGAACTCCCGCAGTCCGGCGGGGCCATCGCCCACGCTGCCCTCTCGCCCGACGGCAAGCGGCTGGCCACGGCCGCCGGCGACCGGCTCGTGCGGTTCTGGGAACCGACCACCGGGGCGGAAATACTCCCCCCGCTCCGTACCGACCGGGCGGTCGGCGCGCTGGCGTTCACACCGGCCGGCGAGTTGATGACCTCGGACTCGACCGACGGCTTTTGGGTGTGGAACCTGGACACCGGGAAGGGCCGACAGGTCGGGGCGCACGGGAGCACGGCCGTGGCCCGATTCGCGGGCGGCGGGCGGTTCGTGGCCGCGTCGGGTTCGGGGCCGTCGTTCCGGCTCTGGGATCTGGACATGGCCAAGGGCCAACCGTCCGCGACCGCGATTTCTCTCACGGCAAATCAGTTCTCCCCGGTGCGGGCGATGGCCCTCGCACGGACCGGCGGTCGGCTCGCGCTCGGGTGCGGGGACGGCCGGATTCGCGCGTGGGAACTCCCGGTCGGCCGGGAACTGTACACAGTGAACATCAATGCGCCGCGGAGCGAACCGAACGCGCTGGCGTGGGCGCCGGACGGGCGCACGTTCGCCTCGGTCGGGGCCGCCGACCAGCTCCTACGGGTGATCGAAGCGGCCAGCGGGCGCGAGCGGGTGCTGCGCCCGCTGTCGGCGACCTCGTGGGCGGTCGCGTTCTCCGCCGACGGTCGGCTGATCGCCGCTGGCGGGTCCGGTTCGTTCCGCCTGTGCGACGCGCGCACCGGGAAGGAGCTGGTGTCGCGGGCGACCGGGCAGCCGGTCATCGGGTTCGTTGCGTTCACCCCGGACGGCCGGCACCTGGTCACCGCCGGGACCGACATCCGCATTCCGGCGCAGAAGGGGCCGGACGTCCTCATCCCCGGGCAGGGAACGGCGCTGGTGTGGGACGTGCGCGCGCTGGTGAAGGACCCGCCGCCGGTTGCGAAACCGACCGCGGAAGAGGTCGAGACCCTGTGGAAGGCGCTGGCGGGTTCCGATCCGGTCGCCGCCGGCGACGCGGTCTGGCGCCTGGCCGCCGCACCGGACCTCGCGCTCCCGCTCCTGAAGGAACGATTGCCGAAGGTCGCCCCGGGCGACGCGAACGAGCGGGTCGCGAAGCTGATCGCCGAACTCGACGACGACGAGTTCGAGACCCGCGAAAAGGCGACGCAGGAACTGATCCGGCTCGGCGGTGCGGCGACCCGTGCGGTCCGAGACGCGCTGGCCACGTCGAAATCGCGCGAGGTCCGGCGCCGGGCGGAAGAGATCATCGCCAAAAGTGTCACCAACTCGGTCGCGTGGATCGAGGAGGTGTGGGTAGCACGCGGGGTCGAGGTGGTTCAGCGGATCGACACGGCCGAATCCCGGCGGCTCCTGGAAACCTGGGCGGCCGGGACCGGGACGCTCCTGGCGCGCGAGGCCCGCTCCGCGCTCGGGCCGCAGAAGCCCGCCCCGTGACGCTCGCGCCGACGCACCTTCTCCGGGTTGACTCGCCGCCCGACTCCGGCTAAATGCCGCCCGTTGCTACGGGAGGCATCATGGGCGACCTCGGCGACCTGTTCGGCCCGAACGGCCCGAACTTGCAGAACGTCTCACCGCCGGTGCAGATCGCGCTCGTCCTGGGGCTGTCGGCGCTCTTGCCCGCAGCCCTCATGACGGTCACTTCGTTCACCCGCGTCGTCATCGTGCTGTCGTTCGTGCGCCAGGGGCTGGCGACGCAGAACGTGCCGCCGAACCTCGTCATCACCGGGCTGGCCCTGTTCCTCACGCTGTTCATCATGCAGCCGACGTTCACGGAAATCGATAAGGACGCGCTACAACCGTATTTGAACAAGCAACTCAGCGGCCCGGACGCGGTGCGCAAGGGCACCGAGATTCACAAGAAGTTCATGCTCCGCCACACCCGCGAGCGCGACCTGGCGCTGTTCCTGCACCTGTCGAAAAACGAGACCGTGAAGAAGCCCGAGGACACGCCGTTCCTCACGGTGATCCCGGCGTTCGTCATCAGCGAGTTGAAGACCGCGTTCATCATGGGGTTCTGCATCTACCTGCCGTTCCTGATGGTGGACCTCGTGGTGTCGAGCGTGCTCACGTCGATGGGCATGGTGATGATGCCGCCGGTGACGATCTCCGCGCCGTTCAAGATCCTGCTGTTCGTGCTGGCCGACGGGTGGCATTTGGTGACGTACGCGATCGCGGCGAGTTACGGCTAGCGCAGTGGTTAGTGTCAGTGGCGAGTGGGCAGTGAGAAGAAAAGACGGCGGGCAGCGCAGTGCTGAAGAGGACACCGAATACGAGGGCGAAGCAAACCGAACTGTCTTCACTCTTCACTGCCCACTCGCCACTGACACTAACCACTGCCCCGGAGGGGCTATGAGCATCGAACAAGTCATCCGCATGACGCAGGAGCTGTTCCTCGTCGCGCTCTTGGTCGCGCTGCCGGCGCTGGTCGTCAGCCTCGTCGTCGGCCTCGTCGTGAGCATCTTCCAGACGGTGACGAGCATCCAGGACCAGACGCTCAGCTACGTCCCGCGAATCATCCTCGTCGGGTTGGCGATCGTCGTCACGCTGGGATTTTCGTTTCAGCAAGCGGTGGCGTTCACGAAGCGGATGATCGCCTACGCGGCGGGCGTGGGAGGTGACACGTGACGCCGGCGCTGGCGGTGTACGCGGGGTTGCTGCTGGCGCGGCTCGGCGCGTTCGTCGCGGTGATGCCGCTATTTTCCGCGCGCGCCCCGCGACTGGTGAAGGCCGGGTTCGTGCTGGCGCTGGCCGCGTTCTACCTGAACACCGCGCCGCCGGCGAACATACAACCGCCCGGCGATCAGTTGGAAGTGGAATCGCTCCGCTACGGGCTGGCACTCGCGCGGGAAGCGCTGATCGGGGCCGCGATGGGGTTCGCGTTCGGGCTGTTCCTGCTCCCGGCGCGGATCGCGGGCGAGTTCATTACCACGCAGGTCGGGTTGAACGTCGCCCCGCTGCCCGGCCCGACCGGCGACTCCGCGGCCGGCCCGCTCACCACCGTGTTCGAGACGGTCGCCGGACTGGTGTTCCTCGTCGCCGACGGGCACCACGTCGTTCTGGGCGTCTTGCACGCATCGTTCGCGGCGTACCCGCTGGGCGGAATGAACGTCCCGCAGGCCGGGCCGGCGATCAACGGCCTGGCGACCGCATACGAAATGGGCCTGTTGCTCGCGGCCCCGCTGGCCGCGTGCCTGTTCCTCCTGGCGATCACGCTCGCGGTGATGGCCCGCGCCGCCCCGGCGCTGAACATCTACTCGGTCGGGTTCACGCTCCAGGTGTTCGTGGTGCTGTTCGGCGGGCTGTTTCTGCTGCCGGAATTCGTGCTGACCCTGAACGCCATCATCGGGCGATTGGGGGCGACTTTAAGTTTGTAGTGACCCGATTTAGCGGGTCTCTTTGGATTTTCGTGGCACCGGCTTTCCAGCCTGTGTGCCCTCAAGTTATCCGGCACACAGGCTGGAAAGCCGGTGCCACATGAAGGAAGACAAGCGAAGTTCGGTGACGCTTGGCCGAAGAAGTCGATCAAGAATCGAAGACCGAAGACCCGACCCCGCGCCGGCGCGAGGAGGCGCGCCGACAGGGTCAGGTACCGTTCAGTCAGGAACTGGTCGGCGCGCTCGTCGTACTCGCTGGCGTCATCGGCCTGATGAACTTCGGGCCGGATTTGTGGTCCGCGATGCTCGGCGTGTTCCGCGCCGACCTCCCGCGGGCGTTCCACCCGGAGTTCGACACCGCCGCGGCGGCCGAGCTGTTCGCCCGCACGACAACGCGAGTACTGGCGGCGCTGCTCCCGCTAATGGGCATCTTGCTGGCGGTCGGGATCGCCGCGAGCGTGGCGCAGGTCGGGTTCCAGATCAACACGGAGAAGCTGTCGCCGGACCTCAACAAACTGAACCCGGCGAACGGTGTGTCGCGGTTGTTTTCCGTGTCCGCGCTCGTGAAGGGTGGGCTTACGCTGCTGAAGGTCGCGGCACTGGCGATCGTCGCGTACATCGTGTTGGAGGGCCGGGCGGGTATCATCGCGTCGCTCGGCCGCGACCGGCTCGCGGGCGCCGCCCCGGCGGCCTGGGCGGTCGTGATGCGGCTGGCGCTGTACCTGACCGCCGCGGTCGCGCTCGTTGCGGTGCTGGATTACTTCTACCAGCGGTACAAGTTCGAGCAGTCGCTGCGGATGACGAAGGAGGAACTGAAGCGCGAACTGAAGGAAGAGGACGGCGACCCGCAGATCAAGGCGCGAATCCGGCAGATCGCCCGCGAGCGCTCGAAGCGGAAGATGTTGACCGAAGTGCCGAAGGCGACGGTGGTTGTGACGAACCCGAGCCACTACGCGGTGGCCCTGCGGTACGACCCGGTCCGCGACGCGGCCCCGGTGGTGGTGGCGAAGGGCACCGGGCCGTTCGCCAAGCGGATCGCCGAAGTCGCCCGCAAGAACGGTGTCGTGGTGGTGGAGCGGCCCCCGCTGGCACGGGCGCTGCACGCCGGCGTGAAGGAAGGCCGGGCGATCCCCGGCGCGCTGTTCAAGGCGGTCGCGGAGGTGCTGGCGTTCGTGTACCGGCTGCGGGGAACGGTTTGAGTCGCGGGTCGCAAGGTCGAAAGTCGTAAAGTCGAAGACAGTCGGTGTCTTGGTTTTCGACTTTACGACTTTCGACCTTGCGACCTGCGACTGAAAAAGGAAACTTCGCGCCCCGGCCGAAACCGCGGCTCCGCGAAGCGGAAATCAGGCCGGCGCTGACCGGCTGAACCGGTTGTGCGGCCCCTGTGTTCTAAATCTCAGTGTCGCCAATTGAGGCGACGGGCGAACGGATTCCGATGGCGACCGACCCGCGGACAACGCTGACCGACCCGGCCCGCCCGCTGCTGGCCCGCAGCGAGCTGCTGCTCTCGTTCGCGCTGCTCGGGCTGTTGCTCGTGTTCCTCGTGCCGCTGCCGACCTTCCTTCTGGACATGCTGCTGGCGTTCAACATCGGAGCGACGATCCTCCTGCTGCTCATCACGCTCACGGTGCGGCAGCCGCTGGACTTCTCGACGTTCCCGTCGCTGTTGTTGTTGCTCACGCTCTACCGACTGGCGCTGAACGTCGCGACCACGCGGTTGATCCTCCTGAACGGGAACGCGGGCAGCGTGGTGGACGCGTTCGGCAAGTTCGTCGTCGGCGGCAACCTGGTGGTCGGGCTGGTGATCTTCCTGATCCTCATCGTGATCCAGTTCATTGTCATCACGAAGGGGGCGGGGCGGGTGAGCGAGGTCGCGGCCCGGTTCACGCTCGACTCGATGCCCGGCAAGCAGATGGCGATCGACGCGGAGATGAACGCGGGCCTGATCGACGAGGCCGAAGCGAAACGGCGCCGGGCGCAGCTGATGCGCGAGAGCGAGTTCTACGGCACGATGGACGGGGCCAGCCGGTTCGTTCGCGGCGACGCGATCGCGGCCATCATCATTACCGCGATCAACCTCGTGGGGGGATTCATCATCGGGTTGACGAAGGGAATGCCCCTGGAACAGGCGATCCGCACCTATTCGATTTTGACCGTCGGCGACGGGCTGGTGACGCAGATCCCCGCGCTCATCACCGCGACCGCGAGCGGCATGTTGGTGACGAAGGCCACGTCCGACAGCAGCCTGGGGCAGGAGATCGGCAACCAGTTCGACGCGGCGGCCGGGCCGCTCCGGCTCGGGTCGTTCATCCTGCTGGGGCTGGGGATCATGCCGGGAATGCCGACGATCCCGTTCCTGGCGCTGGGCGCGGGGCTGTTCTTCCTGTCGCAACGGTTGCGGGCGCGGCCCGCGGCGAAGCCCGCGCCGCCCCCCGACGACGCGGCCGGAGCCGCACCGGGCGCGGCCCCGAAATCCCCGGTGGAAGGGTATCTCGACGACTTCCTCCAGGCCGACCGCATCAGCCTGGAGATCGGCGCGGCGCTGGTCCCGCTGGTGTCCGCGAAGCGCGGGCCGGGGCTACTCGACCGCATCGGCGGGCTGCGCCGCGACCTCGCCAAGCAGAACGGGCTGTGGGTGCCCGCGGTGCGCGTCCGCGACAACATCCAGCTCGACCCGCCGACGTACCGCGTACTCCTGGGCGGCCGGGAAGTGGCCCGCGGCGACGTGAGGCCGGATTTGTGGCTGGCGATCGATCCCGGCGGCGCCTCGAAGATTTCGCTCGCGGGCGAGGTGACGAAGGAGCCCGCGTTCGGGCTGCCCGCCCGGTGGATCACCGACGCCGACCGCAACCGCGCCGAGGCCGCCGGGTTCACCGTGGTGGACGCGCCGAACGTCATCATCACGCACCTGGGCGAAGTGGTTCGCCGCCACGCCGGCGAGCTGCTCAGCCGCGAAGACCTGAAGGCGATGGTGGACAAGGTTCGCGAAACGTCGCCGGCCGTCGTGGAAGAGGTGATTCCGTCCGTGGTATCGATGGGCACGCTCCACCGCGTGCTAACGTTGCTGTTGGACGAGCGGGTGCCGGTGTCGAACCTGCCCCGCATTTTGGAGAGCCTCGCGACGCACGCCCCGACGATCAAAGACCCCAGCGAACTCGCGGAGCGCGTGAGAATCGACATCGGCCGGTCGGTGGTGGACCGGTTCCGCGACCCGACCGGGCGCATTCGGGCGATCGTCCTCGACCCGAGGCTCGAAGTGGAACTCCGCCGGTCCGTACAGGGTCAACAGTTGGTGATCGACCCCTCGCGGTTGGAACAACTGACGCTGCGGCTGGCCGACGAACTGCGGAAGGCCAACACCCGCGGGTACGAGGTCACGCTCTTGTGCGACGCGAGCCTGCGCCGCGCGGTGCGGCACTCGCTGGTCCGCGCGCTGGCAGACTTGGTCGTGATTTCCTACCAGGAGATCCCGAACGATCTGCTGATGGAGCCGGTCGCGGTGATCCGGCCGGAAGAACTGACCGGCGGCGGGCCGTCCGCGGTCGCGTCGCTGTTTGAACCGAAAGCGTAATTGCCCTCGACTCGCCCGAGCTTTGCACCATGACCGGACCGAGCGGAACATTGCGAGCCTACCAACGAACCGCCGAGCAACAGCGGCGCGACGACCTCATTCTGAGCCACCTGCCGCTGGTGAAGCACGTCATCGGCCGGTTACTCGGCGACATGCCAGCGTCGGCCGACGCGGAGAACCTCGAATCGGCCGGGGTACTCGGGCTGGTCGAAGCGGCATCGAAGTTCGACCCGACCCGCAACGCCCAGTTCAAGACGTTCGCCTATCTGCGGATTCGTGGAGCGATCGTGGACGAACTGCGGCGCAACAGCCCGCTTCCGCAACACGTACTCGGCCGCGTGGCGCAGCTCCGCAAGGCGTACCGGATGCTCCCGCACCCGATCACGGTGGAGGCGCTCGTCGCGGCCACCGGGATGACCGCCGACGAGGTCGCCGACACGCTCGCGGCCGAGCGGTTCGCCAAGACGATGTCGTGGGAGCAGACCGCGGAGCCGAACGCGCTGGAGCCGGCCGCCGCGGCCGAAGCCCCCGACGACGAGGCCGAGCGGGCCGAACAGTCCGCACAGCTCGCCGCCGCGATCGAGGCGCTGCCGCCGAAGGAGCGCACCGCGGTCACGATGTACTACCAGCAAGACTTGCGGCTGAAGGAAATCGCCGCGGTGATGAGCCTGTCGGTGTCGCGGGTGTCGCGATTGTTGAGTAAAGCGCTGTTCGAGCTGGGCGAACAGATTCGCGCCGCGAACCGGGCCGCCGGCGTGGGAGTTTAGGGAACCTGTCGGCAGTGCGGTTGACACCTTCGGGCGAGCCGGTATAGCCCGGTGAACCGTGAGGAGCGAGGCATGGACGAGGGGCCGCCGGTGGCCGGGAGTTTGATCGTCCCGGGCGCACGTATTCGAGTGTCCGGCGAGGCGGTGCGGATCGGGCCGCCGCGCCCGGTCGGCGGCCCGGAGCCGAAAATCCAGGTGTTCCACGAAGACGACGCGATCCGCGTCATCCAGATCGTGTGTACCTGCGGCGAGCGGATTTGCATCCGCTGCGAGTACTGACCGTTTCGGGTGGCCGGCTCTCTCCGAGAGCCGGAGTCGCACCCCAGAAATGATACCCGGTTTCTCGCAGGTGCAACGGATTTTGAAGCCGTCGCTCTCGGAGAGCGCGACCCACCCGAACAGACAGCCCACGGAGGGGCATTGGACGCGCGGACGCTAACGCGACTCGGCTCGTGCCTGCTCGTCGCCGCTCTGGCGACGGGCTGCGGGCCGCTGCGCGGGAGCCGTCCCGATTCCACCACGCCCCCGATCCCGCTTCCGCCCGCGACCGGCGGCGCGGCTCCCGCGGGGACATCGGCCGCGAACGAGACTATTCCCGGCGGGACGGTGATCGCGGCCGGTGGCGCCGGCACGACCCGGAGCGCCGCGCCGACCCCGGTCGGGCCAGCCGTCCCGCCGACAACGCCGGCCCCGCTCGCCCCCCCGCGCCTGATCCACTCGCCGCCGGTCTGGTCGACCGCGGGCGATCCGCAGACGCCGGCGATGGTGCCGCCCGTGCCCCCGGCGCCCGGCGGCCCGCGCCCGGCCGACCCGCACGTGCGCAACACCCCGACCGCGGCCGGCGGCCGACTCGCCCTCGGCCCGGGCGAGGTTCCCACCGACCGGATCGTCGAGCTCACCCTCCACCTGGAAGGGCTGCTCGCGCAGAACCGCGAGCTGCTCGCCCGCGTCAAGGAGCTCGAGGCCGCCGGCGTCGGGCGCGAGCAGGCGCTCGCCGAGGCCGCCCGCGAGGTCGATTCGATCACCGCCGAGGCGGCCAAGACCCGCGCCGCCCTGCAAGCCCAGATCATCATTCTTCAGAGCAAGATCAAGCAACTGGAAGAAGAAGACATCACCTTCCTGAAGGGCATCATCGGCGCGCTCGAGCGGCTGTACCCGCCGGAGAAGAAGCCATGAGGCGCCTCGCGGCCGTCGCCGTTGTCGTGCTCGCGGCCGGGTGCGGCATTCTCCAGAAGGGGCGGTTCCCCAATCGCCGCCCGCAACCGCCGACGTTCAGCCAGTACCACCTCGCCGGGTGGGAGTGGCAGGGCGTGGACCGCGTACTCGTGCTCCCGTTTTTGAACGAATCGGAGCACACCCGCGCCGGCGACGAGGTGCGGGCCGCGTTCACCTCCGAACTCCAGCGCCAGGGCCGCTGGGAGGTCATTTCCGCCCCGCCCGACGACCGGGCGATTCTGGCGACGCAGATCCACCGCGGGGGCCGGTTCGACGAGGCCGCGATGCTCGCCATCGCCAAACAGACCGGCGCCGATGTCATCGTTCACGGGATCGTGACCCACTACTCGCCGTACCCGCTGCCGCGGATCGGGCTGATCTTCCAGGCGGTCGGGCCGCAGCAGGCGAAGGTAGTGGCATCGGTGGACGGGTTGTGGGACACGACCGACCCCGCGACCGCGGAGCGGTGCCGTATCTACTACCGCCAGTACTCCCACCCGCGCCCGGCGTTCCTGCGGAACAACAACCTCCCGATCGGCGACGACAACGTGTTCGCCCCCGACGTGGCCCTGCAATCGCCGGCGCTGTTCCAGCGGTGGGTGTGTCACGAGGCGGTTCTGGCCCTCCAGGGGCTTCCGGTGCCCGGGGTGATTTCGGTTTCGGCCGGGGCGAATACTTGCGCCCCAGCCACAGACGGAGCGCCCGCGGCAGGCCAATCCGCGGTCGGGCCGGTTGCGCCGAGCGTGCTGGAGGGGAAAGTGAAGTAGGGTTCAACGATTCTTCTGTAGTGACCCGTGTGGTGGGTGTTTCGTTCTTCAGCCCGCAGGGCTGGGACCACATAGCTTTCCACCCGGGGCGTTGCCCGGGCTACGTTGTCCCAGCCCTGCGGGCTGAAAACCACGGCCCGACCACACGACTTGAAGCGTCTAGGTTCTTGGGAGGCGAGTATCTCGCCGGCGCCAGAACAAAGACCGAAAACCCAACGACCCGAACTTCCCACCTGGAATCCGCACCATGTCCACGCCCACGCCGGCGGCCGAAGCCGCCCCCAAGAAGAAGAGCAAAAAGTTCCTCATCCTCGCCATTTGTCTGATTTTCGGCGGCGGCGGGGCCGCGTTCCCGATGGTCGTGAACGTCCCCGCGCTCGTCGGTAAGTCCAAAGAGGATAAGGGGAAAGAGAAAAAAGACGCCAAGACCGCGATCGTCCCGTTCGGCGATCTCGTGGTGAACTTGTCCGAAGACCGGCTCCAACGGTATCTTCGTGTGAAGATGGCGTTCCTGGTCGAGGCCGACGCCGAGAAGGAAGTTCTCGACTTGGTGACCAAGAAGAAGGCCGCGATCAAGAGCGCGATGATTACGCACCTGGCCGGCAAGTCGGTCAAGGACGTGAGCGGGTCGAGCGGGGTCACCCGGTCGCAGCGCGAGCTGTTGGAGCGGATCGAGGACGTGCTGTACCCCGACGGGAACAGCCGGATCAAGTCCGTACTGTTTGAGGAATACGTCGTTCAATGACGCAGGCCGCGTTCGATTTTCGGAAGCCGCCGCCGGGCGAACTCGGCCGGCAGGCGAATCGGTGGCTGACCGCCGCGTGCCGGCGGGCCGGCGAGCCGTGGGCCCGTCTCCTCCCTTACCCCGCGACGCTCGCGGTCGGGAACGTCGAGGTGGTCGGGGTCGGGGCCGGGCTGTCGGCCCTCCCCGACGACGCGACCGCGATCCCGCTTTCCGCCGAAGACGACGGCACCGGCCTTCTGGTCTTCCGCCGGCCGTTCCTGCTGGCGCTGCTCGCCGGGCTGGTCGGCGAGACACCGGCCGCGCTGCCGGCCGACCGCGACCCGACCGAACTGGAGTTGTCGCTCATCGGCTACCTCGCGCGGGAACTGTTCCTCGACCCCATCGAAAAGGCGTGGCCGGCGGCGAACCCGCCCCGACTGACGGCCGGGGGACTTTCCCCGCCGCGGCTGGCCTGGTCGGGCAGCGGCGCCGACCTCGTCCTGTTCGCCACGCTCGACGCAACAACGCCGTTCGGCGAACACCCGGTCTACCTGATCGTCCCGCGGGCCGAGCTGGGCGCGCGGCTGGCCGCGGCGGAATCGCGCCCGGAGCCGCCACCGCCACCGGCCCCGACCGCGCACATCGAGGCGCTCGTGCGCGAGATGCCGGTGGACCTGACGGTTCTTTTGGGCACCGCCGACCTGACGATGAGCGAACTCGGCGCGCTGCGGGCCGGCGATGTGGTCGTCCTGCGGCAGAAGGTGGACCAACCGCTCGACGGGCTATTGTCCGGGGCGCGGAAGTTCCGCGTCTGGCCGGGCGTGGTCGGCGAGCGCGCCGCGGTCGTGATCGACGCCCCGGCCGACGAGGGGTAACCGCACACTCCACGAGAACGCTCCGATGCCCGACACCGCACCCGCCGACGTGGTCCCGGAACCGGCCGCCCTGCCGTCGGTCGAGGCGCACCGGCCCGAGTTCCCCGCACTGGACCCGGCCGCGGGCACCGCCGCCGGAACGCCCCTCGACTCGCTCCGCGACGTGCCCATCACCGTCACCGCGCGCCTGGGCCATGCCACGCTCCCGATCGCCGCGATCCTGCGCCTGGGGCCGGGCGCCGTGGTCGAACTGGAAGAAACCATCAGCGCGCCGATCGAACTGACCGTTCGCGGGGTGCCGTTCGCGACCGGCGAGGTGATCGTGGTCGATGACCACTTCGCGATCCGCATCAAGAACCTGCTCCCGCCGCGCAGCGGGAAGGCGGACCTGTGACCCGCCCCCTCGTCGCACTCGCCCTTGTCGCCGTTTCGCCGGCGTTGGCCGTGGCGAACGGGCTGGAGTACGCGCCGCAGCCGGCCCCGCCACCGCCGGACGCGGCCGGGCTGGTGTTGCGGTTGGTCGGGCTGACGGCGGGGCTGCTCGCGGTGTGTGGCGCGGTGGTGTGGTTCGCCCGGCGGGCCGCGCGACCGACCGGCCTGAAGGGCGGCGGCGGGCGCCTGAAGCACGAGGCGTCACTGCCACTCGACCGGCGCGCCGCGGTGCATCTGGTGAGTGTGGACGGGCAAACGGTCGCTGTCACCACCGACGCCACCGGGTTGCGGGCGCTCGTGCTCTTGTCCGAGCCGTTTGAAACGGTGCTCGAAGCAGCCGGTGCGGAAAAAGAAAACGGGGCAGCGGGCGAATAGCTTGCAGTGCGTGCGGCGTGCCCAGTAGATTCCTCGACTTGAGATCAGATGTATATTTTTGTATAGTTTATTGATCAGGTTGGGGTGGTGTTGGCCATCTTGGCCGCCTTGGCCGCCTTGAGCAAAAAGCCCTAGGAAAACGCAGTTTTCGCAAGGCGGCCACTTGGCCGCCTTGAACCCAAGACGGCCAACGGGAACGCGCACTTTCGCGCACTTCCACCACCGTCGCCCGCGGTCCTCCGACTTCTGCTCTGCCCACGGCACGAGGTTAGCGGTACGCTGACAGGATACGATTCCCGCCTCCGGGACCGCGTGATGCTGGAACATTTCGATCAGTACGGTTACGTCGGAGTCTTCTGCGCCCTTCTGGCCGCCGGGTTCGGATTCCCGATCCCGGAGGAGTTGCCCGTCATCACGGCCGGCATCATGGTCGGCCACGAGGACACGACGCTCCGCTGGTACTACATGCTGCTGGTGGTGATGGCCGGGGTCGTGATCGGCGACGGCGTACTCTACTGCGCGGGCCGCATCTGGGGCCGCAAGCTGCTGAGCCTCAAACTCATCCGCAAAAGGCTGACGCTGGAGAAGCAGGAGCAGATCGAGAAGAACTTCGCGGAGCGCGGGATCTGGGTGCTCTTGGGGGCGCGCTTGCTTCCGGGCATCCGCGCCCCGGTGTTCATCATGGCCGGGGTACTGAAGGTGCCGCTGGGCCGGTTCCTCCTGGCCGACGCCCTGTACGCGATCCCGCTCGTCAACGTCCTGTTCTGGCTGTCGTACTTCCTCACCGACCAGATGCTCGTGATCTTCAACAAGATCAACGAGTACAAGTCGCTGGTGATCGTGGCGGTGCTGTCGGGGGTCGCGGGCGCCCTGATCCAGAAGTACATCCTGAGCCGCTCGGTTTCGACCGGCGAGGCCCCGCACGTCCCCGCGGTGATCGCCAAGCCCGCGGTGGCCGCGGCGCACGTGGTCGAGAAGGTGGTGGAGAAGGTGACCGGGCGGCACCACGACCGCCCGCACGAGCCCCCCCCACCCGACGGCGCCGCGGACCAGGAGTTCGGCATCCGAACCGAGCAACCGCCCGCCACGGCCGAAAAGGCCGTCCACGACGGCGAGCGGGGGGCGTAAGCCGCGCCTACTTCTTCACCGCGTCCGGCTTCTTCGCCGGCGGCACGTACAACTCCGGCACGCCGAGCTTCTTCGCCGCGGCGTTCAGCTTGCCGATGTCGTCCTTCACGATCGCGTCGAGTTGCGCCAGCAGCTTGACGAGGTCGCGTTCGAGGTCGTCCGCGAGGGCCCCTTGCTCGGCCGTCGGCTTGCCGTCGCCGTCGGTCAGGTTGCCCAACAGCCACGCGTACTGCGAGTACAGCATCGCCCCGCCCTTCGCGGCGAAGATGTCGTAGCCGATCTTCGCCTTCGGGTTGTGCAACTTCTCCTCCACCCCGTCGAGCTTCTTCGCGACCGCCTCGGACTCCTTCAGCAGTGCCTTCGCTTCGTCCTGATCCTTCAGCAGTTCCTTGCGAAGGTCGATCTGCTTCTTGATCGCCCGGATGCGGCTCACGGCATCGGAGAGCTTCGTGATGTCGTCGCGGACGCGCAGTGCCAGCGCCTCCTGCGCCTGGAGTTCGACCTGCGCGCCTGCTGCGAGCCACGCTTTCTTAACCTCCCAGCCCCGCGGGCCAGTGAGCTGGATCCGTGGCCCGTCGCCGGCCACCGCGGCCGGCACTGGGGGTGGCTTCGGGCCGATGGCGGCCGCCAGCCGCCGCGGGTCGGCCTTCACCACCACCTCCTGCATCAGCTTCTGATTGCCGACCGTGAGCCGCAGGGTGTAGGTGCCCGGCGCGACCGGCACGCGGGCCGACGCGGACCCAGAATCGACCGGCGCACCGGGAATCACCGTCGCCCCGTCGTGGGTCAAGTCCCACACGAACCGGTTCAGCCCCGGCTTCGGGTCGAGCTTGCGCTTGGGCGAGTCATCGTCCTTGTCGTCTTTGGCGGAATCACCCCCGACCTTGCGGTCGGGGTTCGCCTTTCCGGTCGCCTTTGCGATCACTTTCCCCTTCGCGTCGAGGATTTCGATCGTCACTTCGCCCTTGAAGGACGCCCCGAGCTGATACCAGACCACCGCGCCGGCGTCCGGGTTGGTGCCGGCCGCGTGGTCGGCGAAGTCGGTCGGCGAGCCGGAGCCGATGTACCACTTCGTCGCCGGCTTCACCGGGAACAGGTGCGCCGGTTTCGCCTTCACCGCCGGCGTGGTCTCGCGGACGGGCGTGAGGTCGTCCAGAATCCAGATCGAGCGGCCGTGCGTGCCCACCACCAGATCGTTGTCCTTCACGACGAGGTCGTGAACCGGAACCGTCGGGAGGTTCAGTTGCAAGCTTTGCCACGACGCGCCCGCGTCCGGCGAATACATCACCCCGCGTTCGGTGCCCAGGTAGAGGAAACCCTTCTTCGCCGGGTCTTCGCGAACGACTTTGGCGTGCGTCCCGCCGTCGAGGCCGTCGGTAATGCGCGTCCAGGTTTTGCCGAAGTCGGTCGTTTTCCAGACGTGTGGCTTGTAGTCGTCCATCCGGTGGTTATCGACGACCAGATACGCGGTGCCGGCCGCGTGCGGGCTGGCCTCGATGCACGTCACCGTCCCCCAGTCCGGCAACCCGGGCACGTTGGCAGTCACGTTCTCCCAGGTTTTGCCTTCGTCCTTCGAGATGTGAACCAGCCCGTCGTCGGTGCCGGCCCAGAGTAGACCCTTCTGAATCGGTGATTCCGCGAGCGCGAAGATGGTGCAGTACACCTCGACCCCGGTGTTGTCGCCCGTAATCGGCCCGCCGCTCCACTGTTGTTTCTGCTTGTCGTTGCGGGTGAGGTCGCCGCTCACCTTCTCCCACTTCTGGCCACCGTCCTGGGTGCGGAACAATACGTTGCCGGCGTGGTACACGGTCTTCGGGTCGTGCTTCGAGATGAGAATCGGCGCGGTCCACTGGAACCGGTACTTCATCTTCGCCGGGTCGATTCCAGAAGGATTGAACTGGTTCACCGTGATGTTGCGAGCCTGCCCGGTGCGGTGGTCGTAGCGGGTCATGATGCCGCCGTACTCGCCGGCGTACACGATGTCGGGATTACTCGGATCGGCGAACGCATACCCCGCTTCGCCGCCGCCGACCGAATACCACTCGCCCGGCCCGATCCGGCCGCCCCGCAGCGCCCGGCTCGGCCCGCTGGCGCTGCCGAGATCCTGCATACAGGTGAGTACGCGGTACGGCTCGCGGGTGTCGGCGCTCACGTGGTAGCACTGCGAGATCGGTAGCGCCGGGGTGGCCCACGTCTTTCCACTGTCGGTACTGATGGCCACACCGCCGTCGTTGGCGTTAATCATCCGGCTCGGGTTCTTCGGGTCGATCCACAGGTCGTGGTGGTCGCCGTGAACGCCCTGCGCGATGCCTGCGAACGACTTCCCGCCGTCAATACTCCTCAACAGCGGCACCTGCGGCGCGAACACCACGTCCGCGTTGGTCGGGTGAACGGTGAGTGTGCTGTAGTACCACGCCCGCTGCCGGATCGGCCGCGAGTCGTTCACGAGCGCCCAGTTCTCGCCGCCGTCGTCGGAGCGGAACAGGCCGCCCTTCTCGGCTTCGATGAGCGCGTAAACCCGCTGCGAGTTCGATGGCGCGACCGCGACCCCGATCTTGCCCCACGGCTTGGGCGGTAGCCCGTTGGGCTTCGCGTCGGCGCGATCACCCCCGACCTTGCGGTCGGGGTTCGCCAGCGACTCCCAAGTGTCGCCACCGTCGCGCGAGACGTACAGATCGCCGCCGGGGCCGCCGCTGGTCATCTCCCACGGGCGCCGGCGGGCCTGCCAGAACCCCGCGAACACCACGCGCGGGTTGTTCGGGTCGATGGCCACATCGCTCGCCCCGGTCTCGTCGTTCTTGAACAGCACGCGGTCCCAGGTCTTGCCGCCGTCCTTCGTCCGGTAGACGCCGCGTTCGGCGTTCGGTCCGAAGGCGTGACCCAGCACCGCGGCGAAGCACACGTCCGCGTTCGTCGGGTGAACCGCGATCGTGCCGATTTGCCCCACGTGCTTCCACACGTGCTTCCAGGTCTTGCCCGCGTCGTCCGATTTGAAGATGCCGGCGCCCGGCGAGACGTTGCCGCGAATATTCGCCTCACCGGTGCCGACGTACACGACGTTCGGATCGCTCGCGGCGACCGCAATGCTGCCGATGCTGCTCGTCGGCTGGTCGTCGAAGATGGGTTTCCAGATGAGCCCGCCGTCGGTGGACTTCCACACGCCGCCGCTGGCGGTGGCCGCGTAGTAGGTGAGCGGGTCGCCGGGGATGCCGCACGCACGCGACACGCGCCCGCCGGCGAACGGCCCGACGAGCCGGTACTTCGCGGCGCCGAACTCCTTCCCTTTCTCTTCGCCAAAGGCGATCGCCCCCGGCGCAAATGAAGCGACAACCAACACAAGAACAGCGCGATTCATGGTGCGGCTCGCGAAGCGGAAAAGACGGCTCAGATTGCCCATCTTAAACCGCGCACGAGCATTTCCAACCGCGAAGTGTCGCGGGGAGAACGCGCCCGATCGCTACGGTCGGCACAACCGCTACTTCACCCACCCGACGATACTGTTGGGCCACAGCTTGAGCGTCTGCCAGTCGCCCACCTCGACCGCCCACACCGCGACGCACTCCGGCCCGCCGAACTCGTCCGGCCCGTACTTCGCCTCCAGCGCCAACAGGCCCGGGGCGGTCTTCGCGGTGTGCGGCCAGCAGTTGACCGACGCGAACTCCTTGCCGTTGTGCCGCAACTTCGTGCCGAACTTCTCGCGACGCTCCCAGCTCGCCTCGAACCCGTGGCCGAGGTCGCGCCACTCGGACTTCGTCGCGGTCTTCTTGGTCACGTCGATCAGGTACGCTTCGGTCCCGCACACGTAAACGATCCGGTCCGAGCCGTCGCGGAAGAGGTACGGAGCGCTCACCAGATTCTTCTGGACGTCCTTGATCGTCAGCAGCTCCGTGACCTTGCCGGTCACGTCGAGGGTCACGAGGTTGCCGTTGCCGCGCTGGGTGAGCACGACGCCGGCGTTGAGCCACAAGAGCGGCGTGGGACCGAAGACGGAAGACGCCGAGCCGATGTCGATGTGGAACCCCTTGCCGAGCGACTTCGGTTTTTCGCCGACTTGGTGCAGGACGAGTTCGTTCGCGACCGGCCCGGTCTGGATCGCCGCCATCCCGTCGGGCGAGCGCTCGCCGATGAGGGCGTACTTGCCTTCGCCGAGGTTCGCCTCTTTCTTCACCTTGCCGGTGGCGAGGTCGAACGAGAACACGCCGTCCTCGCGGCGCACGTTCAGGTTGCGGTAAACGATCTTCGTCCCGTCCAGTTCCACGAACTCGGCGTTTTCTTCCTTGTTCAGCACCTTCTTGTTGCGCAGGTCGATGACGCCGCCGAACGTGGTGACGAGGTAGCGGTCGGCAACGACGCGGTAGCCGCCGAAGTGGCCGAGGAACCGCTGATCGCCCTCCCAGATCGTTTCGGCGTCGAGGAGCTTCCCGTTGCGGACCCCGGCCCGCAGCACGCGCCGCGTATCGACGCTCCCGGTCGGCCCGGTCACATTTTCGACAACGACGAGCGCAATCTGCGGCAGCGCCGGCCGCGGCGCCGGCGCAACCGGCGGCCCGTCGCCGGCGGCAACACCACCGAACACGAGAGCCAGACCCGCGACGAACAACCGGAGCATGAAACGCACCTCCGGGGCGATGCGATCAGCATACCCGCTCGCGCGGGCCGCAGTGTAACGCCGGTGTCACTTGATCCATCCCGCGAGGAAGCGGGTATTTTCGCCCAGCGTCGTCCATTCTCCCGTGCCCGCAAACCACACGCGCACCCGCCTCCCAGCCCACACCGCGATGTAACCCTCCGTCGTCAGGGCTTCGGGCGTCTCAAGCACATGCGTCCAGTCGGGGGCACGGAGGATTTCCGTTCCCTTGTACCGGTAGACGGAGCGGCCTTGGTCGTCGCGGAAGCACCCCTGCTCGAAGCCGTGACCCAGCGATTTCCACTCGCAGCGCTCCCACGTCTTCGCTTCCGTGTTGATGAAAAAGCACTCGCGACCGCATGTGTAGATGATTCGTCCGTCCGCATCGCGTTCAAAACCATCAGGGGCGAATAAGTGCCAAGTGAGGTTCTTCTCCGCGACCGGTATTTCCATCACCGGCACGCGCACGCCGTCCAACCCCACCGTGAGCAAGTTCCCGTAGTCGTCTTGCGTCAGGAATCGTTCGTTGTCGAGCCACAGCCCCGCCCGATGGAGGCCGGTGCGATTGAACCTGCCCCACTCCTTCGGCGGTTGCCCGACGTGATTAAGCGTGAGCGAGTAACTCCATGCCTCGACGGATTTCATGCGGTCCGGAGACCGTATCCCACGCCAGAACCCAGACGAGCCGCGCTGCTCGAACTCGTTCACCTCGCACTCGGTGAGCTTTTCGATTGTTCGCGTTCGCAAATTAAATGAAACAGGTCGTTCGAGATCGAATGCGTCTTTGTAGACGCCTGAGACAACTCGGTCGTCGAGTACATCGATCAATCTGCCGACGCCTTTGTGAATGAGGGTCTTCTCTTGGAGGTCAATGACACCTCCCCACGAACAGACGAGATACCGGTTCTCAATGAGCGCTTCGGCGCCGAAGAAGTCGCGATAGGAACCCTCCCACAGTGTTTCCGGCGGTTGCACCCGGCCGTTCTTGAAGTCGTAGCGAACAACACGAATCCGGTGTTCGGGTCTAGCGGAGAAGTTTTCTGCCACCACCAACGAAGCGTCCGTGCCGGGCGGGCCGAGCGGGCCGGTCTTGTGAAAAACGGGCGGGACGGTCTCGTGAAGGAGCCAGGCGGGAATGGCCGTGTCGTCTGGGCCGGGCGCGTCGGCCGGGCGCGGCGGGGTTCCCCACCGCAGCCACACGCCCAGGCCGATCAGACCGGTCAGCGCGACCAGGGTGATTCGAGTCAGCCAGCGCTTGCGTGCGTCCCGCGTCATGGCTTCGCACCTGTGCAGGTTCCCGATTCGCCCCACTCATATACCAGCATACCCGCTGCGCGGGCCGCCGCTAGAACATCACTTCCCGACACACGTTCGGCCCACCGGAACCTCTCAATGACTTCCCCGCACCCGCTGCCGCACACCCGCACCCGCACCGTCAAGTTCCCCAGCGCGGGCGCCGCCGCGAAGTATGTCGCCAAGGAGATCGATAAGCTCATCCGCGCGCGGAACGCCGCCGGCAAGTCCACCGTACTCGGACTGGCGACGGGCAGCACGCCGGTCGGCCTCTACCGCGAACTCATCCGGCTCCACAAGGAGGAAGGACTCGACTTCTCCCGCGTCGTCACGTTCAACCTGGACGAATACTACCCAATGCCCAAGGAGAGCCAGCACTCCTACTTCCGCTGGATGCACGAGACTCTGTTCAGCCACATCAACGTGAAGTGGGAGAACATCCACATCCCCGACGGCACGCTCAAGCCCGACGAGGTGGACGACGCCTGCGCTGCGTACGACGAGAAGATCAAGGCGCTGGGCGGGATCGACATCCAGATTCTGGGCATCGGGCGCACCGGACACATCGCGTTCAACGAACCGGGCAGCCCGCAGAACAGCCGCACGCGGCTGGTGACGCTCGACAGCATTACGAGGCGCG
>CAZBXY010000047.1:17774-34021 GCA_964495365.1 uncultured Frigoriglobus sp. | reverse complement strand
AGAGTGACTGGAGTTCAGACGTGTGCTCTTCCGATCCCCTTTCTTCGCGGAGTTGTGCGGGCGGACGTTGACGAACTCGCCCTCCGACATCCACCGCCCGCGCACGTCCTGGTAGACGAAAATGTACCCGCTCTGCACGAAGTGCGCACTCGGGCGCAACGCGTCGGGGTACTTGTCGGCCCCGTACGGAGCGACGCTGTACGGCGTGCGGATCATCATCATCGGGTACTTCTGCGAGTCGTCCTTCGGCACGTACACCGCGGTGAACAGCTTCGCCCCGTCGCGCATCGGGATCTGGTACTCGTATTTGGTGTAGTTCGCGCGGATGTAGTCTTTCAGTTCCGCGCCCGCGAGTACCTTCGGCACCGCGGGGGCCGCGGGCTGTGCGAACAGTGGCGCGGGAAGGAAGAAGCTCAGCGCGAGTGCGAGTGGCAGCGACCAGCGAATCATGGTGGCACCTGTTGGGGTCAGGGAGTGAAGACCGGAACGCCGGCGGCCGGCGCGGCGCGAAGCAAGGTCGCGTCGGTGGTCGCCAGCGGGAGATTCAGCCGCACTGCGAGTTCGAGGTACGCGGCCAGTCCTGTATCGATCCTGTGTCTTCGGGCCAATTCAAACGCGTCGCCCCACGCGCGGAACAGGGTTTCGTCATCGACCCAAATCGCAAAGGACTGAATATCAGCGAAGAACTGGTTCGCCTGAGATAGAGAAAGCTGTTTCTTTCGTACACAGGCACGCACGCGCTCTGCGACATCAAGCACCCAGCACTCCGGGACGGCCGCGGTCGAGCGGTTCATTCGTCCCAACACCCCCGACGGGTAACTGTTGCCGGGGATGAGAACTCGCCACGCAACCGCGACGTCCGCGCCGAGGACGAAGGTTGGTGTTCCGCTCGGGTTCGAGAGCCAGGGAAAAAGCATCACCCCGCCTCCCGGTAGCGTGTCAGGTACTCATCGTGAGACATCGAATCCGGCTTGGGTACCGGGGCGTCGGCACGCAGTCCGAGCCACTCGCGGATGATCTGCTCCCGCCGGGCAACCAGAGATTCCTCCTCGTCCGGCGACCGCAACAGCGGAGCAAAGGGCGTCGTGACGATCGGCGGCGCAGTCAGCGCCGCGAGCCACCGGCCGTCTTCGGTAATTACGATCTGCTCGCCGGCGGCCGCGAGCTTCAGCAGTTCCGGCAGCTTTTCGCGAGCTTCTGCCACAGTTACAGTCGTCATCGGTTCGCCTCCTGCTCGGGTTACGCCGGGTTCGCCTTCAGGAACGTATCGATCTCGTCGATTTCCGCCAACGTCAACCGCCAGTCGGCGGCGCCGACCAGCTCCTTCAGTTGCCCCGGCCGGCGGGCGCCCACGATCGCCCCGGTGACCGCCGGGTTCCGCAGCACCCACGCCACTGCGACCTCGCCCGGCGTGCGCCCGGACCGCGCCCCGATCTGCTTCAGTAATTCGACGAGAGACAGGTTGCGCGTCAGCAGCGGTTCCTGGTAATGGCGGTTCTTCTCCTTCCGCCAGTCGTCGGGCGGCAGCGCCGCGATGCGTTCGCGGGTCATCGCCCCGGTGAGGAGACCGCTCGCCATCGGCGAGTACGCGATCACCCCGATGTTGTGCGCGTGGCAGTACGGCAGGTCCGCCTTCTCCACTTCCGGCCGGATCATCGAGTACGGCGGCTGGAGTGAGGTGATTGGCCCGAACTTCGACACCTGCGCCATCTGCTCGGCGCTGAAGTTCGACACCCCGGCCCAGCGGATCTTGCCTTCCTCCTTCAGTTTCAACACCGTCTGCCAGCCCTCGTCGATGTCCTCCGGCGGTTCCGGCCAGTGAACCTGATAGAGGTCAATCACGTCCACTTTCAGCCGCTTGAGGCTGGCCTCGCACTCCGCGCGGATGCTCGCGGCCTTGAGGCGCTTCCCGATGACGCGGTTCTCGTCCCACACACGGGCGCACTTGGTGAAGACGTACGGGCGCTTCGAGATGCCCTCCAGCGCCTTCGCGACGACTTCCTCCGAGTGGCCCAGTCCGTACACCGCGGCGGTGTCGATCCAGTTGATGCCCAGGTCGATCGCCTCGCGAATGGTGGCGACGCTGTCGGCGTCGTCCTGTGCGCCCCACGCGAACGCCCACCCGCCGCCGCCGATCGCCCACGCGCCGAAGCCGATCGCGGTGATGTTCAGGTCCGAGTTGCCGAGCTTGCGAGTCTGCATCGGTGGCTCCTTTCGCACCGGCCGGCTGACACCGGCCGTTCGCCCTTCTACCGTGTCCACATGCAACCAATCGTACTGATTAACGCGGTCGGTCTCACCCCGCGACTGCTCGAACACGCACCCCGGCTCAAGGTGGTCGCGGCGACCGGGTGGGTCGCCGACATGCCGGAGGTTCTGCCCGCGGTCACCTGCACCGCTCAGGCCACGCTCCTCACGGGCGAGTTGCCGAGCAAGCACGGGGTTGTTGCGAACGGGTGGCTCTTTCGCGACACCAACGAGGTGCGGTTCTGGCAGCAGTCGAACCGGCTCATCCAGGCCGAACCGTTGTACGCCACTGCCCGCCGGCGTGCGAAGGATCACGGACAGCCTTTCAAAAGCGCCAAACTGTTCTGGTGGTTCAATCAGGGCGCCGCGGTGGACATCTCCGTAACGCCCAAGCCGCACTACGCGGTGGACGGGAGCAAGGCGTTCGGCATTACCGGGAACCCGCCGGCGTTGTCGGACGAGTTGGAGCGCGAACTCGGGGCGTTCCCGTTCCCGGCGTTCTGGGGGCCGATGGCCGGGGCCAAAAGCACACAGTGGATCGCGCGCGCGTCGGCGAAGGTCGTTCGCGACCACAGGCCGACGCTCGCGCTCGTGTACCTGCCGCACCTCGACTACGAGCCGCAGCGGTTCGGGCCGAGCGGCACCGATATGCCGAAGTGCGTGAAGGAACTCGATGACGCCTGCGAGCCGCTCCTCGATGCGGCACAAGCCGTTGGAGCGAAGGTGTGGGTCGTGAGCGAGTACGGGCACTGCGACGTGACGCGCCCGGTGTACCCCAACCGCGAACTGCGGAAGGCCAGCGCACTCGCGGTGCGGCGCGGGCCGTTCGGCGAGCAACTCGACCTGTACAACACGCGGGCGTTCGCGGTGTGCGATCATCAACTCGCTCACGTCTACGTCGATGAGCCCGGCAGCGTCGAAACGGTGAAGAAGTTCCTCGGTACTGTGCCCGGCGTTGCAAAAGCCCTCGCGGGCGACGAGCGCGCCGCGATCGGCCTCGACCACGAACGCTCCGGCGAAGTGATCCTGCTCGCCGAATCGGGCGCGTGGTTCGCGTACCCGTTCTGGCTCGATGACGCGATTGCCCCCGACTACGCGCGGGCGGTTGCGATCCACGCCAAGCCGGGGTTCGACCCGTGCGAGCTGTTCTTCGACCCGCGATTGCACTTTCCGAAGCTCCACGCCGCCCGGCGCGTACTTCAGAAGAAACTCGGGTTTCGGATGACGATGGACGTGGTGCCGCTCGACGCGTCGATCGTTCGCGGCTCTCACGGATTGGCCGCGCCCGACCCGCGCGACCGGCCGATCCTCATCGGCCACGGCCCGAACCCCGGTCCGAGCGTGCCCATGACCCGCGTGCGCGACCTGCTGCTGGGCGCTCTGGAGCTGGGGTAACAGTGGGCCGGCCGCGCCTTCCGCCGCGCGGTTTATCTTGGTGAAGTCCCACACGCCGGCTCGCTATAATCGTTCCAACCGATTCGTGCCCGCGCGCCGCGCCCGGCAAATCGGCCCGTGTTCTGTGCCCACAACCCGGAGCCATCATGTTCGCGACAACGCTTCTGACGGCGGCCCTGACCCTCGCCCCAGCCGCGGGCGAAGAGGTCAATCTCAAGTGGTCCCTGAAAGCCGGCGACGTGTTCTACGCCCAGAACACGACCACGATCGACATGACGATCGGCGTGCTGGGCCAGAAGATCGAGCAGCAACAGGAGATCGATGCCGTTACGCGGTACAAGGTGAAGTCGGCCGACGCCTCCGGGCTGGTGCTGGAACTCACCTACGTGCGCATGAAGATCACGGCCGGCGGCCTCGACACGTCGGCCATCACCGACGCCCTCAAGGGCGCGACGCTCACCGCGACCCTCAACGACAAGATGCGGGTAACCAAGATCGACGGGCAGAAGAAGCTGATCGACAACCTCGCGGGCGGGAACGAGGCCAGCAAGGCGATGCTGTCGGCCATGCTTTCCGAGGACGCCGTCAAACAGATGTTCTCGACCCTGTTCGCGCTCACGCCGGAGAAGCCGGTCAAGGTCGGCGACTCGTGGACCCAGAACGACACGCTGGACGCCGGCGGGATCGGCAAGATCACGTCGAAGGCCAAGTACAAGCTGACCAAACTCACCGGCGACCTGGCGACCGTCGATACGACCGCCGAAATGACCTTCAAGCCCGGCGACGGCGAGGGGCTGCCGTTCAAAATCACGAAGGCCGACTTCAAGATCGAGAAGTTTACCGGGAGCAACACGTTCGACGTCAGGGCCGGGCGGCTCAAGGAAACGAAGTCGGAGATGGTCATGACCGGCACCATGACGATCAGCGCCAACGGCCAGGAGGTCGAGGCCACCCTGACCCAGAAGGTGAAGTCCACCGCCACGATCACCAACAAGAGCCCGATCGATTAACGAAGCCGCCCGCAGGTCCGTAGTCCGAGCGCCCGGTCCGCAGACTTGCTTTCGAGAGGACAATCCGTTTGTTATCCGCACCCGACCGGGCCGGGCCCCGCGGGTGGTAAATCGCTGCCCAAAAAGGAGCCGAACCGATGTGGTCGTTCAAGGTGCTGGTGCTGTGCTTCCTGGTCCTCGGGGTGATGGGCGGCGCGGCGCGGGCCGCCAACCCGGTCGTCGTCATCGAGACGAACATGGGCACCATCAAGGTCGAACTGTTCGAGGACAAGGCCCCGCTCACGGTCAAGAACTTCTTGCAGTACGTCGAGGACAAGCACTACGACGGCCTGATCTTCCACCGGGTCATCGAGAAATTCATGATCCAGGGCGGCGGGATGGAGCCGAACGGAACCCAGCGGAAGACGAAGGACCCGATCAAGAACGAGTCGGGCAACGGGCTGTCGAACGCCCGCGGGACGATCGCCATGGCCCGCACCGCCGTCCCCGATAGCGCCACCAGCCAGTTCTTTATCAACGTCGTGGACAACGAGTTCCTGGACAAGAAGAACGCCAACGACGGGGTCGGGTACTGCGTGTTCGGCCGCGTCATCGAGGGCATGGACGTGGTAGACAAGATCAAGGGCGTGAAGACCGCCCGCGACAAGCCGGTCGAGGACGTGGTCATCAAGTCGATCAAGAAGGGCGAGGCCAAGAAGGACGCGCCCAAGAAGTGACGAGCCGGGCCGCGGGTCTGGTTCCGATTCCCTGAAGCGGATATATTCGGGGCACTCCTTCCCTACACGGAGTGCCGCCCGTGGCCGAGCCCAACAATCCGCAAACCCCGCCGTCCGACGTGCCGGTGCCGAACCCCCTGGGCGACCTCGCCGTAACTCACACGGCCCCGCCCACCGATGGCCCGGCCGTGCCCGGTCCCCTCACCATCACCCGGATGCCGGAGGATTCGCGCGCGCGCCTGACCCTGAGCGGCACTCAGTTCGGCCGCGATACCGCGCCCGAGGAACCGGGGTGGCCGCGCACGTCGCAGGTGCCCGGATACGAGATCCTCGGCGTCCTGGGCCGCGGCGGGATGGGCGTTGTCTACAGGGCCAGGCACCTCAAACTTGAGCGCCTTGTTGCGCTCAAGCTCCTCCCCTACACCGACCCGGCCGCGACCGCCCGCGAGCGGTTCGCCGCCGAGGCCCGCGCGGTCGCCCGGATGCAGCACCCGAACATCGTCCAGGTGTTCGAGATCGGCGAGTTCGACGGGGCGCCGTTCGTGGCCCTCGAACTCGTCGCCGGCGGCACGCTCGCCGCCCGCGTCGCCCAGAACCTGCTCCCGCCGCGGGACGCCGCCGCTCTCGTCGCCACCCTCGCCCGCGCGGTGCAGTACGCGCACGACGCCGGCGTCGTTCACCGCGACCTGAAACCGACCAACATCCTGCTCACCGAGTCGGGCGAGCCGAAGATCGCGGACTTCGGGCTGGCCAAGGAGCTGGCCGGCGACAGCGGGCTGACGGTCTCCGGCGCGGTCATCGGCACTCCGAGCTACATGCCGCCCGAGCAGGCCCGCGGCGAACTGGCCGCGATCGGCCCGGCGGCCGACGTGTACGCGCTGGGCGCGATCCTCTACGACCTGCTCACCGGCCGACCCCCATTCAAGGGCGCGACGGTCGCCGAAACGCTCCAGCAGGTGACGGGCGCGGAACCGGCCGCGCCGACGGGCCTCCAGCCGTCCGTCCCCCGCGACCTCGAAACGGTCTGCCTGAAGTGCCTCCAGAAAGACCCCGCGCGGCGGTACGCCTCGGCCCGCGAACTGGCCGAGGACCTCGGCCGGTATCTGACCGGCGAACCGATCCGGGCGCGGCCGGTCGGGGCGCGCGAGCGCGTGTGGCGCTGGTGCAAACGCAACCAGCGGGTCGCGGCGCTCCTGGCCGCGGTGTTCACACTGCTGATCCTGGTCGCCGCGGGGGCCGTGGTCGCGGCGGTCGTGTTCCGCGGGCAGAACCGGGTGATCGCCGACCAGCGCGACGAGAACGCCCGCCAGCGCGACGAGAACGCCCGCCAGCGCGACGAGATCGCCGACCGCGAGGCGAAGGTTCTGGAGCAACAGCGGATCGCGCAGCGGCGGGCGCGAGCGTTCGCCCGGGCGGTGGACGGGTTCGCGAACGAGGCCCCCGCGATCATCGACGGGCACCCGCTCGGGTCGGCACCGCTGCAGGACCTGTTGAAGTTGAGCATCCGGCTGTCCCGCGAAGCCCGGGAGGAGGCGGGCGAGGAATACTTCGGCACCGGCGGCGAAATGACCACGTACATCCGCCAGGGCCACCTCGCCAAAACCCTGGGGCGGATCGACGAGGCCGAGAAGCACTACGAGGCCGCTTTTCAGCTCGCCGAGCAGAACTTCCGCACCCGCCCCTCCGGGAGGCACGGGGTCCACGCCGGGAACTTCGCCCTTCTCATCGGGCAGCGGGCAGGGATGCTCCGAATCCGCGCGGAGACGCGCGCGGGGTGGAACGAGAGGGAGAAGGCCCGCGAGATGTTCGCCGAGGCGGTGAAGTTACACCACGAGTCGATCGCCCTGTTCCGCCGGGTGGTCAATGAGCCGGAGATGCGGGACATCCACATCGGCGAGGCGCGGGCGTGGCTCGGCGGGGGGTTCTTCGAACTCGCGGAGACGCACCGGCTCTCCGTCCCGGCGTTCGACACGCCGGCCGAGAAGCGGGCAGCGTGGGAGGCGGCGAGGGCAGCGGCGAAGGAGTCGGAAGCACAATTCGCGGCGGGGCTGGCGGTAGACTGGAAGGACAGCGCGCACCGGGTGGAGCGGTCGCGGCTCCGCCAGGCGCTGGCGGTGCATGAACTCGCCCGCGCCGCCGACAAGTTAGAGGAACTCGCCGCGGGCAGCTTCTTCGCCCAGCTCACCGAAGTGTGCGCGTTCCGGGCGGAAGCCGACGCCGCATACCAGAGGTGCTTCGAGCTGTTCGACCAGCTCGTGAAGGACACGCCGAAGAACCTGCTGCACCGCATCAACTTCGCGAAGCTGGCCGCGGACCAGGGTTATTTCCTGATGATGAAGCTGCGGGACGGGAAGCGGGCCGAGGTAGCGTTTCGGGCGGCCGTCGAGCAGAACCGGCGGGTCGGGCGCCCCCCGGAACTAAACCATTACCACAGCACGATGGGAAGCAACCTGTACCAACAGGGCGTGGCGGAGCAGTACGCTGGCGACAAGATCCGCGCGCAAGAACTGTTCCGCCGCTGCGTCGCGGTCTGGGAGGAGCAACTGCGGGAGGCGATCCGGATGTCGAGCGAGAAGTCGCTTTACACCCTCTACCCGCGGATCCGACTGATGTTCGCCCAGGCCCGAGCCGGCGACCACGCCCGCGCCGCGGCCTTCGCCACCGAGCTGCGCAAGGACTGGGACAAGGACGGCGACAAATTGAGTTACGCGGCCCAGGGGTTCGCCCTGGCCGCGGCGGCGCCCGACGCCGGCGAACTGGCGACGGCGTACCGGGACAAGGCGTTTGACGCGCTGACTCGGGCCGTCGAGGTCGGGTACGCCAACGTCACCGAGATCGAGCGCGACCCGGACTACGACCCCCTCCGCGGCGACCCGCGGTTCGCCCCGCTGGTGGAGAAGGCGCGGGCCAACGCGGAAAAGAAGAAGTGATGGCGCGGTTCGATGCGTTCGGCGCGAATCGTCCTTTCGGTTTGTACTTTTTTCCATGTGAACATACAATCCGCTTCACGGTCGGGTTGCGGACGGTCCGCGCTCGGGCCGGGCGAAACGTTCCAGAGGGTTCCCAGATGAAGACGCTCGCGGTGCCGGCGCTCGGGTTGCTCGTGGCGGTCGCCCTGACGGGCCGGGCCGAGGACAAGAAGGACGCCCCTCCCAAGATCGAGGGCAAGTGGACCCTCGTGTCGGGCAAGAAGAACGGGTCGGACATCGACGACAACTCGAAGAAGTCCACGTACACCATCACCAAGGACAAGATCACGATCGAGGGCGACGGGGCGAAGTTCGTGATGGGCTACAAGTTCGACCCCAAGACCCCGATGAACGTCGATCTCGAGATCCTCGAGGCCCCGATCCCCGACCTGAAGGGGGCCAAGGCCCAGGGCATCGTCGAACTGAAGGGCGAGGAACTGAAACTCGCCTACTCCACCGAGAAAGACAAGCGGCCCAAGGATTTTGGCGGCAAGTCCGACTTCCTGTTCGTGTTCAAGAAGGCGAAGTAGGTCACTTCCCCGGGGATCGCCGGCGATTCTGTGGTCGCCGCGCCGCCGGCGCGCCCGGGGCCGAATCTCGTATCATGATCCGGGTCATTTCGGTCCCGGCGCGCGACCCCAAGGGGTTTGGAGCGCGGCGTCGGCGGCCCGGAAGGGGAGACGCGCGATGCGGACGCTCGTGGGGTGCGTGGTGATCCTGGCCCTGGCGGTCACGGCCACCGGGCAGGACAAGAAGATCGACGGCAAGTTGCTCATCGGGAAGTGGGCGCCGAAGGAAGACAAGAAGGGGCTGTCGATGACCCTGGAGTTCCTGAAGGACGGCAAGCTCGCGCTCGCCGTCGATTTCATGGGCAAGACCGAGAAGATCGACGGCACCTACAAGCTCGACGGCGACAAGCTGGAGGTCGTCATCAAGTTCGGCGGCGACGAGAAGAAGGACACGCTGACCATCAAGAAGTTGACCGAGACCGAACTGGAAACGACCGACAGCAAGGGCAAGACGGACACCTTCACCAAAGTGAAAGACAAGAAGTAACGGCGCACGGCCGGTATGAGCCGGCCAGTGGGCGAACCCTTCGGTACGGGCTTTTGGGTTGTGCTTCTTGTCTTTCGTGGCACAGGCTTTCGAGCCTGTGCGGACACTCGATCCCGACCAACGGAGGGATCGAACTCGACTGTGGGGCTACGCGGATCGGTTGGATGCGGTGGCCGCTCGCTGCGCTCGGACCACCGGACTGCAAGCACAGGCTGGAAGGTCTGTGCCCCGAAAGACAAGGCCAGAAGCACAGACTCGAGAGCCTTGCCACAATGCGAGCGCGACCGGCCGGTGTCAGCCGGCCGGTCGCCCAAACCGGTAACGCAACAACCCCGCAGCGAACGCTGCGGGGTTGTCGTTTGGGTACTCGTGTGTTCGCCCTTACTTCTTCTCCGGTGCCACGGGCGCCGGGTCGCTGTTCGACGGGCGGATCGACTCGAAGTACCGCTTCACCATCTGCCGGTGGCCGAGCGGGATCGGTTCGCCGTCGATCACCGCTTCCGACGCGCGGCGGCCCTGCTCGAACCGCTCCCGGTACTCGCGGGCGGCCTTCTGGCGGGCCTCCGGCGTCGCGGTCGTCTCCACGTCCGAATCGCCCTCGCCGCCGGGCGTGCCGGTCAGTTGGACCTCGTTCCGCTTGCTGCCGAGCTTGGTCTTCTCGCCCTCCGTGTTGCCGCTGATCGCGCGGCCCCAGGTGCTCGACTCGCTGTCGGACTTGCTCGGCTGCTTGATCCGCGCCCCGCCGTTGTTCTGGCACTGGCACTTCGCGTCCTTCAGTTCCTCGTTGAACTGCGTGAGCAGGTCGTTGGCCTTCTTCCGCTTCACGGCGTTGTTGATCTTCTTGGCCAGGTTGCTCTTCGCCTGCCCGATCTTCTTGCTGTCGCCGCTCTTGACCGCCTCGGCCAGTTCCGCGACCGCCTCGGAGAGCGCCCCCTGCCCGGCGTCGCCCATCTGCTTGGCGAGCTGCTTCAGCTTCTCCTCGAGCGCCTTGGCCTCCGTCGGCGTCAGCTTGGTCTCGTCGATCTTCTCCAGTTCCTTGACGGCCTTTTCGAGCTTCCCTTCCTGGAGCGCCTTGCCGGCGCCCTCGAACGCGGCGACGGCGGCCAGCGCGGTGCCCAGCGACGACAGTTGCCCGTCCATCGCCGCGACGTTCAGTTGGTTCGCCAGGGCTTGCAGTTCGGCCTGCATCTCGGACAGCTTCGCGAGCGCTTCCTTCTCGTCGGTGCCCGGCTGGGTCAGTTCTTCGACCTTCTGGGCCAGCTTTTCGAGCGCTTCCTTCTGGGCTTTCTTCTCCTCGTCGGCCTTATCGTCTTCGAGATCCTGCGTGGTCTCGGCGAGCTTCTTTTCGAGCGCGGCGATCTTGGCCTTCTGCTCGGCGGCCAGCGCGACGATGTGTTCGGGCGCCGGGGCCGCTTCGGCCTGGGCCACGCCGGCGACGCTCCAGGCCAACAGCACGGCCGCCGCGGCCACGCCGACCAGCCCGGCGATCCCGACGGGCCACGCCCGCGACGAGCGGAGCGGGACCACCGCCTCCGGCTGCACGGTGCCGAGGTGCCCGAGCGCCTCGCTCATCTGGATCGTTTGCAGTTCGGTCGGCGCGTTCTGATTGGCGAACGCCAGCGCGGTGACCGCCCGGTCCTTCAGCCCGTAGTGGGCATCGACGGCCGCCGCGGCGGCGTGCCAGTCGCGCCGCAGGGTCAAGCCCACGAGCAGCCCAACGACCGGCCCGGCGGCGATCGCCGCGGCGCCGACGAGCCACGAGATGTTGAGGGCGAACGCCTGCCGGACGGCGCCGACGGCCAACCCGGCGGCGGCCCCGACGATCAGCCCGGTCACGACACACCGCAGTGCGAACAGCATTTGCTGTCGAGACCGCACCCGGCGCAGGGCCGTTTGGATCGCTTCGCGCATCGCCAACCCCCTTCGAGGTTCACAGAGAACCGCACAGTGGGACTAGGTTACCATGCCTCAGACAAGTTGTCTGCCCCAAAATTCCGATTTTTCGATAGAAGGCAGAACGGCCACAAAAAGGCACAAAAACGCACAAAACGAAGTCAAAAGACCAAGACGATCAATCGAGTTCAATCTGACTCCACTCCCTGCCTTTGATCTCTGTGGTTTTCTTTTTGTGCGTTTTTGTGCCTTTTTGTGGCCATCCGTCTTCGATTTCTCATCTCTTCGCCAGAACCATCTTCATCGGCGGTTTGTCGCGGCCGAGGAGCAGGTCGAAGTCGATCCGCCGCAGCGCCACGTCGAGCAGGAAGAGGATCGCGGCGACCATGAGCAAGTACGGCCACAGCGGCACCGGGCGCGAGGCGGAGCGCTCGTCGGGGGCGAAAATCGCCTCCGGGTCGGGGCTGTAGGTGCCCCCGGACGCCTGCGCGACGGACTTGAGCCACGCCTCGTCGGTCGGGCGGATGCGCAGTTCGTCGTCGTAGTTCACCACCAGCCCGCGCGACTGTTGCGTCGCTGGCTGGCCCTTCGTCTGCTGCGTCATCGACAGGTGGTAGGTGCCCGGTTTGTCGGTCGGGAACTCGCCGACGTACCGCCCGGGGGCGGTTTGCGTCAGCACCAACTTGCGCTCGCCGCCGCGCGGCTCGATCACCGTCAGTTCGGTCGTCGCGTCGTTCACGAACTTCCCGTTCACCTGTACCGCGTCGAGCGTCACCTTGGCGACGCCGTCCCGCTGCGCTACCTGCACGAACACGCCCTTGGCGTCCGACTTGCGCATCGCGTGGCGAACGATCTGCGCCCAGAACTTGGTGTACCCCGGCCAGGAGAGCCACTCGGCCGCCCACCGGCTCTTGGCGTCGGAGGTGAACGCGACCGTCATTCCGAGGCCGTACCGCCACCACGCCAGGAGCGGGTCGCCCTTCTCGGTCGTCAGGATCAGTTCGCTGGTCGGCTTCGGGCGCGTCGTCACGTAACCCAAGAGGAACGGCGAGTCGTCGAACTTGATGTCCGCGATGACCGCCGACGGGCGGCTGACGATCGGGTTGAACGGCTGCTCGTTGATCGCCGACTTGCTCGCGGTCACGGTTTCCTTGGCGAAAATCTGCGGGATGTTCGACGGATCTTCGGCGTGGTAGTACCGGCCGTTGCCGATGCGGGCGATCTCTTGCAACACCTTGAAATCGCAGTCGTCGCCCACGGCCACGGCGGAACAGGTTTGCTTGGCCTGGGCCATGTTCTGGGCGATGCCCTCGAAGTCGGCCGGCTCGGACACGCCGTCGGTCAAGAGGATCACGTGTTTGAGCTTCGCCGGCGTGTTCTGGAGCGCCTCGAAGGCCGCTTCCATCGGCGGCCCCATCGTGGTACCGCCGCCGGCCTCGATCGCGCTGATCTTGTCGATGATCTGGGCCTTGTTCGCGGCCGATTGCACCTCGGCGATCCAGAACAGGTCGCCGTCGAACGCGATCACCCCGACCTTGTCCTTCGGCCCGAGCAGCTCGACCGCGGCCTTCGCCGCGTCCTTCGCCATCTCGATCTTCTGCCCGCCCATCGACCCCGATTTGTCAATGACCAGAATCATCGCCAGGCTCGGCTTTTCCTTCTCCTTCTCGAAGTCGCTGCGGACCGGCAGAATCTCCTCGATGGTCGATTTGTAATAGCCGCCGAGGCCGAACGCCTGGTCGCCGCCGATCATGATGAGGCCGCCGCCGAGATCCTGCACGTAGGTGCGGATGTTGTTCATCTGCCGCGTACTCATCGACGTGGCCGGGACGTTCGAGAGGACGAGCAACTCGTAGTTCTGGAGGTCCGAGATCGAGTCCGGCACGCCCTGCGCCGGGCGGATATCGACCTTGATGCCCTCCTGCTCCAGCGCGAACGCGAGGTGCTTGGCCTGCTTCGGGTCGGTATCGATGATGAGTACCCTGGGCTTGCCGCTACTAAAGACGAGGCCCTTCGCGGCGTTGTTGTCGAGCAGTTTGTCCTTGAACCCCTTGATCCGGGCGGAGTACTCGGCCATCCGCTCGCCGGTGACCTGCTGGCGGAACCGGAACACGTTCGACCCGGGCTTGACCTTCACCTTCTCGGAGACGACGCGGTGCGCGCCGCGGAACACCTCGATCTCGCCCTCGTCCTCGTGGTTGGAGTCGATCGTGACCTCGACGTAAAACGGCTCGCCGTCCCGCACCTGCGCCGGGACGTTCACCCCGGACACCTGCACTTCCGGTTCGGTGCGTGCCGGTAGCGGGATTGTGTGGACCGGCACCCCGCCGCGCAGGGCCGTTCGGAGCGCGTCGCCGGAGGTCTGGTTCCCGTCGCTCAGCAGCACGAGCCGCGGGACGTGCGACGGCGGGATGGACGCGCGGGCCACTTCGAGCGCCGCGGCGATGTTCGTTCCCTGCTTGTTGACGACGATGGTCGCCCCGCGGTCGTTCACGACGGCCCCGGGTTCGACCCCGAACCGCACGAACGCGACCTTGTTGTTCCCAGCGGCTGCGGTGGCCCGGTCGAGGAACTTGTCGGTCTCGTACTTCCCCTCGTCGCCGACGCTCATGCTGTCGTCGATCACAAAGACGACGTAGAGATCCTTGGAGGGTTTGAGGTACGTCAGGCCGCAGAGAGCACCGACGAGCAAGACGAGTACGAGGGCGCGGGCGGTGAGCGACGCGACCCGCTGCCACCGGGCGAAGTCGGTGAGTCCGCGGTAGAAGTACCACGCGACCACCGGCAACACCAGAAGGCCGAGCAGATACCACGGCTGTGTTAACTCAAGGGGCATGTCAAGATCCCTTCGCCGCGGAGGAAGACGGAGAAGACATTAGCCGCACGATGAACGCAGATAAAGACACGATAAAGACAAAAATCAGAGTTCAATTCAATCGATCTTCTTGGTTTTCATCGTGTCTTTATCTGCGTTCATCGTGCGGCTCATTCTGCTTAACTGATCCACCGGCGCTGATACAGGTACCACTCGACCGCGACCAGCAGCCACGCCAGGCCGATCAGGTACCACCACAGCGGGCGGCCGAAGAACCCGCTCACCAGCCCGGTGTCGGACGCGGTGGAGGAACTCGTCAGACCCTCCGGTGGGCGCACGTCGCTCTCCGCCGGACTCATCAGGTTCACCGCGAACTCCTCGATCGGCGCGCCCGGACCGTCCGGGGCCACCGACCACACCCCGCACCTGTCGAACGGGCCGACCGTCATCTTCCCCCCGCCGGCGGGGAGTTTCTTCGCGCTGCCGTCGGGCGACTTCAGCACGAACTCGCCCTTGTCGGGCAGGGTCGCTTCCGCGGTCGCTCCGGTCGGCAACGACTCGCGCAGTTCGCTCTGGCTGGTGAAGTAGCTCAGTGCGTTCATCACCATAATCGGGAACACGGTCCGAAAGGGCAGGTCGCCGAGGTCGAGATTGACCGTCAGGACGAGTACCTTTCCTTCTGGGCGTTCGATGAGCGTGAACACCGGATCGCCGCTCACGGTGCCCGCGAGCACCTGCGGCTTGACGGCGGCGCTGAACGTCAGCTTCCGCGACTCCGGCATCAGCACGTTGTCGAGCCGCACGTGTGCCATCAGCGGAGAATCCTTCTCCTGTTGTGTGACGATCGGGTTCTGGATTTTCTCACCGACTTTCCACAAATCGCAGTCGTTCGTCGGCTCCACGACGAGGATCATCCCCGCGGGGAGTTTCGCGGGCGTTTCGCGGTGGAAGACCGTGATCGTGCTGGCCGGGAGATCCTTCGGAATCGCGCCGCGCGAGGTCGTCAGTTTGGTGAGCGGGTTCGCCTCTAACACCTTGTGCAGGAAGAGGTTACCGTTCGGGCTGTGCATGTGCGTGGGGACCGGTTCGCGCTTCGGCAGCACCGCGAGCGCCTTGTTGTCGATCGCGAGCGCGTCCGGGTACAGCGAATCCCCTTTTTCGCCCTTCATCACCAGTTCCGCCGTGAGAAGCCCGCCGTCGGCCGTGGTATTTTCGAGTACCTTGCTCCACTTCTCCCCCGGGGCGAGTTTCAGCGGAATGACCTCCATGACGAGCGGCTTAGCGTCGGGGGCGCGGGTATCGAGCGTGACCGCGAGCCGGAAGTCGCCGGTCGGTTCGTCCGAGAAGTTCGTCACCTCGGCGAGGATCTCGTAGCCGATCGGGTCGATGGTACTTCGGCGCACCTGGAACCGCGTGATGCCGACGTTCGCGGCCCTCCCGCCGACGGTGACGAACCGCACGTTCGCTTCCGCGGACATCGCGACCGCCCCCTCGGCGCTTCCGTCGGTGACGACGACGATGCGGCACTCCTTCCCGCCGCCCTCGGTTTCGGACGCGAGCCGGCGCGCCAGTGCCATCGCGTCGGCGAGTTTGGTCGGCCCGTCGGTCGGCCCGATCGAATCGAGCGCGTCGCGAAGGGTCTTCTGGTGGCCCGTTAGGCCGCACACGACGCGCGGTTGCGTGCCGCCGGCGACGATCGCCATTTCGTCGCGCCCGCGAAGCCCGCGGATGAACTGGTGCGCCTCTTCTTTGGCTTTCGCCAGCCGCGACGGTTCGATGTCGGTGGCGTTCATGCTGGCAGAGTTGTCCACAACCAGAATCACGCGCCGCGAGTTCTTCGCTTCCGACGCCAGGAACGGCTCGGTGAGCGCAGCGACCAGGATCGCGAGCAGCACGAGCTGCACGAGTAGCGAGACGAGGTGCCGCAGCCGCTGCCAGAGGGTGCGCGGCTTCTTCTCGTCGAAGATCTGGCGCCAGAAGATGACGGTGGACACCGGCACCCGCTTGAGGCGGATCTTCAGGATGTAGAAGACCACGACTGGGATCGCCAGCAGCAGCCACAGCAGCGCGGTCGGGTTGGCTAGGCTCATAGGTGGTCTTGGCGAACGGCCGGTGTCAGCCGGTCGGTGGTTTGCAGGCGAACGGC
>CAZBXY010000047.1:0-17674 GCA_964495365.1 uncultured Frigoriglobus sp. | reverse complement strand
ACGGCGCCGGCCTGGCGCATCATGCGCAGCACCAGCTCGTCGAAGGTAATCTCGGTACTCGTCTGCGTGCAGCCGAGCGAGTGCCGCGTGCAGTACCCCTGCACCTTCTGTTGATACTCCTCGAACAGTTGCTTGTACTGCCGCAGGTTCTTCTCGGTCACGGTCACTTTGCGGGAACTCGCGCTCTCCACGTCCCACATCTCGACATCGCCGAGCAGGTCCGGCGGGTCGCGCTCGTACTTGTCGAAAATCTGAAGCACACGCGGTTCGTACTTCCGGTGCCGCAGCAAGTCGAGGCCGCGGTCGAACCCGTTGGGGTCGTACAGGTCGCTCACGATCACCACCAGCCCGCGGCGCTGCTCGCGGTGGATGAAGCCCGTCGCGACGCGCTCCAGGTTCGTGTCCTGACCCTGCGCCGGGAGGCTTTCGAGGAACTTCAACAGCGACAGCACCCGGCCCTTCCCGCGAGTGAGCGGGAAGTCGCCGATGATGTCGTCCGCAAACGCCGTGATCGAGATGCGGTCGAGGTCGGCGAGCGCGATGTACGCGAGTGCCGCGGTGACCTGGCGCGCGAAGTCGAACTTCGGCGGCTCGCCGAACGCCATGCTCCGCGAGCAGTCCAGCAGAAAGTAGACGTGCAGGTCTTCTTCTTCCTGGAACCGCTTGAGGAGCAGTTGGTCGTGCCGGGCGTAGAGGTTCCAGTCGAGGTGCCGGAAGTCGTCGCCGGGGTTGTACTCGCGGTGATCGGCGAACTCGATGCCGCTGCCGAGCTGCATGGTGCGGCGCTGGGCCATGAGCGACCCGCGGAACACCCGCTTCGACACGAGCGAGAGGTATTCCAGCTTCTTCAGGAACTCGGAGTCGAATAGCGGCATGGTGTGGAACGCCGATGAAAGCGGAAAGAATTAGCCGCACGATAAACGCAGATAAGACACGATGAAGACAGGAAGCCGTGTTAAAACAAATCTTTCTTTCTTCTGTTTTGATCGTGCCTTTTATCTGCGTTTATCGTACGGCTCTTTTTTGATTTCTCACGCCACCGCCACGGGTTCCTGGGCCGTCTTGAGGATGTTGGCGATCACGGCGTCGGTCGGCACGCCGTCGGCCTGACCCTCGAAGTTCAGGATCAGCCGGTGCCGCAGTGCCATCGGGGCCACCGCCTTGATATCGTCGCGGGCCACGTGGTAGCGGTTGTCCAGAATCGCCCGCAACTTCGCGGCCAGGATGATCGCCTGCGCGCCGCGCGGGCTGCTCCCGTACTGGATGAACTGCTTCGTCATCGGCGAGGCGAGTTCGTGCTCCGGGTGCGTCGCCATCACGACCGCGATCGCGTACCGCCGCACCTCGGGCGCGATCGGGATCTGCCGCACGAGTTTCGACAGCGCGATGATGCGCGCTGCGTCGAACGTCGCCCCGGCCTGGTGCGTGGTCGCCTCGGTCGTGCGGTCGAGGATCGTTTCCAGATCGCCGAACGACGGGAACTTCACCAGCAACTTGAAGAAGAACCGGTCGAGTTGTGCCTCCGGCAGCGGGTACGTGCCTTCCATTTCGAGCGGGTTCTGGGTCGCCAGTACGAAGAACGGTTCCGGCAGCGGGTACGTTTGCCCGCCGACGGTGACATGGTGCTCCTGCATCGCTTCGAGCAGCGCCGACTGCGTCTTCGGCGTCGCGCGGTTGATCTCGTCGGCGAGTACGATGTTGGCGAACACCGGCCCCTTCTGGAACTCGAACTTGCGCCCGTGATCGGGCGTCTCCATCACGACGTTCGTGCCGACGAGGTCCGCGGGCATGAGGTCGGGCGTAAACTGGATGCGTGCGAACTTCAGGTGCAGCGCGTCGGCGATCGTGCGCACGAGCAGTGTCTTGCCGAGGCCCGGCACGCCCTCGAGCAACACGTGCCCGCCGGCGATGAGGGCCGTGAGGGTTCCCTCCACGATGTCGTCTTGTCCGACGATGACTTTGGCGATTTCCTGCCGGAGCCGGAGGAAGTCCGCCCGGAACTGTTCGAGTTCGGCCTTGATCGCGTCGGTACTCATCTGGCGGCGCTCCGGTTCTCGGCGGTTCGTGTAACTAGACTGTTGCGTTTTCGGCGAACCTCAGATAACTTGTCTGAAGTTATCGAGGTTGGGGCCGGTTGTCAAACGGCTCTTGCCAAAATGGCCAAGATTGAAACGATTCGGCTCCACGGACGTTATCAGTCAACCCTTGAAAGCCGCTTCGCGGCTTCGCAGGTACCGCGCGCGAATTTTTCGCGCGGAAGCGGCTCGGCGGGCACTTACTCTCTGGGGACATTGTCGGTCCCCGTCACCACCCAGGAGCAAACCCCATGCGGCACGGACGATTCTTGCTCGCGCTCTCGTTCGCGGTCCTCTCCGGGTGGGTCGTGTCCCGCGCCCAGCCGCCCAAGAAGCCCGCGGAGGTCCCCTCCGTCAAGGACAAGGACGAGGAACCGTCGGCCGACGAACTCAAAGAGAAGGTCATCGCCGAGCGGTTCCAGAAGGTTCTCGAAACCAACCCGCGGCGCGGGACCGCGCTCGACCGTCTGTACGGTTACCACGTTGAGCGCGGCACGCTCGACCAGCTCATCGGGCAGTACACCGCGCGAACGAAGGCGAACCCCAAGGACGGCGTCGCGTGGATGATTACCGGCCTTCTGGAGAGCCAGCGGGGTAAAGACGCCGCTGCCGTCGCCGCGTTCCGCCAGGCCGAAGCGCATCTGCAAGATAATGCCATCCCCGGCTATTACCTCGGCCAGTCGCTCGTCCTCGTCGGCCAGCCGGACGCCGCCGCAGAAGCCTACGAGCGCGCCATCACCCGCAAGCCGAACCGCAACGACCTGCTGGACATCTTCCAGGCGCTCGGCCGCGTCTACCAGCGCGCGCAGCGGTCCGACAAGGCGCTCGACGTGTGGAACCGGCTCGAAAAGCTCTACCCGGACGACGCCCGCGTTCAGGAGCAGATCGCCACGACGCTCGTCGAGGAGGGACAGTTCGATCAGGCGCTTCCGCGGCTCGAAAAGCTCGCCGCCGCGACCGACGACAAGTACCGCCAGTCGATGTACCGCATCGAGGTCGCGGAGCTGAAGGTGAAGCTCAAGAAGACTCCCGAAGCGCTCGTGGACTTCGAGAAGCTGCTCGCCGAACTGAACCCCGAGAGCTGGCTCCACCGCGACGTGCGGCGCCGCGTCGAGGACGTGTTCCTCCGCGGCGACGACCTCGCGGGCTTGGCGAAGTATTACGAGAAGTGGCTCGAAAAGAATCCCACGGATGTGGACGCCTTCGCCCGGCTGGCGAAGAACCTCGCGCTGCAGGGCCGCGGGCCGGAGGCGAAGGCGTGGCTGGAGAAAGGTCTCGCGGTCGCCCCGAGCAACCGCGCGCTGCGTCAGGGGCTGATCGACCAACTGGTGTTCGAGCAGAACTTCGCCGCCGCCGCGGCACAGTACGAGGCGCTCGACAAGACCGATCCCAACAACCCGGACACGCTCCGCGAGTGGGGCAAGATGCTGATGCGCGACGGCGCCCGGCCCGAGGCCGACCGCCGCGCCGCCGCCGCGGCCGTGTGGAAGCGGCTGCTGGAGAAGAAACCGAACGACCCGGTCGTGACCTCGCAGGTCGCCGACCTCATGCGCTCCGCCAACGTGGTGGACGAGGCGATCGCGCTGTACAAGAAGGCGATCGACCTCGCCCCGGACGCGGCGCAGTACCGCGAGTACCTCGGCGAGTATTACCACAGCCTGAACCGCTCGGCCGAGGCGCTGGCGACGTGGCGGCCCATCGCCGAGGGCAAGAACCGATCCGCGAAGAACCTCGCCCGCCTCGCGGAGGTGTTTAACGGGTTCGGCTACCGCAAGGAAGCGATCGCCGCGATGGCCGACGCGATCACCCTGGAGAAGGACGACTTCGTTCTCCTGATGACTTATGCCCAACTGCTCTACGAGGACGGGCAGCACGAGCCGGCGCTGGCCCAGATCGCGCTCGCCAGCAAGCGGACCAGCAACCCGGAGGAAGTCGAGCAGATCCTCATCGCGCAGATCAAAGTGTATCAGGCCACGGAGAAGTTGCCCGACGAGATCGCGGCGCTCGACAAGGAGCTGATCGCTGGGAAGGACGCGACCGCCGAGCGGTGGTTGCGCCTCGCGCGGTTCTACGAGGCCAACCGGCAGCTCGACAAGGCGTCGGAGGCGATCGCGCGGGCCGGCGAGAAGGACGCGAAGTCGATCCCGGTGCTGATCGCCGCGGCGCGGATCTACGAGTCCGCCGGGAACATGCTCGCGGCGGCCGATACGAACCGCAAGCTCGCCGCGCTCGACCGCCGTTACCGCACCGAGTACCTCACTGCGGTTGCCAAACTCGAACAGCGACTGGGCCGCCGCGATCTGGCACTACAGGCCGGGCGCGACCTGCTCGCGTCGTCGCCGGGCAACCCGGAGGTGTACAAGTTCTACGCCGAACTCTGCTTCCAACTGGGCGACCAGGAAGAGGGGCTGGACTCGCTGCGGCGATCCGTCCGCGCCAACCCGGCTGACCCGGCGGGCCTCATCACGCTCGCCAACGCGCTCAGCGAGCGCCAGCGCCAGGGCGAGGCCATCGAACTGTTGTGGCGCGCGTTCGAGAAGAGTAACGAGCTGGAAAGCAAGCTCGGGGTGATCGACCGGATCGCCCAACTGTACCTGGAGAACAGCCAGTTCGACCGGCTCATCGAGCGCCTGGAGCGCGAGCGCCGCGAGTCCGACAAGGTGCGCGAGATGACGATGTGCCTGGCGCAGGCGTACTCCACCGCCGGCGACCTCGGCACCGCCCGCGCGCAGCTCGAAAAGCTGCTCACCGAGAACAACCGCGACACGCACCTGCTCGGCCAACTGGTCGCGCTGTGCGAGTCGGAGGGCGACATCGCCGCCGCGGTGAAGTACCAGCGGCAGTTGAACGCCGCCGCGCCCAACAACTACGACCACCAGTTGAAGCTCGCGCAGTTGCTGACGCGCACCGGCGACGCCGACGAGGCCGCGGAGATCTGGGTGAAGCTCGTCGCCGGCGAGAGCGAGCCGCACCGCAACCTCGCCTCGATCGACCAGCTCCTGGGCGCCGGCAAGTACGACGCGGGGCTGGCGATCCTGTCGCGGATGCTCGTGCAGAAGCCGGGCAACTGGGAGCTGCTCTACCGCGAGGGCTCCGCGCTCGCCGCCCGAGGGAAGGACGCCGAGGCGGCCGTGCGGTTCAACGCGATCCTCGCCCTGAAGCTCTCCGACGACGAGCTGAGCGAGATCACCAAGAACCAGATCAAGCAGGCCAAGAAAAAGGCCGCGGCGGCCCCGCGCCCGGGCGCCACCGGGCCGGTGGGCGCGTTCGTGTACCAGCGGTACGACGAGAACCTGCGCGCGCCGCTCACGCGCCGGTTCGGCAACGTGTACCGGATCCGCGAGGCGATGGGGCTGGACAACTACCGCTACGGCGGCGGCTACACCCCGCCCTACTACTTCCCGTCCGACTTCGGCGAGGCCCGCATGGCGGCCATCGCGTTCCTGTTCGAGGGCGCGAAGGCCCAGAACGGCGGCGACGCGTTCGTCAAGCGGCTCCGCGACGCCCGCGACAAGGCCGGCGGCGACCCGCGCCCGGCGTGGGACTGGCTGTACCTCCAGACCGTCCGCAACGACTACAAGGATCGGCTCACCACCGCGCTGGCGCTCGCGCAAGGCTCCGACCCGGCCGGCCTCCTGGCGTACCTGAACGCGGTCGGCTCGCGCACTTACGGACAACCCTACCGCGGGCGCCGGGGGCCGGGCGCGGAGGTCAAGGACACCACGCCCCCGCTCCCGGCCGACCAGCTCGCGCAGGTGCTCGCGTGCTTCCAGAAGCTCAAGCAGATCAAGCCCGAGTGGGTGACCAGTGAGGTGACCCAGACGGTCATGACCGAGCTGAAGCGCGCCAAGCGCGAGGACGAGGAGACCGCGATCTACAAGAGCCTCGTCGCCAGCGCCAACACGATCGAGAAGCTTCAAGAGGCCGTTCAACTGGCCGCTAACCGCAAGGACGTGGACACGGCCCTCGAACTGTTCACCAAACTCGACAAGCTCCAGGGGCAGGCGAAGACGCACGCGGCCCTGGCCCAGCTGCCGACGCGGCTGGCGACGAGCATTCTGGAATATCTCGTCGCCAACCTGATCGACGAGAACCGGCTGCCCGAGGCGCTGCGGGTGTTCGACGTGACCCTCGCGACGGCCCGGCGGCAGAACCTGTCGGTGCCCCCGTCCACCAGCCGGCGCACCACGCAGCGCGTCGGGTTCAGCGGGTACGTGCCCGGGAAGACCGCGAAGAACTACAGCGTCACGTACCCGGGCGGCAACGAGTACTACGACGAGAACATGCTCCACCTGATGTACACGGCGTTCGCCAAGTACCAGGCCCTGGACCTCGTGTCCGACCTGTTCGTCCACGTCCGCAAGCAGGCCGAAGCGGCCCAGGGTGCCGACCGCATGTACATGATGCTGGCCCTCGGGTACCTCCACTGGTGGAGCGAGGAGAAGGACGAGGCCATCGCCACGCTGCTCCAGGCGCAGGCGCTGGCCCCGGCCGACCACAACCTGTTGATCGAGGTGGCGCTCCTGCGCGAGCAGAACGGCGAACCGGAGTCAGCGCTGGCGCTGCTCGATTCCATCGCCCCGCTCGACACCCAGATGATGCAGCGCCGCGAGGACGCCGCGATGCGGCTCGCCGAGCGCACCGGAAACGTCGAGCGCGCCCGGCAGGCCGCCGAGCGCCTCTTCGGGCTGCGCCTGGACGCCGACAAGCAGCTCGAACTGGCCGGCAAGATGCACCGGCTGGGGATGTCGCAGTTGGCCGAAACGGTCCTCAACCGCGCCCAGCGCCAGGCCGGCAACAAGACCAACACGCTGTTGCGGCTGATGAACCAGTACCAGAGCCAGAACCAAACGGATCTGGCGGTGCAGATCGCCCGACAGATCCTGCGGAAGGGACCGACGACCACCCCCAACAACCCGTACCGCGGCGGCTACGACGAGGGCGACAACGCCCGCAACCAGGCGATCGGCGTTCTGGCGCGGTCCGGCAAGCTCAAGGAGCTGATCGAGCGGGCCGAGGCGCAGTTGAAGACCTCGCCGAAGTCGATCCAGATCCACCAGGCGCTGGTCGGCTACTACCAGGCCGCCGGCGACAAGGAGAAGCTGAAGACCACGCTCCGGGCGATGGCCGAGTTGAAGCCGGACGACGGCAAGCTCCGCTACCAGGTCGCGTCGCAGCTCATGCAACAGGGCGACCGTGAGGGCGCGATCGCGGAGTACAAGAAGGCGATCAAGCTCGACCCCACCACCTTCAGCAACCGGTACTGGGAGGTCCAGAACCTGTTCATGCAGGCGAACAAGTTCGAGGAGCTGGCCCAGCTCTTTGACGAGGTCGATCTCAGGAAGCTGGGGAACTACTGGTCGGTGTTCCAGATCGTCACCTCGATGATCCAGAACGACCAGACGAAGGAACTGGGGCTGAAGCTGTTCAAGAAGTCGTGGGAGGCGTTCCCGCGGGAGCGCGGGCAGTTGCTCGGCCAGCTCTACGACGACGCCATCTGGCGGCTGCCGGAGATCTACACCTACGCGAAGGAGGCGGTGATCCCGCGCGAGGACTCGGACATCGAGCCGTGGGGGGTGGCCACGCAGACCCTCTCTTACGGCCAGGACGGGCGCGTGGACGGCGTGGTGACGCGGATGCTCTCCATCGCCCGCAAGCAGCAGCGGTTGCCGGAACTGCGCGAGGAAGTGAAGGCCGCGATGGCCAAGCGCCCGGACTGGGTCGGCGGCAAGGCGCTTTTGGCCGTCATCGAGATCCAGTCCGGCAACAAGGACGAGGGCAAGAAGCTCTGGACGGAAGCGTTCTTCGACACGAAGGCGGAGATCCCGCCGATGGCCCGGTTCATCCTGTGCCAGGAACTGGAGTTCTACGCCGGCGTCGAGGAGCTCGCGGTCCGGACGCTCGAAGTCGGGTTCGAGGAGGTGATGCGGGACGGGCAGTACGAGTTCGGCAACAACCCGGCGCGGCGGCTCGTGTGGTGGTACGAGCAGCTCGGGCGCAAGGAGGACGCCAAGAAGCTGAACCTGCGGTTCGCCACGACCGAGCCGGTCGATCCGGGCTACAGCGGCGGGTACTGGCAGTACCGCACGATCTCGAGCAAGCTGGCGATCGCCCAGGAGTTCCAGCGGACCGGGGAGACCATCGACGCGGTGCGCATCTACAACGCGCTCCTGTCCGACAAGGACTCCCTGAGCCAGGCGAACATGTACGGCGGCGAGGGACTCGACCGGCAGGTGGAACAGGGACTCCAGACCGCACTGAAGTCGCTGCGGCCCTCGACCCTGCCGGCCGCGGTCGGCGCGCTGCTCACCCCGCGCCCGGTCACGGCGACCAACAAGTCGGCCCTCGACCTCGTGGTGATCCTCGAATCGCGCGACATCGCGAAGGCGACGCTCAACAGCGTGTTCGCGACCGCGATCAAATCGACCGAGAAGGCGCCCGAGGTGCGAAAGGAGGCGCTGTCGAAGCTCGCCGAGCTGGTCAAGCAGCACCCGAAGGACTTCTCGGTGCAGATCGCCGCGGCGCTCGCGGCGTTCGCCGACGGCAACCCGGACGCGACCCGCGCGGCCGTCGATCGGCTGGTGAAGCTGGTCGAGGCGACCCCGCTCGAACCGCTGCCGCCTGGCGGCAAGTCGAACGCGCGCCAGCGGGCCGAGGCGCTGCCGCAGGTGCCGCTGTGGCTGGTCGCCCGCGAGTGCCTGGGCAAGGAGAAGGACCGCGAGCCGTTCCGCGCGGCCGGCGAGAAGCTCGCGGCGCGGGCCGCGGAGGCGGCGAAGCGGCAGCAGGACACGATGTTCGCGATCGCGGTCTTGCGCGAGTGGGGCCAGCTCGAACTGGACCGCGGCGACAAGGTGAAGGGCGAGGCCCGGTTCGCCGAGATTCTGGACCTGATGCTGCCCAAGCCGAGCGCGAAGGCCGTCGGCGCCGCACCCGGCGCGCCCGGGCTACCCGTGCCCGCGGTCGGGGTCCCGGCGGCTCCTGTCGCCCCGCCGCCGAAGCCGTCGCCGAACCCGGCGCCGGAAGACGAGGACGCGCCGATGTTCCTCTTCGCCCAGCCGCCCGCGGTGGCCGTGCCCGCGACGCCCGTCGGCCCGCCCGCGGCCAAGGGCGCCCCCGCGGGGCGCACCCCGGTCCTCACCACCGACCAGTTCCAACAGGCGTACAACGTCGCGGTCCTCGCGGCCGACAAGGAACTCGCGGCGCTGTCGGTGAAGGCGATCCGCGAGGCCGTCAAGGGCGGCCCGCCGGTGCAGGGGAAGCAGAACCGGAACTACGGCGGGTACTTCACGAGCCGCATGATCGGCGGCGTGATGTACTACCAGGAGGGCGGGATCGAGCCGCAGATCAGCGTCGATCAGGCGCTCATCGAACTCGTCCCCCGGTGGCGCGCGCTGAAGGTTCCGCCCGCGGACATCTACGAAGTGGTGGTCGGCGCCGTGCTGCCCGCGAGCCGCCCGGCCGAGGTGTTCCTCTACACCGAGGGGCGGCTTTACGGCCAGCTCTACACCATCAGTTCCAGTGGGTCGCTGACACCGGCGACCGGGGTGAACGTCGAGGGCGAGGACCGCGGGCTGGCCGGGCTGTTGTGTGACATCGCGATCGAGGCCGGCAAGGTGGACGACCTCCGCGCTCGCGCCACGACCCGCGTCGGCCAGCCGCTCGGCGAGCTGCCGGCACAGGTGGTACTCGCCACGCTCGCGGTGCGCTCCAAGGACGACGCCCGCGCGATCGAGGTGTTCAAGGCGCTCGGCGCGCGCATCCAGAAGGAATCGCTCCAGGGTACGAACGACCGGGCCACGTCTGTTCTGCTGCCGGCGCTGGCCGATCCGAAGTTCGCCGACCTGGTGGCCCCGTTCATCGAAAAAGCGGCCGAGAACTACGCCGCGAGCAGCAACATGGCGCGAGCCGCCGAGCTGCGGTTCAAGCTCGCGCAGCGGCACCTCGCGAAGAAGGACGAGGCCGCGGCCCGCGCGCAGTTCAAGCTTGTCGAGGGGCTGGCCACGAAGGGCGCGCGCGGCGAGTACGACGTTCACATGCCGCTGGCCCTGGAGTACCTGAAGGCCGGGTGGGTCGAGGACGCGCTCCGCGAACTCGGGCTACACGCCGACAGCATCACCTCCGCCAGCGCCGACCCGCGGTCCAAGGGCAAGCGCCCCGAGCCGTCCCTGGGCGAGTTCCCGCGCCTGGTCCGGCTCCTGCTCGATCTCCCCGCGGCCAAGCGGTACGAGGCGCTCAAGGCGTGGACGCTCCCGACCGAGGGCCGCAAGTCGGTCCGCTACTACGTCGGGACGATGCCCCTTACAATCCCGCCGCCGCAGTTCGTCAAGCTGCCGGACCTGCCCGCCGGCCGCGTGGTGAGTACGCTGCTCCTCTTGGCCGACGCCGCGAAGGACGCCGGCAAGGCCGACGAACTGGCCGGGATCGCCGAGAAGCTGGTCGCCGACAAGGTCGAGGGCGCGGAGACGTTCTTCGTCCTGGTGAAGCTGGCACAGGGCAAGGGGAAAGAGGCTGAAGCGGCGGTGAAGGCGTACTCCGAGGCGGCCGTCAAGCGGATGACTGCGAAGCAGGAGCGACCCGTCGGCCCGCGGTACTACGACCCCGAGGACGACGAGCGGATGCCGAACCCGCTCTACCCCAGCGAGTTCCTGTTCGCCTCGTTGTGTCTCGCTGACCCGGCGCTGGCGCCGCACGGCGAGGCGCTGCTCAAGCCGATGCTCGACCGCGCGCAGGCCGGGCGGAACACCGAGTACCTGCACCGCGTCCACGCCGTCTGGGACCGGCTTGGCGCCACCCGCGCCGGTTCGCCCGGTGCGCTGGCCGGCGGGCTGCCGCCGCGGTGGCACCCCACCGCGCCGGGCGCCGTCTGGTTCGCGCAGGACAACTACCTGATCCAGGCGTGGAACGATCAGATGTCGTTTCTGCTGTTCGACGCGCCCCTGGCCGGCACGTTCGAGTTCTCCGTGGACGTGTTCCAGGGGCACTACACCGAGGGCCACGTCGGGTACGCCGGCGTGGTTTACGAGCCGAACCGCGGTGGGGTCGAATCGACGGTGTGGGCCGTCGGGCGCACCGACCGCGTGTTCCGCAGCGCGCAGAGCATCCGCAGCGAGGACTTCAACCGGCTCACGGTGCAGGTCTCTCCGGGCAAGGTCCGGTGCCTGCTCAACGGCCAGCTCTTTTACGAGGACACCGACGCGCCGGCGACGAGCCCGTGGTTGATGCTGTTCGCCGATGCCGGGCGCCGACCGGTGTTCCGCAACTTCACGCTGACTGGCAAACCGGAAGTGCTGTCGGAGGTGAAGCTCTCCGGCGGCGACGTGCTCGGCGGGTGGTTCCCGGCCCCGTACGCCGGCACGATGCCCGCCAGACTGCTGGCGAAGGAGTACGCCGCGGGCAAGGCGGTCGATCAGTGGGGCCAGCCGCTTCCGGCCGAGAAGAAGGGCCAGAAGTACGACTGGCAAGCCAGGGACGGCGAGATCATCGGCCGCAAACTGGAGCGCGGGGCCGACCGACCGGTACCTGGACGGCTCGCGTACTTCCGCCCGCTGCGCCCGAACGAAACGCTCCGCTACGAGTTCTTCTACGAACCGGGCAAAACGCACGTGTACCCCAGCCTCGGCTCGCTCGCGTTCCTGCTCGACCCCGACGGCGTGAAGCTCCACTGGCTCACCGGTGACGGCACAACCCCGGACTGGACCGGGCTGCCCGTCGATAACGTCGCCGACGACCCGGCCGCGAAGCGCGCCAAACCGGCGCTGAAGGCCAACGAGTGGAACGCGCTCGCGCTGACGACCACGGCCGACGGCGTGAAGATCGAACTCAACGGCGCCGTGGTGTACGAGGGTCCGTTGCCCGCGACTCTGGACCGGCAGTTCGGGTTGTTCCACTACCGCGACAAGACGGCAGTGCGCGTGCGGAACGTGGTCCTCACCGGCCCGTGGGCGAAGGACGCCCCGGCCGCGATCGACTTCGCGACCAAACCCGCGACCCCGGCCGACGCGAAGGCCCGGCGCTGGCAGCTCGGCGAGAAGTATTACTCCACCGAGGCCGGCGCCGTGGCCGAACGCGCGCAGAAGCTGCCCCCGGCCGAGCGGTACAAGGTGCTCGCCGACTGGGTGCTGCCGACCGACGCGCGCCCGCTGTTCCAACTCGCCGGCGTGGACCGGCCGCTCGACGTGCTGGGCGTGGTGGACGGCCCCGCCGGGTCCACTGCGCCTGCTCCGCAGTCTGGCTTGTGGCCGGCCGGGCGCCGGGTGCTGCTCGGCTCGCGGTTCGACGCGCCGTGCCTGGACCTGATCGCCGCGGCCAAAGCCTCCGGCGCGCTCGACGAACTCGCCGAGCGGATCGTAAAGGCCGAACCATCCGCCGCCGGCGACGACCTGTTCCGCCGGTCGAAGACGGCGCTCCTGGCCGCGGTCCGCGCCGCGCAGGGGCGCGACGCCGACGCGGCCGAGGCGCTCAAGCAACTGATCGAGTTCGCCAGGAAGCTGCCGCCGGACGCCCACGCGGCCGAGCGGTGGCCGGACCTGATCGCGGTCGTCGCCACGCTCGACCGCCCGGCGCTTCTGAAGCCCGCGACCGACCTGATTCAAGTGCTCAACGCCAACATCGAACAGGCGATGATCCGCGAGTTGCCGTTCGATAACCGCGAGTGGTGGGTGCGGGCGTACCGGCAGGCGCGGGCGCGGGCGCTCGTGTTGGGGCACCCGGAGGGCGTGCGCCGCGCGTTCGGCTCCGACCCCGGCCTCGCGCACTGGGCCGCGGTGTCGGCGCTGGACGCGAACAGCCGCGGCTCCGGGTCGAACGTGCCGCACTGGACGGTGCGCGACGGCGTGGTCACGCACTTCCCCGGACACAGCGAGGATTACCTGATCTTCCGCACCCCGCTCCGCGGCGACTTCGAGGTGACGTGCGAGCTGCGCGTGCAGGGCTGGGCGGAGGCCCACGTCCGCTACGGGTCGCACCAGTTCGACCTGTCGCACGACCGGAAAAAGTTCAAGTTGTTCACCGACGTCCGGCACACCGGGCGTGACACGACCATCAACCCGCCGTTGCCGGAGAACAAGACCAACGTCTACAAGTTCAAGCTGGTGGTGAAGGACGGCTGGTTCCGGGCGTTCGTCGATGACCGCGAGATCGCGGCGGAGAAGATCGGCGCGAACCCGGAGCCGTGGCTGATGCTGCACTGCACGCACGGCAACACCGGCGAGGTGAAGAACCTCGCGATCAACGGCAAGCCGACCGTGCCGGAGAAGATCGACCTCTTGGCCAACGACGACCTCGGCCTGTGGCGCCCGCACCTGGGCCACGTGGCCGTCGCGACCCGCTACTACGGCGGCGAGAGCACCGGCTGGCTGAAACGCGGCGAGGAGTTATATGAGTCCGGCAAGACGCCGGAACCGCCGGAAGACGGCAAGCCGAAGCCGGAGCGGTACTTCCCGGAGTCGGCGCTCTACTACCAGCGCCCGCTGCTCGAGGACGGCGCGGTGGAGTACGAGTTCTACTACGACCCGGGCAAGGCGCTCGTGCACCCGATGCTCGACCGGCTCACGTTCCTGCTCGACCCCGACGGCGTGAAGCTCCACTGGCTCACCGACGGCCCCGGCGACAAGAGCGGGCGGGCCTTCGACAACGTGAAGGACGAGCCCGGCGCGCGCCGCGGGCCGGCGAAGCTCCCCTTGAAGGAGAAGGCGTGGAACAAGGTGCGGCTCGCGGTGACAGGGGACACGGTGAAGGTGTCACTGAATGGCACCGAGGTGTACGAGCGGGTGATCGAACCGACCAACCAGAGGTTCTTCGGGCTGTTCCATTACACCGACCGCACCGAGGCCCGGGTCCGTTCGATGACCTACGCCGGCGACTGGGGCAAGACCGTGCCGGCCAACGACAAGCTGTTCGAGAAGAAGTGACAATTGTGTTCGTAGTGACCCGCTGAAGCGGGTCGGGAGGCGCAGCCTCCCATTGGGTCTTGTGGCACAGGCTTTCGAGCCTGTGTCCCAGTAGCTTTGCGGACACAGGCTCGAAAGTTTGTGCCACAAGAAACAAAGACCGACCGGCTGAAGCCGGTCACTACGAACGAATCCGCCCGCGAGGTTCTCATGTCGCACGCGCGTGTTCGGATCGTCTTCGCGGCCGTCCTCACCCTCGGGGTGCTGGCGCTCCTCGACGCGCGCCCCACGCGCGGGCAGGAGAAGGAAAAGCCGAAGGACCCGCCCGCGGTGGCCCGGTCCACCGTCTTCCCCGAGCCGACGCAGTTCGACCCGAAGCCGTTCACGGCCCGGTTCGGCGAGGACGCGCTCGCGGTCGCCTACTCGCCCGACGGAACGCTCGTCGCGGTCGGGTGCGCCGACAAAACCGTCAGCCTCACCGATCCGGCGAACGGCAAGCCGCTCGGCGTACTCGCGGGCCACGCCGACGCGGTCGCCGCGATCGCGTTCTCGCGCGACGGCACCAGGCTCGCCTCCGCGTCTTACGACAAAACGGTTCGCGTCTGGGACGTGGCGACGCGCAAGGAACTCGCCGTGCTGAAGGGCCACCAGAACGCGGTGCTCGCGGTCGCGTTCCTGACCGACGGCAACACGGTCGTCTCCGGCAGCGCCGACCGGCTCGTGAAGGTGTGGGACGCGACGACCGCGAAGGAAACGAAGTCGCTCGACGATCACGCTGGCTCCGTCCGCGCGGTCGCGGTATCGCCCAACGGCAAGACCGTCGCCACCGCCGGCTCGGACCGGCGCGTGGTGCTGTGGAGCGTCGCCGACTGGTCGTCGAGCGAGGCGCTCAAGGGCCACACCGGCCCGGTGCGCGCGGTCTGCTTCTCGCCCGACGGGACACTGCTCGCATCCGGGTCCGACGACACGTCCGTTCGCGTGTGGGACGTGGCCAAGCGCGCGCTGAAATACGACCCGATGCGCGGCCACGAAGACGCCGTGACGGGCGTTGCGTTCTCGCCCCGCGGGCAACTCATCGCCACGAGCAGCAGCGACAAGACGCTCAGGCTGTGGGAATCGGCCACCGGGGGCGAACTGACGAACATGGAGGAGGGCCATTCCGACGCGGTGAACGGCGTCGCGTTCGCGCCGGGCGGAAGGCAGATCGCCACGGCGTCGAGCGACAAGTCCGTCGGCTTCTGGACCGCGACGCTCCCGCGCGTGTTCGCGACCCAGTCGCTCGCCGCGGCGCCGGGGTGGACCGGGGTCGCCGCGGTGTCGCTCGACGGGAAGCGGATCGCGGCGGTTGGCGAGAACTTCACGGTCCTCATCCAGGACGCGCTCACGGGCGAGGTGAGGGCCACGCTCCGCGCGCACCGGGCCACGATTACCTCACTAGCGTTTTCACCAGATGGCACCCGGCTCGTCAGCACCGGGCGCGACAAGATGGGTTACCTGTGGGACGTGCCGACGGGCCAGAAGCTCGCGGACTTAGACGGGCATCGCGGCACGGTCCGCGCCGCCGCGTTCAGCCCGGACGGCAAGATGTTCGCCACCGGCGGCATCGACAAGCGGATTCTGGTTTACGACGTTCCGCCGGCCGGCGCGAAGTTCGCCGAGCTGCGCGAGAAGGCGGTTTTCGATACGCACCGCAGCGCGGTCGCGTGCCTCGGCTTCTCGCCCGACAGCAAGCTGCTCGCGAGCGGCGCCGACACCGCGACCAAGACCGGCCCGGCCGAACTGAAGGTGTGGGAGGTTGCGAAGGGCGCCGAGGTCGCGTCGTGGACCGATCACACGCACGACATCGCCGCCGTCGCGTTCCACCCGACGCGCCCGATCCTGGTATCGGGCGGCGCCGATCCGGGTTACCGCGTGTGGGATCTCGCGTCCAAGAAGCTGGTTCAGTTCCGGCGCACACAAACGCCGGTGAAGACCCTCTGCTTCACCGCGGGGGGCAAGGATCTCATCACCGGGTCGGTGGGGCAAGCGATCCTCGCGTGGGACACCGAGACCTGGCAGGAACAGGCGCGGTTCGTCGGCCACACCGGCGCGATTACCGGGCTGTTCGTCACCAAAACGTCCGAGGCGACGATCTTCTCGACCGCCGCCGACAAGTCGGTGCGGGCGTGGTCGCTCGCGCGCGCGACCGTGACCGGCACGCGCATGGCCGGCCACGAGAGCTGGGTCACCTCGATGGTACTGATGCCCGACGGCAAGAAGCTGTTCTCCGGCAGTTGGGACGGCACGGTGCGCATCTGGAACGTCGAGACCGCAAAGGAAGAGGCGCAGATCGAGTCGCACAAGTCGAAAATTTATGCGGTCGCGGTGAGCCGCGACGGCAAGCGCGCCGCTTCCGCCGGCGGCAACGGCGAGGTGTTCGTCTACGACCTCGAATCGAACACCGAATCGGCCCAGCTCGAAGGGCACGACGAGGAAACCGAGGTCAACGGGATCGCCTTCACCCCGGACGGCAAGCGCATCGTCACCGGGTCGGCCGACGGTGACATCCGCGTGTGGGACGCGGAGAAGGGCAAGGAACTGGCCAAGTTCAAGGGGCCGAGGGAGGGGGTGCTGGCGTTCGCGCTGTCGCCGGACGGCAAGCGGGTGGTGGTGTCCGGCGCGCCGGGACACGTGTGCATCGTGTACGACCTCGAAGCCAAGAAGGAACTGTTCCGGCTCACCGGGCACAAGAACCCGGTCCACACGATCACCTTCTCGCCGGACGGCTCGCGCATCGTGACCGGGGCGGCCGACCGCACCATCCGGTTCTGGGAGGCGGACACCGGCAAGGAGGTCCACAAACTCGACGCGCACGCGGGCTACGTCCGCGGGCTGAGCTTCACCCCGGACGGCAAGACGCTCGTCTCGGTCGGGTACGACCACGTCAACCGCGTCTGGGACCTGACCACGAACCGGCAGGTGGCCGTGTTCGAGGTTCACGACCGCGCGGTGCTGTCGGTGGCGGTGTCCGCGGATGGCAAGACGGTCTTCAGCGGCAGTGCGGACTCCAACATCGTCCGCTGGCGCGCCCCGGAGAGCGACGGGAAATAAAGTTCACACCCGACGGGCCGCAACTCCTTCCACAGTTGCGGCCGTCGCCCGCGATACCCAATCGGAACCCCTCCAACTCGCGTTCCCCCGCGCGCACTTCCCGATAAGATTCTCACATCGGACCAGAACGCGAGGGAATCATGGGCGACCGCTACATCTTCAACATCACGCACGTCACCAAGCACTACGGCAAGAAGGAAGTGCTGAAGGACATCAACCTGTACTTCTACCCCGGCGCGAAGATCGGCGTGATCGGCTCCAACGGGGCCGGGAAGTCGTCGCTGCTGAAGATCATGGCCGGGGTCGATACCGACTTCATGGGCGAGGCGTGGGCCGAGAAGGGCGCGACCATCGGCTACGTCCCGCAGGAACCGCGACTCACGCCCGGCAAAACCGTGTTGGAGAACGTCGAGGAGGCCGTTGCCGAAATCCGGGCGCTCTTGAAGCGACAAGAGGAGATCGGGGAGGCGATGGGCGACCCGGACGCGGACTTCGAGAAACTCTCGAACGAGATGGAGAAGGTGCAGGCCGAGATCGACGCCAAAAACGCCTACGAACTTGACCGCACGCTCGAAATCGCGATGGACGCGATGCGGCTCCCGCCCCCGGACACACCCGTCG
>CAZBXY010000046.1:0-34637 GCA_964495365.1 uncultured Frigoriglobus sp. | reverse complement strand
TCGGGCGAACGGGGGTTGTAAGCCGGCCGGTGGGCTTCAAGCGCCAGTAAGACAGAATCCGATACCGTCTGCGTATCCCTCCTGTCGCCCCTCACTGGCCGGCTGACACCGGCCGTTCGCCAAATGTACCACCGCACCGCGCGCGTTATCGAACACGTCCCGCTCGCTGAGCGCACGTTCCGCGTGCGGCTCGAATGCCCCGAACTCGCCGCCGCGATCCGGCCGGGGCAGTTCGTCATGCTCCGACTGCCCAACACCACCGACCCGCTCTTGGGCCGCCCGTTCGCGCTTTATGACACCGTTCTGGACGGCGGGAAGCCAGTCGCGGTCGATGTGGTGTACCTCGTCGTTGGGAAAATGACTTCGCGGCTCGCACTCGTCGTTGCGGGCGAATCCCTTCAGGTGTGGGGGCCGCTGGGCAAGCCGTTCCTCGATGTGGGCACGCCCGAGCGCGTGACGCTTGTCGCCGGCGGCATCGGCCAGACGCCGTTCCTGGCATACGCCCGCGAGTTGCTCGGCGCTCGCGGGTTCGGCGGCGACGCCCCGCGCGCACGCACCAAGCACGTGTCGCTCTACTATGGTGTGCGCAACGCAGAGCTCGCCGCCGGCGTGGACGATTTCCGCGCCGCGGGGGTCGAGGTTCACCTCGCCAGTGACGACGGCAGCATCGGCACGAAGGGGTTCGTCACCCCGTTGCTCGAATCGCACGGCCAAGTCGGGCCGCTCGTGGGTTGCGGCCCGGAGCCGATGCTTCACGCACTGGCGCGGCTCGCGGCGAAGTGGGACGTGCCGTGCCAGGTGTCGCTCGAAACACCGATGGCGTGCGGGGTCGGAATCTGCTTCAGTTGCGTGGCGAAGGTGAAAACGAACGACGGCGACGACTACAAGCGGGTGTGCGTGGACGGCCCGTGCTTCGACGCCGCGAAACTGGTGTGGGAGTAGCGTTTAGCGGCTCTCCGCTGGTCGCCGCACCAGCCACTCGTGCAGCACCCACAGAACCCCGGTCAGCGCGACAACCCCGACCGCGATCGCTTCCAGCCCGGCCGCACCGGCGACGAGGCCGAGCGCGCCCGGAACGACCGCCGCGCCGATCATCGCGGCGCCGACCTGGAACCCGACCGCGTGGGCCGACAGAGCGGCTCCCAACCGTTGCGGGGTGCGGGTCATCAGGCACGGAAATACCGGCGCGAACCCGAACCCGACCAGCACCAGCGCCGCGAACGCGGCCTCGATCGGTAGCGGGAGCGCGAACAGCACCGCCCCCGCGAGCGCGGCCAGTAGCGAACACCGCAGCAGGCGGTCGATTCCGATCCGGTCGGCGAACAGCCCGAACACCACGCGCCCCGCGCCGATACTCCCCCAGTACACCCCGACTGCGACTCCCGACGGAGCGCGATCCGCCCCGCGGGCCTCGGTCAGCACGGTGAACGTCCACTGACTGAAGGTCGATTCCAGCCCGACGTACAGGAAATACACAACCATCTGGAGTAGCACGGTCGGGTGCCGCAGCGCGTCCCACACGCTCGCTCGCGGCCCGGCCGCTTCGGTTGTTGCCGATGCCTCTCCCCACCGCGGTCGGGTCAAGAGGAACACGCCGGCGAGTGCCAGCATCACGCCGCCGACGGCCGAATAGCCCGTGCTGTAGTGCTGCCCGCTGGTGAGTACGGCGGTCATCAGGAGCGGGCCGAGCATCGCGCCGAAGCAGTAGCAGGCGTGCAGCCAGTTCATGTGCCGCGCCGACAGGCGGTGGGCGGCGTACCCGTTCAGCCCCGCGTCGATCGCCCCGGACCCCAGCCCGTGAACGACCGCGCAGCCGACGAACGCGGCCCACAGCGGCGCGAACGCGAACCCGAACATCGCGCCCGCCACCAGCGCGGTGCTCGCGGCGAGGAGCAACCCGATTCCGAGGGCGTGGCTGAGGCGGCCGGAGAAGAAGCTGGTGACGAAGTACCCGAGGCCGGAGGCCACGAACACCAGCCCGACCGCGCCTTGCGGGAGTCGGAAGGTGTCGCGCACGGTCGGCCACGCCACGCCGATGACGGCGTCCGGTAGGCCGAGGCTGACGAACCCGACGTACGCGAGGGCGATCAGGAGCAGACCGGGCCGCGAACCGGCGGGCGGGTTCATGGGCACGCTCCGCAGCTATTTGGCGAACCCCGCCCGCAAGGGCGGGGGTGACATGGCCTGGGGTAACAGGTAACGCACCAGTCAGCGCCACCCCCGGACTTGCGTCCGGGGTTCGCCAAATGACCACGCCCGGACGCATCCTGCGCCGGGCGTGATCGCGGCCACGGCTTCCTACCGGCCGCTCAACTCCGCTGTCTACCGGTCGGCCTTGCGCGCATTCAGGCGCGCCAGGTGTGGGCGCGGGAACGACGCGGCGTCGTGCCGCACCGTTCCGCCCGCCGCGCCCTTCTGTGCCGGCGACGGGTCCGTGTCGGCCAGCCGCACGAAGGGCAATGTCACACGGCCGCCATCCCTGGCGAAATGCGCGTCCTGCGCGTACCGTGTGTTCTCGCGTGTCTTCTCCAACTTCGCGGCCCTCGCCAGCTCGCGCTGACCGAGCCGGGCCGCCTCGAACTTCACCCGCTCCCAGAGCGCCGCGAGTTCCCCGTCGCCGGGGTGTTGGAACCGGGCCGCGGCGATCACCCGCCGCGCGGCACCGGCGTTACCGGCGTCCAGCAGACCGCTTACCGCGACCCGCACCGCGGCGAGATCGATCCCGCGCTCCACGGCCGCGAGCAGCTCGCGCGTGCCGAGTTTCACCTTCCCGCACCGCGCGGCGGCGCGCCCGAAATGCGACCGGTACAGCGGGTTCGTCGCATCGAGAACGGTCGCCTTCTTGAAGCACCGCGCGGCCTTGCGGTCGCAGCCGTCCGGGTCTTCTTCCCACGCCCTTCCGAGCAGGAACCGCGTGCCCGCGTGGTCGGGTTCCAGCCTGGCGGCGGTCTTCAGGTAACTGCGGGCGGTCGCGTAACGGGCGAGATGCAGGGCGAGTTCGCCGGCGAACCGGTGCCACTCGGCGGCGCACGGGGCCGGCACGTCCGGGCGCGCGAGCAGGTGCGCCAGCCGCTTCAGTGCGCCCGTCCGGTGGCCCCGCTCCGCGGTGGCCCGAACGGACTCCCAACCGGCCTCGATCAAGGTGAGCGTCCTGCTCATTGCCGCTGCCTCCTGGCAGTTGTGGGCGGATGTTTCGCCGCGAGTGGTGGGAAGATATACCGGTTGTGGCGACGTGTGCAAGTACGAAATCGGGTGCCACTCGCGCCGAAAATTTTGCTGAGAAAAATTGGAGTTGCTCACTTGACGCGCAGGCCGCGCGATGGGTTCAAGTCGCGCGCCGCGCACCACCGATTACCAACGGGAGCACCGACTACGATCATAAGGAGCGGACCGTGGACTGGTCGCACTTCGGTATGGACCGGCCCGCGTTCCGCCCCGCGGTGGAGCCCGCCGCGTACTACCCCGCGCTTTCGCACGAGTCGGCGCTGGCAGCGCTGGCCGCCGCGTTCGCCCGGCGCGAACCCGCGGTACTCATCGACGGCCCGCCCGGGGTCGGCAAGTCGATCGTCAGCCGCAAGTGGCTCGACGACCTCCTGCCCGACGTGCCCCGCGCGCTCCTGCCCAACGCCCGCGCCGACCGCCCGGCCGATCTGCTCCAGGCGATCCTCTTCGATCTCGGCAAAGAGTATCAGGGGCTGAGCGAGCAGGAACTGCGGCTCTCGCTCACCGGGCACTTGCTCGACGCGGCGGCCGGCGGGTTCCCCACGGTTCTCGTGATCGACGAGGCCCAACACCTGAGCCTCGCGGCGCTCGAAGAGCTGCGGCTCCTGGGCAACCTGGAGTCGCGCACCGGGCCGGTGTGCTTCGCGGTGCTGGTCGCGCAGCCGGCGTTGCGTGACGCACTGCGGCGTCCGGCCTACGCGCTATTTGCCGATCGGGTGGCCGTGCGGTGTGGGGTGGAGCCGCTGTCGGTCGAAGACTCGTCGGCGTACCTGCGGCACCGGGTGCGCGCCGCCGGCGGCGATCCCGCGAAGGTGTTCGGAGAGGACGCCGTTTCGCTCATCGCCGCTGCGTGCGCCGGGGTGCCGCGGGTGCTGAACCGCGCCGCCGGGCTGGCGTTCGAGCTGGCCGGCGAAGCGCAATCCGAGGTGATTGACGTGGAAGCGGCGCTGGAGGCGCTGAGCCGGCTCGGCATCGCGCCGCCCGGCGAGGACGGTTCCCCGGACGCGGTGCTGCTGCCGCTGCCGGACGCGCCGCGCACCGGAAAGGGGAAACCGGCGGAACCGAATGAGCGCACCGGCACCCGCGGGCCGAAAGAGAAGGCATCCCGCAAGCGCCCGGCGTGAACACGCCAGCCGGTGCCACGATGCGAAACTTGGGTGGACTCACTAGGGGCACGGAATGAGCCGGGTGTTCAGCGCGATGACCGGGACGAGCGCGGCCCGACCGGTGGCGGTCGTCGCGGAAGAGGCCTCGGCCGACGAACTCTTCGTGGCCGAGCTCGAGGAGGCGCCGTTCGTGGAGATCGGCGGCCCGACCGGGCCGATTTTCTCCGCCGTGCAGAAGCTCGCGGCGCCGGAACCGAAGGTGAAGACCGAATCCCGCCCGTTCCCGCGAATCGCCCCGATCACGCCCCCGCCCGCGGTGGTGCCGTTCGGCGCGGAAGCCCCTGTTACAGGGTCGTATCTATCGGTACGGTTCCACGACGTGCTTCCGCGCACCTCCGGGCGCATCCCGGACGGCCCCGACGCCGGTCTCGTCGCGCTCCACTTCCCGGACCACCCCGTTAGCGGCGAATACCGCACGCTCCGCGACGAGATCGCAAAGCAACTGCCCGACGCGACCTCGCGGGCGCTGATGCTGACCGCCGCGGCGCCGGAAGCCGGCACCACCACCGTACTGCTAAACCTCGGGATCACACTCGCCCGCGACGGGCGGCGGGTGCTGGTACTCGACGCGAACGTGACCCGCGCCGGGGTGGCGACGAAACTGGCCCTCCGCCAGTCGCCGGGGCTGGCCGAGGTGCTGGGCCAGATGCTCCCGCTGCCGTGGGCGCTGCAGCCGACCGCGGTGCCGAGCCTTCAGGCGCTTTCCGCCGGGTCCGCGACCGACGCCCCCGGCCTCGGTTCGCTGGGCGGCGCGATCGGGCACGAACTGCCGAAGCTGGTTTCGCAATTACGGCAGTGGTTCGACTGGGTGCTGATCGACGCCGGCGTGTGGGGTGTAGTGCCGGAGCGCGATTCGACCTGTTCGGCGGCGGACGCGGTGTACTTGGTGACGCGCGAGTCGGACGCGGAGCGCCCGGAGTTCACCGGACTGCGGACCTGGGTGAAGCAACTCGGCGGCCCGCTCCGCGGCTACGTCACCACGCGGGTGTGACACGCAATCACGACCGTTCGGCGGCGTGTAGACTCTCTATCCGCCGCCCGGGTTTCTGTGCCCACCGTTCGCGTGTTGTTGCCAGGATCGCACACTTCCAGAACCCAAATCGGCCTCAGTTCATCGTTATCGACTCGTCCAGGTGGCTGTGCCGGGCACGGTGTTCTTTCCGTTGGCGGTGTGAAGTGGTGAGGTGGTACTATCGCAGTTCGCGGGCCGCAGTGACAGCCAGCACAGGCGATTGCAACACCACAACGAGTACCAGGGTCATGGGAAACCGCAAGAAGAAGGACAAGAAAAAGGCCCTGAAGCACCGCTTCGCCAAGAACGAACCGGACGCGCCCGGGGTTGAACCTGTGGTTCTCTTCTCGCCGCGCGGCGAGGTGAAGATGTCCGAGGTGCTGTGGGATTTCGTGCGGCCCTACGATAACACCTGGAAAACCGAGGAGCAGTTGCGGAAGTTGTTGGCCGTTGCGCTGGTCGCGTGGAACGCGGCGATCGAGCCGGCCCCGCGAGGGGAGAAACTGATCCAAAAGACGATGGCGACCCTCCCGCTCGACGCCCAGGCGGATTTTCTGTCCATCGTGGTGGCCCTCGTCGAGCGGAAACTCCAGTACTTCGCAGACAACACGCGAATGATCATCGACTACAAACTGACCATGCTCGCCGACGGCCCGCACCTCTCCGTGATATCCACCTTGAACATGTAGGAGCCAGAAATGGGGCTGGATATCGTCGAGTTCGTGATGGGTGTCGAAGAGGCGTTCGAGATTCGCATTCCCGATGTCGCGGCGGAGCGCATCACGACACCGCGCAAGCTCATCGACTACGTTCACAGCCAGCTCTTTCGGAGCCACGAGAGCCGGTGCCTGTCGCAGCGGGCGTTCTACTTCGTCCGTCAGGCGCTGAGCGAGCGGCTAAATCTATCCGGCACACGACTGCGCCCGCACAGCGAACTGCTTGCATACCTACCCCAGAACTGTGCCCGCGAGACGTGGGCCGAAGTCGGTCAACGGCTCGGTATCACGCGCTGGCCGTCACTGTGGGGCGTGGGGCTTGCGGCGTGGCTGTTCCCGTGCAACCGCGTGCGAACGCTCGGCGATGCGGCGCAACAACTCGCGACCTTCACGCCGACCGCACTCAAGCGGTCGGGCGAAGGGTGGTCGTGGCACGAGGTGAGGACGGTCGTGGACGGGTTGATGCGCCACCACTTCGCCGTTCGCGACTACTCGCTCGACGACCACTTCACGTACGATTTGGGGCTGGATTAACGGGTTTCCGGTATCGCGCGCTGTTGTCGAAATCAGAAATGTTCCGCTTCAAGTCGGCGGTGCTGATCGTCTAAAATGGGGATGCCATCGTTCCGGCTCCTCTTTTCGTGTACTGTATGAACGAACATCAGCCGAGCGCGACACCGACCGACAAAGGGCCGGCGTTACCCCTCCACACAGACCCGCCTCCCTTCCGAATTGACGAAGGGGGCGCGGTCCGCGTCGGTCGGAGTCGCATCGCCCTTGACCTGATCGTCGAACAATACGAGAACGGGATGTCCGCGGAAGATATGGCCCGGGCCTACGACACGCTCCCGCTGGTCGATGCCTACGCCGCGATCACGTACTACCTCCGACACCGCGACGAGGTGCGGGCCTACACGAAGCGCCGGAAAGAGCAGGCGGAAGCGTTGCGCGCGAAGATCGAGGCCGAGCGCCCGCACCTGGGGCGCGAGGAGCTGTTAGCGCGGCGCGGCGCACCGGAGGCGGATCATGCTCCGTCTGGCCAGTGACGCCGATGTTCACGGAGATCTCGTTCGCGGACTTCGACGCCGGCGGCCCGACATCGATTTGATTCGGTCCCAGGAAGCACTTCCCGAAGGTACGCCCGACCCCGATGTGTTGGCCTGGGCCGCGGCCGAAAATCGCGTACTCATCACCAACGACCGGAACACGATGGTCGGCTTCGCGCACCAGCGGGTCGCGGCGGGCGAACCGATGCCCGGCCTCATCGCCACGACCAACGAACAGTCGATCGGAGACGCGATCGAAGATATCCTCATCATCGCGGAATTGATGACCGCGGACGAGGTTCGGGAACAGGTCGTCGTCTACCTTCCGTTCCGCGGGTGAGCGCGGGTTACCCCGCTCCGCCTTCGGCCAGCTTCTCTTTCCGCACGTGGTCGCGCATCGGCTGGATCATCTGGTCCAGCGCGCCGGCCATGATCGCGTCGAGCTTGTAGGCGGTGAACTCGATCCGGTGGTCGGTGCAGCGGTTCTGCGGGAAGTTGTACGTCCGGATGCGGGCGTTGCGGTCGCCGGTGCCGATCAGCGACTTCCGCATGTCCGAACGCTCGCGGTGCAGTTTCTCTTGCTGGCGCTCGAACAGCCGCGACCGCAAGATCCGCATCGCCTGCTCGTAGTTCTTCCCCTGGCTCCGGCCGTCCTGGCACTTCACTTCCATCTCGTCGGGCGTGCCCTTCTTGTACCAGATGCGGACCGCGCTCTCGGTCTTGTTCACGTGCTGACCGCCGGCCCCGCCGGCCCGCATCCGCTCCCACTGAATGTCCGCGGCCTCGTTGATATCGACTTGCGCCTCTTCCGGCTCCGGCATCACCGCCACGGTCGCCGCGGAGGTGTGGATGCGGCCCTGCGTTTCGGTCGCCGGCACGCGCTGGACGCGGTGCCCGCCGCTCTCGTACCGCAGGAACTGGTACACGTCGTCGCCGGACACGCCGAAGCTGATTTCCTTGAACCCGCCGGCCTCGCCGGGGCTGGCGTCGATCGGCTCGACCTTCCACCCCTTCTCGCGGGCGTAGCGGGTGTACATGTCGTAGAGGTCGCCGGCGAACAGTGCGGCCTCGTCGCCGCCGGTCCCGGCGCGGATTTCGACGATCAGCTTCGAGAAGTCTTCGGCCGGATCGATCAGAAGGGCGTCTTCGATACGCGCGTGCAGCGCGTCGCGCCTGGGGCGCAGGTCGGCCAGTTCCTCCTGCGCCATCGCGGCGAGGTCGGGGTCGGCCGCCATCGCTTCGGCGTCAGAAATCGCGGCGCAGAGGCGCTTGTACTCGATGTACGGCTCGACCTGCTTGGCGAGCGCTCCGCGCTCCTTCGCGATGGCCCCGGCCCGGTGCGGGTCGGCGGCAATTTTTTCGTCGTAGAGTTGCTGTTCCAGTTCGCGGTAGCGCGCGAGCTTCGGTTCCATTGCGGGAAACATGCGAGAAACCCTCAAAACTCAAGTAACAAATTCCAAACCACAGCCGAAGACATTCGCCGCTAATGGCGGCGCGTCGGAACCCCGTTCAGGCTCGTGCGCGTGGTCTTCTGCATGGTTTGAGATTTGTTACTTGGGTTTTGGGATTTCTACCGAAGGCGGTTACTTCTTCTCTTCGGCCGGCTTCGCGGCCTCGCCCTTCTTGGCGCCGCCGTAGCCGGTCTTCTTGTACTTGTCGTTGAACTTCTGGACGCGCCCGGTGGTGTCCAAGAGCTTCATCTTGCCCGTGAAGAACGGGTGACTGGCGCTGGAGATTTCCAGCTTGTACAGCGGGTACTCCTTGCCGTCCTCCCACTTGATCGTGTCGTCGGTCTCGACGCACGACTGGGTGAGGAACGCGAAGTTCGCCGCCGCGTCCTGGAACACGACCGGCCGGTAGTTGGGGTGAATGCCCTTCTGCATGACTCTGCTCCGCACGGAACGGTTAGGCTAGTCATGTTAGGGGTTTGCGCTCCACCCGACAACGGCACGCCGCGGGAAGGACCGGGGCCGCACCTCTTCGTCTTGTAAAAGTTGCCACGTGGCAACTCGACCCATCTTAACATTTCGGACCGGCGTCAGGGCGCTTCCGGTCGCATTTCCACGCACAAAAGCGTGAAATCGTCGGTGTGGCGGACGTGCCGGAGCAGCTCGCGGGCGACCGCGTCGGCGAACTCCGGGCCGATCAAGGCGCGGTGCGCGGTTGCGGTTCCGAGCAACCCGTCGGTGCCGGTCGGGCCGGGGTCGCCGTCGGGGCGCGTCCCGTCGGTGCCGATCAGCAAGCGATCGCCGGGACCGAGCGTGGCGCGGAATGGTTGGTAGGTGGTGTTCGCGGCGCCGAGGAACGGTCCGGGCACCGCCCACGCGGTCGGTTCGCCGGTCGTGGGGACGTGAACCGCCGGCGGCAGCCCGGCGCGCGCGAGGACGAGCTCGCCCGATTGGGTGTTCAAGACGCCCGCGAGTAGCGCCACCAGCGGCAGGTCGTCCGCGCCCAGCGCGAGCAGGTGGCGGTTCACCCCCATCAGGATCTCGTCCGGCGGCACGACCCGGTAACCCAGTTGGTCGATTTCTTTCATCACGATCGACTGCTGAACGAACACCCCGAGTAACCCGGCGCCCGGGCCGATCACGTCACCGACGAAGAACCCGATGTGGTGTTCGTCGAGCCGGCGCGCGTCGTAGAAATCGCCCCCGGTGCGGCCCCGCGGGCGGTGGCTCACGTGGACCCGCGCCCCGCCGACACTCGGGAGAGCGCGCGGGAGGAACGTCGCACGCACGCGGCGGGTCAATTCGTATTCGCGGTCGAGTTGTACGAGGGCTTTTCGCAACTGGTCGCCGAGCAGCCGTGACTCGTTCGCCCGCGCGGCCACCTTTGACGCAATGGAATGTACGCGGCCCATCGCGCGGAGCTGCGCGACGAATACCTCGGCTTCGACCGGCCGCGCGAGCACGACATCGGCGCCGGCATCGAGTCCCGCGGTCACCAGGTCAGGCGCCGCGACCCACACCACCGGCAGCACGCGGTCGCCGAGTTCGGCCCGCCAGCGCCGGGTCTGCGCGGCGGCGATGTCGGGCGAATCCCCCACGTCGATCACCGCGACGGCGACCGAGCCGAAGTCCACGGCGGGCGCCGACCCGAGCCGGTGCTCCGCGAGCGCGAACCCGGTCTGGGTAACCAGCCGGCGCAGGTCGGGGGCCGCGGCACTGGCCGGGGTACTCAACAGGACGGTGGCAACAGACATTCGTGTTTCGTGTTTGGTGTTCGGTGTTTACTATTGTGAAAGGAGCGCCCGCACGCGCGCCTTTGGCGTGCGGCTAACACTAATCACGAACCGCCCCACACGAAACACCAAACGCCGATGCCCATCCAGATGGAACTCCGCCGGATCATCATCAGCGAACTGGACGACCACCAGATCGTTGTTCTCAAGGAGGTCGAGGGCGAGCGGCAGTTCCCGATCGTCATCGGCTTTTTCGAGGCCACGAGCATCCAGCGGCGGGTGAAAAGCGAGCCTTCGCCGCGGCCCCTCACGCACGACCTCATCATTAGTGTCGTCGAGCAGATGGGCGGCGAAATTCAGGACATCGTCATCAGCGACCTGAAGGAGCACACATACTTCGCGAAGCTCCGGGTCCGCAAGGACGGCGAGCTGACCGAGGTGGACTGCCGCCCCAGCGACGCGATCGCGGTCGCGGTGGCCAGCCGGGTGCCGATCTACGTGAACGAGGACGTACTCGGCGAGGCGCTCGAAGACGAGGAGTGACGGCTCACTGCGGCGCCGGTGTCCCCTCTTCCTTCTCATCCGGCTTGAGCAGCCCGTTTTCCGAAAGTACCTGCAAGACGCGCTCCATCTGGTCCGGGGCGCGGTCGAGGGTGAGCCGCACGGTGTCGGCGTTCCACACCACCCCGAGCGCGCGGGGCCTCAGGTTGAACCGGGTATTCATCTTCCCGATCGCGTCGCCGAGCTGCTTGTTCCGCGCCCGGCGCGCGGTATCGGTTTCCCGGCGCGTCTGGCCCGTACCGGCCTGCTTGAGGACGTGCGCGAGGATCGTCTGGGCGACCCAGCCGCGCTTCCCGCGCAGGACCGGCCGCGACCGCGTCTGGAACGCCGAGATGTGACACGTCGCCCGGTCCGTGGCCGCGGACGACCAGTAGACGCTCACGCCCACGGGTTCCCCGTCTACCTCCAAACGCAGTTCCCGCTCGGTGGCGATCAGTTTCGCACGCCCGGGCAGGGCGGCGCAGATGACGCGCTTGAGCAGCCCCTCCTGCCGCGAGCGCCACTCGCGCACGTCTTTGCGGTCCGCTTTGATCCCCAGCGCCCGGAGCTGCTCGAACGTGGGCGGGGCGGTGCCGTCGCGGATCGCCTGCGCCTCGGCCCGCACCCGCTTTTCGTCCTCCGCGCGCGCCTCGCCCTGTTCCTGGAGGTAGTCCGCGTACACCTCCAGCGCCACCGCGTCCGCGGGGCCGGCGAGGACGGTCGCGAGGAGGTTCAGTTCGGTGTTGGTCGGGGTCGTTTTGGGAGTCGGCATGATCGCCCCGCGGGTCGTGGTGTTATGGGATACACTACCCGACGTATGGTATCGTGCAATGGGCGCAGGGCGGCCCGTGGAGCGAACGGGTATGAACCTCGACGACAAGATCTGTTACTGCTTCCACGTGTCGCGGCGGAAGCTGGTGAACTGGGTGCGGCACAACGCGCCGAGGGTGCCGAGCCAACTGTCGATGTGCGGCGGGGCCGGCACCGGGTGCGGGTGGTGCATCCCGTTCTTGCAACAGATCTTCCGCCAATCGGGGTGCGAAACGGCCGGTAGTTGCGCTGCGTGCGGCCCCACGCCCGACGACACGCTCGACGTGATGACCCCGGAGGAGTACGCGGCGCTGCGGGCGGAGTACGTGAAGGCCGGCCACGGCACCCCGCCGGCGGGCGCCGAACCATTACCGTCAGTGGGCAGTGGGCAGTGAGCAGTGGACAGAACAGCGAAGAAGCCGGAGCAACTATTGGCTCCGGCCTTCTTTTCCCTCTTTATCTGCTCACTGCCCACTATCCACTGCCCGCTATTTGACCCCTTCGACTTCCACCGCCAGCACCGCGGAGCCGCCCTCCAAATCGGTGCGGACGCGGAGCTGACGGGCCGCGATGCCGGGTTGCTTCGGCTCGAACTTCAGCGTGATGACCTGCACTGGCAGCGCCGCCGCCGCCGCGGGCAACTCGACCGTGATCCCGTCCGCGGCGCCGTCCACGCCCACCACCTTGAACGGCTTCGCGGCCCGCACCAGCACCCGCTGCGTGGCGAACTCGCCGACTTTCGCCTCCATCCGCACCTTGTTCGGCGTCAGTTCGATCGGGGCCGCGATCGTGCCCGTCACGCCGACCTGGATCAGCGGGTTGGTCGGGTCGTTGGTCTTCAGGGTGATTTGCTCGGAGATCGGTCCGGGCGCGGCGTTCGCTTGCAGCGTCACCTCGACCTGGTACTCGGCCCCGCCGCGCAACGGGCCACCGCGACTCGTTTCGGACAGCTTCACGTCGAGCGGGTAGTTGCCCGGCACGACCTCGGTAATCTTCCAGTCGCGGGTGCGCCCGGAGTACTTGATCTGTACCGACTGGCTGACGCGCGTGCCCTGCGGGACGGTGCCGAACGTGACCGCGCCGGGGCTGACGCCGACATCGGTGCGGCTGTTGGCCGAGACCCGCAGCACCGCGGTGGAGACGAACTTCGGCCCGAAGGTGACGTAGAAGTTCTGCGAGTTCTGCCCGACGAACTTCGCGGTGTTCATCGTGACCGTGAACTCGGCCGTCTCGTTCGGCTGAAGCACCTTCGTCATCGGGACGTAATCGAGGCAGGTGCAGCCCTTCTTCACCTCGATGATCTGCATCGGGGTGTCGTAGATGTTCGTGATGGTGAACTTGTGAACGCAGAGGGTGCCGTGGGGCACCTCGCCGAAGTTGTGGGTGACGACCGCGGGCGCGGGCTGCTCGCGGTTGGTCGCGATGTCTGCGAGGAAGAACTTGTTGGCCCACGGGGTCTGAACCGGCTGCGGCGACGCGGGCACCGCCGGCGGGGCCGGTTGCGCGGGCGGGTCGGCCGCCGATACAACCGCCAAACTCAGCCCGGTCGCCGCGACCGCGAACAAACGTCGTACCTGCCCCATGCCGCGAACCTCCTGAGCCGCCCGAACCCACGGGGCGACGACAGCATGGTAGATCGGTCGGCAAGGGGGTGGGGCTGTGTCGAACGCGCGCCGGCCGGCGCGCCACGCGGGCGGCGTTCGTGGGTATCCGTTGAGGTCGCTACGAGCGGTGCGAGCGGTTTAAGTAGTAGGCACACTCCGTGTGCCGTCGCTTTCTCTTGTGTGAAGCGACGGCACACGGAGTGTGCCTACTACTTTTTGAGTCACCCGCAGCACGCGCCGGCGCCGGCGAGTTGCTCCTTGATGAACTTGATGCCCTTCGTGTACACGTCTTCGGGCGAGGGGAACAGGTCGCGCCAGACCTTCGTCGCGGCGGCGAGGTCGGGCAGCGCGCGGCCGAACGCCTCGATGGTGAGCCACCCGTTGTAGCCGACCTCCGCGAGGGTGCCGAACGCGTCCTCCCAGTTCACCTGCCCCGTACCCGGCGTACCGCGATCGTTCTCGCTGATGTGGACGTGCGCCAGCACCGGGGCGAGCGTGCGAATAGTCGAGGCCTGTCCCTTCTCCTCGATGTGAGCGTGGAACGTGTCGTACATCGCGCGGAAGTTCGGGTGATCGACCATCTTCACCAACTCGACCGCTTGTGTCGCGGTGGTGAGCAGGTAGCACTCGAACCGGTTGAGGTACTCGATCGCCATCATGAGGTTCGCGGACTTGGCGAACTCCGCGACCTGCCGGAGCACGTCGGCCGACCTCTTCTTCTCGTCCGCGGTGGGACCGGTGCCGGAGAACACCCCGATCGCGGAGTGGTACGGCCCGACCACGGTTTCGGAGCCGAGAACGTGATTGATTTCGACGACGTTCTTGAGCCACTCAACGGCTTTCTGTCGCGTGGCCGCGTCCGGGCTGATCGCGTTGTTCTCGCCGTTCAGAATGGTAACGGTGGTACACTTCAGCCCCTGCTTGTCGAGTTCGGCGCGGATCGGCTTGTAGTCCGCGGCGGTCCCGCCGAAGACGGGCAGCTCGACGCCGTCGAACCCGGCGGCCTTGAGCTTGGCGAGTAGCGGGAAGTGTTCGGCCGTGACGCCGCCGGTCCACAGCAGCAGGTTCATCCCGATCTTCATGGAGAGTCTCCCGGTGAGCGGCGCTCGGTTCACCCCCACTGTGCTTTGCACAGCGGGTCCCGGTGAGCCACGCCGGTTGATTGTGAATGGCGGCATTGTCACGCAACGCACCTCGCCCGGCAACAGTCAAAACGGGTATACTGGATGCACGAACGGGGAGGGCCAGACGATGCCGCTTCGCGACCACTTCCACGGTTGGCTCCGCCAAGAGATGGAATGGCACTCGTTCCATCAAGCTTGGGCGACGACCATTGCGTATGCCCTCAATCCGCACCTCCCGGAAGGGTTCCGGGCGACGCCGAACGTGCAGACCTCAATCGAGATCGATGTCGCCGCGTTCGGCAACGTTCGCGGTATCTTGGAACCGGCGGCCGGACCGGGCGAAGTGTGGCAGCCGTCGGGCGGGGCAATGACGCTGCCGTTCGAGATGGCCGAACAAGCGGCCGAAGTGTTGGTTCACGGGTATCGCGACGGGCGCTACCTCGCCGGGGCGATTGAACTGGTCAGCGAAGGCAACAAGGACCGACCGGAGGCGCGCGAGGCGTTCATCGCGAAGTGCGAAACGTACCTTCAGAAGGGCGTGGGCGTAGTGATTGTCGATTTGGTGACCACCCGCGCCGCGAACCTTCATGACCTGCTACTCGCGCGGGTCTCCCCGACCGCACCGGTTTGGGGCGAGCGGCTGTACGTCACCGCTTACAGCCCGCGGGGCAAGAACGGCAGCGCGCAACTCACCGTCTGGCAGGAGAAGCTCGCGCTCGGCGCTCCGCTCCCGACGATGCCCCTCTGGTTGCTGTACGGCCCGTGTGTGCCGGTCCACCTTGAATCGACCTACGAGGACACGTTCCGCCAACTCCGGCTGCCCACGGAGGAACCCTGATGCCCGTGTACTTCGTGTACCGCTGTCACTACGGTGCGCCGAGCGAGAAGCACATCCGGCGGTTCGAGTACGACACCGTACTTGAGTGGGCACAGGCGGTGTGGAAGCAGTTCGAAACGGACGACGCGGCTTACAAGTACGCGGAGGAACTGCTTGGCGGGTTGCGGGTGTATAGCTTCGGGAGCCTGTTCTTCGCCGATCCGGAATTCCCGGCGCCCAAGCGCCCCAAGACGATGAAGCAGGTTCACGACTGGTTCGAGGGGATGTACGACCCGACCGCGGTCAACGGCCCGCATCACATTCAGGTCGTTACTGACGACGACGAAATGGACATGGCGGTGTTCGTGTTCGACGACCACTATCGCAAGAAGAATCCTGGTAAGGCCGATTTCCTGCTACTCGACGGGTGGGAACTGCCCGCGGGCGAGTCCGACGGTCCGGCGCCCAACTTCAAGAAGATCCGCACGGAACCGGGTGAGCCGTCCGGCGACGGCGAGGGCGTGTTGTACGCGGTCGATCTGTGCCCCGGCCCGGATAACCTTCAGGACAAGAACGAATGCGACCGCGCGATGCGCATTGACGGGTTGCGCGTCCCGGACCTCGCTCGTTATTTGCTCAGCAACCCCGAAAACGAAGCTCACGACTATTGTCTGCGCGAGCTTCGCGATAACTTGCTCGCGTTGCTCAAGAGACCTCGCGGTGAGGACAAGGGGTTCCTTGTCGCCATTCGCGACGAACCGGCGGAGCAAACGCACTGGGGCGTGTATTCCGACTGGCTCCAGGACCGCGACCTGCCGCCCGCCGGGTTGCACCTGCTCGACCTCGCGCTCCGCTCGAAGAGTTATTCTTGTGGCCACAAGAGCCGCAAGCCGAAGCTCGATTGTGTGAAAGTAACGGCACACATGGCGCAGGCTTGCAAGCACCGGAACCGGTGGCCTGAGAAGAAATCCGCTGGGATTACCGACCGCGACACCTACGCGCAGTTCATCTTCTTCGACGACCGCTGGGCCGCGGCGCACCCGACGCTCGCCGCGGGCATCCTCACCTTCGCCTCGCGGTGGGACGTACTCACCTGAGCGCCATGAGCGCCAGCAGCTTGTTCGCGCACGCCTCCGCGAAGGCCGGGTCGTTGATGTGCCGGTCGAGTTCGATCAACTCCACATTCGGGGCGATCCAGTTGCGCACGCTCTGGAACAATGCCGCGTCGGCTTCCGGCCACCAGAAGGGTTTGCCCTCGGCGTCGATCGCCGAAACGCCTTTCAGCGGCATGAGGACGCAGGTGGGGCCGCTCGCGGCGCTGGTCTTCTCCGCGATCCCCTTCCCGAGCCGGTCCATCTCTTCGGGCGTGGTGCGCATCAGCGTGACGGTCGGGTTGTGCTGGTAGAACAGCCGGTGTTTGTACCAATCGGGCACCGTGTCACGCGGGCCGAAGTTCACCATGTCGAGCGCGCCGAGCGAAATGACCTGGGGCACCCCCATCAGGCCCGCGGCGGTGAGGCGGTCCGGGCCGGCGCTCAGTACGCCGCCCGCGAGTTCGTCGGCGAGTTCGGTCGTGGTGATGTCGAGTACGCCGGCGATAAGGCCGTCGCGGACCAGGCCCTCCATCGTGCGCCCGCCGGTCCCGGTGGCGTGGAACACGAGTACCTCGTAGCCCGCGGCCTCCAGAACCTTCCGCGCGGCTTCGACGCAGAGCGTGGTGACACCGAACATGGTGGCTGCCACGACGGGCTTATCGGCAGAAGAACCCCTCCCCCCAGCCCCCTCCCCCAGGGGGAGAGGGGGAGTAAGAACCGCGCTGTCTTGCCCCCCCTTCCTTTCCAGGGAAGGGGGTTGGGGGGTTAGGTTCTTCGCATTCGCCATCCCCGCCATCGCCGCCGCGGCATTATCCAGCACCGCCCGGCTGATGCGGTTCAGCCCGGCGATGTCCACCACCGAATACATCATCATCACGTCGCGCGTGCCGACGTAGTGCTGAACCTGCCCGCTCGCGAGGGTACTCACCATCAGCTTCGGCACGCCCACCGGCAGCGCCCGCATCGCGGAAGTGCCGATCGTCGTGCCCGCGGAGCCGCCGAGGCTCAGTACGCCCGACAGCTGGCCCTGTTTGTGAAGGTCGGTCGCGACCTTCGCGATTCCGGCCGCCGCGAGTTCGACCGCCTTGCCGCGATCGCCCGCGGCCCGCACCTGCTCCGCGGTTGTGCCGGCGGCCGAAAATATTGCCTCGCGCGAAATGTCCGGGGCGAACGCGGGCGGACCCATGACGCCGGCGTCGGCGACGAGTACCGCCACACCCGCGGATTTTAGCCGGTCGCGAACGTAGGCGAACTCGGTGCCCTTGGTGTCCAGAGTGCCGACAAGCAATACGGCCATGAGCCGACTCCGGGAGAGTTGAGGGCCGATTTGCGTGATATGTTACAGAGTAACCGCCCGCCGAGAGACCCGAGAACCAATATGCACCCAGTCGCCAAGCGGATCATCGTTCACGGCGGGTTAACCGCGGGCGTTCTCGCGCTCATCGGGTTCATGTTCGCCGAAATGGCCGGCATCTGGACCGCGGGCAGCACCGGCAAGCCCAACTCCGCGGACCTGAACCCATCAGTCACCGACTCTCTGCGCTATCGCATCCCGCTCACGCTGGCCGGCGCCGGGTTCCTGTTCGTCGCGGTGGGCGAACTGATCGGGGCGCGCCTGCGCAAGAACAAGCTCGCCGCCCAACCCGCGCAGCCGCAACCGGACGACACGGAGAAGTTGCTCAACGAGCTACTCGCGCAGGCGGAAGCGAAGATGGCCTTGGAGCAGGAGTCAGGAAACAGGAGTCAGGAGACAGGAGTCAGGGAACAGAAAGCAGGGGAGAAGAAGACGGAGTAACTCGCATTTTCTGTATTCTGTCTCCTGATTCCTGTCCCCGTTTCCTGACCCCTGTCCCCTGCCATGCCCACTCGCTCGGACATTCTCGCGCGGTTCCGCGCGCAGGTCGCGGCCGGTATCCCGATCGTCGGCGGCGGGGCCGGGACCGGACTCTCGGCCAAGTGCGCCGAGATGGGCGGCATCGACCTCATCATCATCTACAACTCCGGCCGGTTCCGCATGGCGGGCCGCGGGTCGCTCGCGGGGATGCTCCCCTACGGCGACGCCAACCAGATCGTCATGGACATGGCCCGCGAGGTGCTGCCGGTCGTCCAGAAGACACCCGTTCTCGCCGGCGTGTGCGGTACCGACCCGTTCCGCATCATGAAGCGGTTCCTGCTCGATGTGAAGGACGCGGGGTTCAGCGGCGTGCAGAACTTCCCCACTGTCGGACTGTGCGATGGCACGTTCCGCGCCGGGCTGGAAGAAACGGGCATGGGTTACGCGCTCGAAGTGGACATGATCGCCGCCGCCCGCGAACTCGACCTGCTGACATGCCCTTACGTCTTCACACCAGAAGAAGCCACCGCGATGGCGAAGGCTGGTGCGGACATCCTCATTCCGCACATGGGACTGACCACGAAGGGCGCGATCGGTGCGAAAACCGCCCTTTCGCTCGAAGAAGCGGCGAAGCGGGTGCAGGAACTGGCGGACGCGGCGAAGACGGTGAACTCCGACATCCTCGTGCTGTGCCACGGCGGGCCGATCTCGGAACCCGAAGACGTGCGGTACGTGCTGGCGAACACCACGGGCATCGTCGGGTTCTTCGGCGCCTCAAGTATCGAGCGATTGCCCACAGAGGTGGCGATCACCGGGTGCGTGCAGCAGTTCAAGGGGCTGAAGCTGAAGTGAGACGCGGGCGCCGCAAGGGAAAACAAGTGATTGCGTTCAAAGGGCGCCAAAGGACGCCAAAGGACGCCAAAGAGCGCCACGTGGCGCTCTTTGAACAACACCTGGGATTTCCAGGCTTTCGTGCGATCTGCGCCTAAGAGCGCCAACTCTGTGTACCCCACGGGTCACCATGTCCGAGGAAGACGCATTCCTGGACGGCATCGCGGCCGACCGCGCCGACCGGACGCGGCTACTCGTGTTCGCCGACTGGCTCGCGGACCGAAGCGACCCGCGCGAGGAGTTCGTCCGGGTTCACGCGATTCTGCTGGACATGGACGGGACCGAGCCGGAGTTCGAGGAGCGCAACAAGGTATGGAACATCTGGGTTCGCGAGGAATTCCGACCGCGCACGAACCGCCCCTGGATCGGAAACCGCTGGCTTGACGCGATGTGCCGCGCCTGCACAACGACTGACCTCGAACCGTACCTACAGGATGCGGACTATGCCTGGTCAAGCCCATCCGAAAGGATCGAACACGAGTGTGCGAACCCGTTTGACACGGTCGTGTTGTATCACGGACTGGCGCACGATTTTGCCACCCCGTTAGAGTTCCTCGCAGGAACGATCGCGATCGACATTGGTAACAACGAGTGGTTCCAGGGGTCGCTCGCGAAGTGCGACCCGATTACGAGAGGTGCGTTCTGGCGGTTGTGGCGAGAAGAACTCGGCAGACTGAGAAATCCGCCCCCACTCCCGGAAACCGCATCGGACAATCACTTCCTCGGCGCGCAGTATCTCGGCAGTGGTTGGGCCTACTGGGCAATCGCCGCCTTCTACCAACACGACTGCTTCGCGCTGTTTTGGTCCACGACAGACTGAGCGCCTTCGGGACCGCTTCTGCGCTTGTGTCACCATCTCCTTACGGTAAGATGGATTCACGAACGAGTGGCAACAAAACGCGCCAACGCCCGCCCCACTTCCGCGTTGCGCGCAACAGGCGATTCCCGGCCCCGCTGCCCCGAGGGCGAACCATGACGACGGCACAACGGAAGCTCGCGGTTCTCACGGTGGTCGCGCTCGGCGGCCTCGCGGTTCTCGTGCCGCAAGCCCCGGCGACCCCGACCGCGCCGAAAGCCCCCGCGGCCCCGGCCGCCGGCGATGGCGAGACGCGCGCGGCGCCCCAATCCATCTTCGCCGGCACCGGCATCGGGGTCGTCCTCGAAGCCAACAACAACGAGGTACCCAAGAACGGCGTCGAGATGATGAAGGCGCTCAACAAGGTCGGCGAGTTCGTGCAACTGCCGGTCGGGTTCTCCGCCGTCGCGCTCCACTCCGGCCTGAGCAACCCGCGGATCATCATCACCCACAAGCTCAGCATGATTGGCCTCGGCGCCCGGCTCCCGGACGGCCGCGTGGACCCGACCGACTTCGTGCCCGGCGGGCCGGTCGTCGCCGCGGTCAGCAAGCAAGCACTGACGAAGCCCAACCTCGAAGGCCGGCTGTTCCTCGCCGCCAACATGGAGCGCGTGGACGGCAAGCTCCGGGTGAAGACGTTCGAGTTCATCTCGTGGAACAGCCGTCAGAAGCGGTTCGACTTCGGGTTCATCGATTGCGACGACGTGGAACCGCAGATCCGCGTCGTGGACGGCGTGAAGTGCTTCAGTTGCCACAAGAATAAAGGCCCGATCCTCGGTCAGGGGCCGTGGTCGAACACCACCCACAACGACGTGATGCGGACCGCGGCGGCCGAGGCGCTGGGCGTCAGTCTCGATCGGCTGTGCCTGCCGACCACGATCGGCCAGCCGCGGCGCCTCGACACCGGGCTGGAACCGGGCATCCAGCGCGATACGCCCGGCGCGACGTGCGACGGGATGACCCTCCTGGTCCCGCAGGGGCCGGCGGTGGACGCGGCCGTGCGGCTCGGCGCCGAGAGCGTCCGCGACCGCGAAATCTTCCGGCTCATGACCGCGACCGCCGACGCCCGGCGCGGGTTGGTTCACCTTCTCATCGCCATCGTGACTCCCGGGCCGATCGAGAAGAACAACGAGGCGGTGAAGATCCCGCTGAACTCCGACTTCAGCAACTCGTTCCCGCAGTTCGCGAACAAGGTTCACGCGCTACACCGGACCAGTTCCAGTACGCTCGTCGATTTCAACCCGGCCGGGTCGCACGGCAAACTGGTGAACGTCGTGACCGCGTCGCCCGGCGGCGGGTGGGGTAGCGGCCCGACGCTCCAGTCGCACCTGCAAATCGTCTGGAACGGCAGCTCCAAACAGGTTACCGAACACGACACCAAGCGGCTGATGGGCGAGACGAAGACGCCCAGCGCGCACCAGCCGAGCAACCCGAGGGCGTTCGTGCCGCCGCCACACGTCACGCTGAACCAGCCGTCGCACATCGTCAGCGCCCAGCAACTGGCCCGCGTCATCGGGCTGACCGAGGCCGACCGCCAGTTCTGCGCCGACCAACTGGCGACCGCCGCCGGGCGCATCGGCAAGAAGACGCCCGCGCAGCTCGCCCGCGAGGTGTTCACCGGCCCGCACTTCACCGAAGTCGTGGTGGCGACTCAACTTCCCGACCGCGAGGACTTCAAGGACCGGTTTGTCGCCGGGCTGAACCAGGTGTTGAAGGACAACGGCGCCGAGCCGCTGGACGTGACGCGGAAGGACTACGCGAGCGGGCCGAACGTCGCCCTCGTACCGGGTAAGGAGGACGTGGAGCCGCCGGTTGTGGCCACGACCGCCTGCGTCCGGTGCCACGACGTTCACAAGGGCGGCAAGGTCGAGTTCAGCCCGATCCCGGCGCTGGCGTTCGACCCGTTCGACAAGGACAGCCGCGAGGCGTGGGCGAAGGTGACCGACGCGCGGAAGCGGGCCGCGGTACTCGGCCGCATGGTCAAGCGGGTCGCCGAGGACCGCGACATGCCGCCGGAGGATTCCGCCGAGTTCGAGGCGTTCCGCGCGAAGAACCCGGCCGCCTTCGACGCGATGAAGGAGTGGCTCGGCGCCGAATTGAAGCGGGCGAAGGGCGAATAGCAGTTCAGAGTGGGCAGTGGGCAGTGGGCAGAAAAGAGAGAAGACCGGAACCGTTAGTTGGCTCTGGTCTTCTCTCTTTTCTGCCCACTGCCCACTCTGAACTGCTCAATACCGCAAGATGAAGTCGAGCGTGAACCGGTAGCGGAACAGGTCTTTGCGCCCGGCGAAGGGGAACTCGAACGCCCCGCCGAACTGCGCGTTCTCGCTGATCTTCACCCGGCCGCCGAACGCCCCCGTCAGGAGGCCGCTCCCGGCCGCCTGCCCGCCGAAGTTAATCAGGTCGCGGCCCTCCGCCCCGATCGGCCGCGACTTCCCGTCGGTCGTGTTCAGGATCCAGTTCAACTCCACCAGCGGGTAGAACCGGTGGAAGTTTCCCACGTCGAAGTCCAGGTGCGCTGAGAGCCAGTAATAATCGCTGCGGTCGCGGTTGACGCTGAACGCGTAGCCGGTGTTGGCCAACAGGTTGAAGCTGCCCCACTGGAAGTCGCGCAAGAAATTCTGCCCGTAGCTGAGGTACGGGGCCAGCGACAGCGTGCCGGTGTCCTGGAACGCCCGCTTCGAGCCGGCCGGGATCTGGAACTGCAACCCGCCGGCGGCCACCGAGCCGGTTTCCTCGCCGCGGTAGAACGTCCACTTCGGCCCCAGCCACAACTCGGCGAACGACGACCCGTCGTCGTAGATCGACGAGGAGTCCGGGCTGGCCCAGATCCCGCCGAACTTGTTCACCACCAGCGACCAGCGGTCGGTGAACGCGACCCGCCCCTGCACCCCGAAGAACGACAGGTGCCCGCCGCGGAAGTCCGGCTGCTTCGACGGCACCTTCTGGTAGAGGAAGATCGGCCGGGCCTCGGTAAGCGACCGGGGGTCCTCGAACAGGAACGGGTTGGTGACCGGCGAGATGAACCCGTCGAACATGTGGTCGCTGCGGAACCACCCGCCGTTCTTCTCGCCGACCATCCCGCCGAGCTTTTCGCCCCACCCCTCGGCGAACCGCGAGGTACCGCTTCTCGGCCAGCCGGTCGTGGTCTCGCGGGCCGGCTCGCGCTCCTTGTCGTCCTTCAGTGCCGACCGCCGGGTGAGGAACTCGTTGACCGCGTCGCCGCCGGCGGGCGGCGGGTTGTACGCGGTGCGCGCCACGGCCGCATCGACCACGGTCGCCGGGACCGGCGCCGCGGGCGCGGCAGGTGGTGACGCCCCGAACGAGGGCGCGGCGCTGGGCGCGCCGAACGCCGCGGCCCGCTGCGGGACCGGCGCGTCGGTAAAGCCCAACGGCACCACCGCTGATGTTGCGGGGGCCGCCGGCGCGCGGTCGGCAATGCCGACCGGGGCGCCGAGGACCGGAGGCGGGTGCGGGCTGGTGCGCGAAGGGGCAACGGGTGTGGACGCGAGCGGCGGGCCGCCGACGGGCGGGAGCGGTTCGAGCGGTTGGGCGCGCGCGGGACTTGCGGCCCCGCCCGCCAATAGCACCGCCGCTACCCACGCCGCACGCGGCATGTTCCGGACCCTCCCTGGTCGCCCGCCGGCATCATGTCGGGCATCTTTTACAATCGGCCGCCGCGGGGAGCGGGGTTGAACACTTCACCGGGAAATCACACCCGCCGCGGCAACCGCGGGGGTATAACCGGATGGGGCAACAGAAGAACCTAACCCCCCAACCCCCTTCCCTAAAAAGGAAGGGGGAGCCGAACCAAAACCAAAAGACGAAGATGCGCCGAGAGCGCCTCTTTCTCCCCCTTCCTTTCCAGGGAAGGGGGTTGGGGGGTTAGGTTCTTCGGAGACACAACGACATGAACCGACGAACCGCGGTGATCCTCTTCGCGATCCTCGCCGCCGGCGGGCTGCTGGGCAGCTTCGCGGCCGGGTGGTGGGCCGGCGGGCACGAGACGGTCGCGGAGGCCGCCGCGGCGCGGCTCCCGGACGACGTGCCGGCGTTCTTCCGCAACGGCGGCAAGCACCTGGCCCACTTCGCGGTGGACCCGGACCGCTGGAAGAACCGCGAACTGACCTTCCTCCGCCGCGAAGAAGAGGGCAACCACTTCCTCGACACCGAAGACCTCGACGGCAAGAAGCTGCCCGACACGCACCGCTACGACGGGCTGAAAATGGTCTACACCGACCTCAAGAAGGATCCGAACAAGGTCGGGATGCTGCCCTACGCGATCCTGGAGAACTACGAGCGGCTGGTGGTCGGGTTCTACGACTACCGCAAGGCGCCGACGAACACCTCGGTCCCGATGAAGTGTCTGGTGTACGGCGGCGTCTTGTGCCACTACACCGGCGACGCCGCGATGCCGCTGCACACCACCCGCGACTTCGACGGCCGCAATCAACCGGACGGCACGGTGAAGCAGAAGGGCATTCACGCGAAGATCGACGCGTTCCCGGAGAAGAACAAGATCACGGCGGAGGAGGTGTGCCGCGGCTTGGAGGCCAAGAAGATCGATAACGTGTGGGAGCACGTCAACAAGTTCATCGCGGAGTCGCACACGCACGTCGAGAAGTGTTACGAGCTGGACGCCGCCGGGGCCTTCGACAAGCCCACCGAGGAGAGCCGGGCGTTCATCCTGGCCCGTGTCCGGGCCGGCGCGCAACTGACGCTCGACCTGTGGTACACCGCGTGGCTCCGCAGCGCGAAGCTCCCGGGGCACTGGTGAACGGCGTCCTTACCGCCCCTCGCCAAGGCGGTCGCCGAGGAAGTCGTCCAGCTCCGGGATCGCGTAGATCTTGTCGCGCGTCTTCGGCCAGTCGTATTCGACGCGGTGGAAGGTCACGTCCCAGCCGTCCACCGTGACGTAGCAGGCCCGCGGATCGGCATCGCGCGGCTGGCCGACCGCCCCAACGTTCACGATCGTCTTGCGCCCGTCGAACCGCCAGAAGTGGTTCACCTCGGGCGGGTAGAAGTACTCCCAGTTCCCACCCGACTCGAACGGCTCCACGAACACACCCGGAACGTGCGTGTGCCCGCAGAAACAGTAACGCTCCATCAGGTCGGCGATGCGCTGCATCTTCCGCAGGCTGTACACGTCTTCGGGGAACAGGTACTCGTTGAGCGGGTTCCGCGGCGAACCGTGAACGAAGAGGAAATCGCTCTCGCGGTGTGTCCGCGGGCGCTCGGCGAGGAAGTTCCACAGGTCGTTGCGAAGAGTGGCTTCGAGACGCGCCCGGGTCCAAAAAATCGCCCGCTCCGCGCTCAGGTTGAAGCCGTCGGGATCGAACATCGCGGCCTGGTCGTGATTGCCGAGCAGCACCACATCCCAGGCCATCGCCCGGTCGAGGCACTCGATCGGGTTCGGGCCGTCGCCCACAACGTCGCCGAGGCAATACACCGCCGACACCCGGCGCCGGGCGATGTCCGCCAGCACCGCGTCCAGCGCTTCGAGGTTGCCGTGGATGTCGCTGAGAACGGCGAACATGGGCGGTGCCCGTCGGGTTCGTGCGGCCCGGCGCTATTTCAGTTTCGGCCGCGGGTCCGGCACGTTGACCCGGCGTTCCTGTTGCATCTTCCACCCCGGCATCTGGGCCAGCCACTCCCGGGCCACGTCCTCGGGGCAGTCGATCAGCAGCAGCCGGGGCATCTCGTCGATGATCGCCACCCGATCGTCTGACCGCAGACCGGCGGGCACGTCCGCGCCCGACGGGTCGGCCGACTTCGGGTGGTGTAAGGTGAAGCGGGCCATTGAACACTCCTCCGTCTCAGGCGGGAAGCCCCTTGCCCTCATTGGCGACGCCCAGCCCGAGTGACTGGGCCTGGGCGAACAGGAGAGCCTTGATCGCGTCCGCCCGGTTCGCGTCCCGCGCCATGTTCAACACGGTCGGGTTGTTCGCCAGCAACCGGGCGAGAACCCCGGTGACGGCGGGGCACGCCATCGAGGTTCCGCTCATCGGGGCGTGCCCGCCGCCCGGCACCGTGGATACGACCCCCACTCCCGCGCCGGCCACGTCGAGAGCCGTCCCGACGTTCGAGAAGGCGGCCAGGAAGTTCTTCGGGTCCGTCCCGAACGGGGCGGCCACGTCGCCGGACTCGCTCGACTTGGCCGGGAACGTCCCCTTCCGCCCGACCGCAGACACGGCGATCGCCAGGTCGTCCATCGCCGGGTAACTGACCGGCTTGCGGCCGTCGTTGCCCGCCGCGGCGAGGACCACCACGCCGGCCGCGTGCGCCTCCTCGATCGCGTCGTGGACCGCGTCGTCCACGGCCGGCGGGTTGTCGTCGTCCTGGTCGAAACTGAGGCTCATGTTCAGCAGGTCGCACCCGTCCTCGATGCCCTGCCGGATCGCCTTGACCAGCCCGAAGCTCGACCCCGAGTTCGGCGTGTCATCGAACACCCGGTACGAGAAGATGCTGGCCCCCGGCGCGATGCCGCGCATCCCGGTCGGGGGGCTTCCCCGGCCGGCAATGATACCAGCAACGTGCGTGCCGTGCGACCCGCTCGGGCCGAACTGGTTCTCCGGCGACCCGGGAACGCACCCCAGCCCGCCGGCCACCACCAGGTCGGCGTGGTTGCCGTCCACCCCCGAGTCGATGACGCCGACCTTCACCCCCGCCCCCACGGTAAGGTCGGCGCCGACGGTGTGGAAACTCCGGAGCGAGTCGGCGGCGCTCAGGTCGAGGGGTTCGAGTTCGATCGTCAGCGCCCCGTTGGTGGGGACGTTCTTCCCGAGGAAGCTCCACAGGCCGGGGTGCTCGTGCTGGGCGTACACCCGCTCGTAAGTGGTGCCGCCGGGCACGCTCAGCGTGACCTTCCCCGTACTCGACGTGGTGCCGCCGACGCCGGCGCGGGCGTCGAAGTCGGTGAACGCGACAATGCCGACGCCGGCGACCGGGTCGCCGGTGTCCGCGTTCACGACGGTGACGACCAGCTTCTTCACCGCCGCCGCGGTCGCTCCGGCGGGTTTCGTCGCCCGGCGGCGGATGCGGGCGATCTCGACCGCCGGGCGGTAGAACACCTCGGGCACGGCCCGCAGGCCGGGCTGCTCGAACCGCAGCGCGGCCATCATCTCCGGTGTGGCCTCGACCAGTTTGACCCCGTCCTCGTTGAGCGACGCGACGAGATTGAAGGCCGCGGCCTTGAGCTTCGCGCCCGCTTTCGCGGACGCCTTGACGACCCCCTGGAGCCGGGTCCGCATGGACGCGACACCGGTTTTGTGGGCCAGGTCCGTCAGGGTTGTGGTGGCGGCGGCGCTGGCCACGCCGGCGGACGCCTGAAGCCCCTGGGCCGGCAGGATCAGAAAGCGCGTGGGGCGAGCCATGGTGAAAGTCCCGAGAAGAGGTGATGGGCGACACCACGATTTTAACCGTTGTCATCACGCGCGACAATGCCATCGTCCCGTACAACGGTCGGGCGATCGGGAGAATCTGAATCCCAGCGGTTTTCGGTCGATCCGCGCCTACAGTTGCTTCTCCAGCACCGGGAAGCGGCCCTGCTCCTTGAAGTACCGCGCGTAAAACCCCGCCAGGTGCGGCACGTCCGACGGGCACTGCGCCGCCAGCGCCGTGACCGTCCCGTCGGTCATTTCTTGCGAGGCTTCGGACAACAGGGCCAAACCGGCGGTCAGCGCCTCCTGCGGGTTCAGCACCAAAAAGCTGAACAGCCCGTTGACGCGCTTCACGTTCAACCCCTCGGTGCCGAACGCCCCCAACCGGAAGCACGGGGCTAGCGGGTCGACCTTCTTCACGTCCGCGTACGTGCTGCTCTCCAGCCCCAGCCCGATCGCCTTCGGGGTGTTGTCAGCGGCCCGCAGCACCAGGAACGCCTCCGCCGGGAAGTACGGGTTGGCGAAGAAGTAGTTTTCGAGCTTCTCGAGCGGCAAGCGGATCACGCCCTTGCCGATCGCCGCGATCGCCGGCACGTCCGCGCGCTGCAACCGGTTGATGGGCAAGCGGCTGCGGTTCACCAGCGTCGGCAGGTCAACGGGGTCGGCCCAGTAGTTGATCATCTCGCGGGTGACGCGGAACTCGCGGTCGGCGAGGAACTGCAACACCGCGTGCCAGTCGCGCCGGTACGCCGCGAACACCTTCGTCAGCCCGCGGGCGCGGGCCGCCCCGAGGGCCGCGTCGAACAGCGGGCCGGCCGCCGCTTCAAAGCCCTTCTTGCACCACGGGTGGCTGATGCGCCCCTGCTCCGGTTCGAGCGTGCAGTACCCGACCACCTGGCCGCCCTCTTCGGCGTAGAACCGCGACCCGGGGTCGAACCCGCGCCCACGGGTGCGTTTGCGCACCTCGTCGGCGGTCGTGGCCTTGAAGCCGGGAAACTGGTAGGCGGCGACGTTGAACAACGACGCCTGCGTGACCTCGTCGCCGGGTTGGAACGTGCGAATGTTCACGGGAGTGCCGAGGGGGGAATGGGGCTTCCGTGATGGTACCGGGTCACGCGCCCGAGGACAACCGAACTGCGGTCGGTATTTCGGTCGGCCGAACGTCCGGTCGTCGGCCGTTGGGGTTGATCCCGGTTTACCGCGGGTGATACCGTGTGCGGCCCGAAATCGTGAGGGTACTTCGTGAGCGACTTACAGACGACGACGCGAACTTCCACGCCCCCCACAGTCAACCGGCTCGAACCGACCGTTCGGACAGTTACGGTGGTCGATGCGCCACCGCAACCGGCCCGCGCCGCCCCGCGGGCCGCGGTCGGCGCGCTGCTCGCCCTCGTGCTGCTCGCCGGCGGGGTGCGCCTCGTCGCGCTCCTCACCGACCGCTGTTTGTGGATCGACGAATCCATGCTGGCGCTGAACCTCATCAACCGCTCGCCCCGCCAACTGCTCGACCCGCTCGACTGGAACCAGGGCGCCCCGGTCGGGTTCCTGCTGGCGGTGAAGGGCGCGATTTCCGCCTTCGGCGCGTCCGAATGGGCGCTCCGGCTCGTTCCGTTCGTCGCCTCGTGTGCCGGGCTGGTCGGGTTCGCCTGGGTCGCGCGGCGGCTGCTCCCGGCGCACGCGGCGCTGGTGGCGATGGCCCTGCTGGCGCTGTCGCCACACCTGGTAAGCTATTCGGCCGAGTGCAAGCAGTACGCCAGCGATGCCGCGCTCGCCATCGGGCTGCTCGCGGTCGCGATGGGATTGCTGGAAGGAAAGGGCGGCGCGGGGCGCTGGACCGGGCTGGCGCTGGCCGGAGCGGGCGCAGTGTGGTGCTCGCACCCGGCGACGTTCGTCCTCGGCGGGATCGGCACCGCGCTGCTCCTTCAGGCTCTCGTGGCGCGCGACCGGACGCGGTTCGTCGCCGCGGCGCTCGCGGTTGCGACCTGGCTCGTCAGTTTCGGCGCGTGTTACCTGATTTGCCTGAGGCAGCTCGGCGGCAACAAGTACCTCACCGACTACTGGACCGAACACTTCATGCCGCTCCCGCCGACCAAGATCGGCGATCTGGCGTGGATCGCCGATCACCTCGTCGCCTTTTTCACGATGCCGGGCGGGTTCGGCGGCGACCTGATCCCGCTGGGCGGGTTCGCGGCGTTCCTCGCGCTCGTGGGCCTGCGCGAGTTCGCCCGCGAGCGGTGGCCGGTGGCCGTCGCTCTGGCGGGGCCGGTCGTGTTCCTGCTGCTCGCCTCCGGGTTACAGAAGTACCCGTTCGGTGGGCGATTACTGCTGTTCCTGATCCCCTTTTCCGTGCTGCTCGTGGCCCGCGGGACCGCGGCCGTTTACGACGCGGCGCGCGAGAAGAACCGGTTCGCGGCCGTCATGCTGCTCGTGCTCGTGGTCGGGTCGGCCGCGTGGCTGACGCAGGACGCGCTGCGGCGCCCGGCCCGGCAGGAGCAGTTGGCGCCGGTTCTGGAAAAAATGCGGACCGAGATGAAACCCGGCGACCGCGTGTACGTATACTATAGTGCAGTTCCGGCGTTCACGTTCTACACCCGCGACCGGCACCTGCCGGCGGAGGTGACGTTCGGCGACGAGTACCGCGACAACGCGGCGGCCGGTTACCGGGCGGAGTTGAACCGGCTCCGCGGCCGGGTGTGGGTGATTTACAGCCACCCGCACAAGCACGAGGAAACCATGCTCCGCGCGATGCTCGACAGCCGCGCGCCCTGCGAACGGACGATCAAGGAGAAGGGCGCTTCGGCCTGGCTGTACAAGCTGGAATAAGTTCCAGAGTTTCCCGTTCCAGAGTTCCACGTTGAAAACCGGTGATCGGACGAATTGTCTTCAACTTGGAACTCTGGAACGGGAAACTTGGAACTACCAAGTGAAAGGTTCGCGCCCGATCGGACATCTCATTTCGGTTGTGCCGGTCGCGCGGGCGGCGCGGTTCCGCCTGTGCGCTCGGCGGGCGCGGATCGTCCGCGCGAACCGTAGCGCCCCCGGTTGCTCTGTTCAGTGCGACCGGATATGGTCACTAAGGGAAATCTCAAAACCCAAATCCCAAATCCCAAATCCCAAGAACCGCTTCGTGCCTTGTTTGGGATTTGGTTGTTGGTTTTTGGGATTTCGCAACGCATCGTCTCCTCTGGGGTTCCACGATGACCGGTCACGTGCGGCTCGACCGACGGGCGTTTCTCGGCGCGGCCCTGGCCTCTGTCGCCGGCGGCCCCGGCGCCGTTCTGGCGCAGCCGAGCGTCGGGGAAAAGAAGATCGACCCGCTCGCCCTGCCGCTCGACAAGCCCGACGTGTGGACCCTCTACTTCCGCTACAAGCCGCCGCGGATCGTCACGCTCGACGGGATCGGCAAGGACGGCAAGCCGCAGAAGCAGGTCGTCTGGTACATGTGGTACCAGGTGTACAACCTCGCGCCGGAGGGCCGCACGCCCGAACCGGTCACGTTCCTGCCGGAGTTCGATCTGGTCACGAAGGACTACCTGCTCCCGGCGCTACTGGACGAGCCGCAGCCGCACATCATCGACCAGTTGCGGCGGATCGAAGACCCGACCGGCGTACTGAACATTCAGACCACGATCGGGATCTCGAAGCGCCCGATCCCGCCGAGCAAGCCCGACGCGATCCCGCGCGTGGTGAGTGGCGTCGCCGTCTGGACTGACATGGCCGAGAAGGCCCCCAAGACGAACAAGTTCAGCGTTTACATCACCGGGCTGTCGAACGGCTTGGCGACGGAAGAGCTGAAGACCGGCGAGAAGCTGATCAAGCGGAAGACGCTCCAGATCAAGTTCATCCGACCGACCGACGACAACCGGCCGCAGATCACCGACATCCGCCCGGACGACTCGGCTGGCCCGCCCGAGGAGTGGATCTACCGGACCGCCGGGACGCGCCCGGGGTTCCAGCCGATGCCGAAGCTCCCGCCGAAGTGAAAGCGAGTAGCGGGCACCACGTGTTTCGATGATTTGGGGGCTTCTGGTTTCAGCCCCGGCGGGGCGGTCGATGTTAGCCCCAATACCGTTCAACGGAGTATCTCGATAGTATCGCGGAACCGTTCGATAGGCTTGATTGGGCAACGGTGTTCTGGGCGTTTTTTGTTCCAGTTGCTCATCTTCTTTTTGATTACCCGCGGGTTGATCCGGCGATGCTTCTGACCGTCCCCGGTCCGACCCGGATCATGGAGCGTGTACTCGATGATCCGAACCTCGATCCCGCCGCGGTCGCTCTCCCGGTGGCGTGGGGACGGGTATACCTTGGCCACGTACGACCCGTCCGACAGCGTGCGGATCGGGCGGAAGATCTGTTCGCCTTCACCCGCGCCAGCAGTGGGGCCTTCTGCGCCACGATCACCTGCCGAATCAGGGCGTAGCTGAAGAAGCCCCGGTCCCAGAGCAACAGCATGTCAGGTTGCAGGTGCCGCAACAGGGCGGGGCCATCGTCGTTTCGCCTCGATGACACGGCTTGACCAGGCTGCGCCACAGCAGGTGGGTACCCAACTCGCACAGGCTCAGCACCCACGCCTGCGGGAATGCGCCGGTCGCTCGTCCCGAACCCGGGTGCCCGAACACCCGGGCGTTCGGGGCCGAATCGGCCAGATCCACAACGAACCCGTCGAGGCCCATGAGCCGGTACTGGCGGTGGAACGCGTCGGGAGTGGCCGGCGTGGCCAACACAACGAACCGCTCAAGGCCCGAGCCGATGCCCTCAACTGGGACATCCAACGAGCCGTTAAGCTCATCACCGGATAATACTTGCGACTTTGCAATCGGCCTGCGGTCACGCGATCTGCACTTCCGCCGGCTGTAGCACGAACTCGTCAGCCCCTTCCGCCGGGGTCGCGAGTTTCAGTTCCTTCACCCGCCAGCCCGGGTGGTTGATCGAGCCACTAAACGGCGGCGCGCCGGTCACGTTGCCCACCACGCGGATCGCCGACGGGTCGAACCCGGGCGGCACCGTCACCGGCTCGTCTTCCTTGCCCGGCAGCACCTGTTCGATGACCGCGTGCTGCTTCAGCGCGGCTTGCGCCTTCTTGTGAATCTCGCGCACCGCCTGGCCGATCTGCTCGTCCGGGGCGCCGGAGATGTCTTCCAGGAGGAAGTCCACCAACCGCGACTCCGCTTGCAGCAGCGCCAGCATCCGCAGCGGGGCACCGCTGGGTTTGGTCGGTTTGGGCGGTTCCGCCGGCTTGATGTCTGCGCCGCCGAGGATGGCTTGCAGTTTCGTCGCGAACGCCGGGTCCTGGTTCGCCCGCCCCGCGACCGCCAGCCCGTCGAACGCCTTGCCCAGACTGCCCGCTCGCGCCAGCGCCAGCCCCAGCGCCGCGAGGAACCCCAGCGGAATCCCCAGCCCCAGCCCGATCGCGGTTTCCATTGTGAAAACTCCTGGTTGATGTTCGCGAATCGCCACTGTTATACGAACGCAGAACCCCGGTGAGCGGTCCTGACGAACGGGAGCGATTACCCTAATATGACCGGATGGGTTCGGAACGCCGGCCGTGCCGGTCGATGCCGGGGAGAGCGGATGCGCCGGGACTTGCGCGGGCGGGTTGTGCTGGTGACCGGGGCCTCGCGGGGCATCGGCCGCCGCACCGCGGAGCGGCTCGCGAAACTCGGCGCAATTCTCGCCCTTACCGCGCGCTCGGCCGACGATCTGACGAAACTGGTCGGCGAACTGCGGGCACGGGGGGCACAGGCAGAAGCGTTCGCCGGCGATCTGACAAAGTCCGAAGACCGCGAACGCATCGTGTCGCAAACAGTGGCGCGGTTCGGACAACTGGACGTGCTCATCAACTGCGCGGGCGTGTGCAGTTTCGGCGAGTTCAGCACCTCCCGCGAGGAAATCGTGCGGAAGGTGCTGGAGGTGAACTTCTTCGCCCCGGTCGAGATGATTCGCGTCGCCGCGCCGCACCTGACGCGGAGCTTTGAAGGCGGCTGGACGCCGGCGATCGTGAACGTCGCGAGCATCTGCGGCCGGTGGGGCATCCCGTCGATGTCCGAGCACTGCGCGAGCAAACATGCGTTCGTCGGCTTGACGGAGAGCCTTCGCGGAGAGTTCCAGCGGTTCGGGATCGACGTGCTGCTCGTGCTACCTGGGCTTGTGCGCAGCGACGATCTGAACAAACATCTGTTGCGGAACGAGGGGAAGATCCACCTGAACTTCGCGGGCGCCCAGCCTTCCGACGAGGTCGCGGACTCGGTGATGCGGAGCCTGGTGACGAACCGGACGGAGGCCGCGGTCGGGTTCGCGTCGTGGTGGGTGTGGTTCGGCAAGCGAATGTTCCCGCGCGTGGTGCGGTTCTTCATGCAGCGCAAGGTGTGGAAGTACGCGAAACGACACGGCCGGTGAGGCCACCCATGCGGCGGATCGAAGGCTACCCGCTGTGGATCGGAACCGCCCGCGACGCGCGGGACATCAAAGGAGTGTTGGACGCGGGAATCAGCGCAGTGGTCGATCTCGCGGCGATGTGCGAGCCGGTGCAGCCGACCCGCGAGCTGATTTCGCTGCGGTTCCCGCTCGCGGACGGGGCCGACAACCCGCCGTGGCTGGTGTGCGCGGCGGTTCACGCGGTCGCGGGGCTGGTCAGGCTCGGCGTCCCGACGCTCGTCGCGTGCGACGGCGGCATGAGCCGGTCGCTGGCGATCGCCGCCGCGGCGCTGTGGTTCCAGATGCCGCTGAAGACCGCGCTCGACGAGGTGCTGGCGAAGGTGGCGGCCGACGGCCCGGCCGACGTTCACCCGCGACTGTGGGCCGACGTGAAGCGGTTCGTGTTCGTGTGCAACGACGCGTGTTATCGGGTGTGATTTGGTTTGTAGCCCCGGAGGGGCGACCGATGTTAGCCCGGGGTGGAGCGAGTCCGCGAGCGCAACCCCGGGAAACGCGCGACGGACAATGAAGCCCCGGAGGGGCGACAGAAACATTCGCGGTCGGCTCTGTCGCCCCTCCGGGGCTTGAGGCTTCTGCTGCTGCTTACCCGGGGTTGCGCTCGCTGAGCCTCGCTCACCCCGGGCTAACATCGGTCGCCCCTCCGGGGCTGATGAACAAGGCATTGAGGACGAGTTGATGTGCGGGATCGCGGGGATGTTCGACCTGAGCGGCCAGCGGCACGCGCCTGCGGGCGTCGTTGGCGCGATGTCGCAGGCCCTCTTCCACCGCGGACCGGACGAAGACGGCTACCTCGAACGCCCCGGACTGCACATCGCCAACCGCCGGCTCTCGATCGTGGGACTCGCGGACGGCCAACAGCCCATCACCAACGAAGACAAGTCAATCTGGACCGTCTTCAACGGCGAGTTCTTCG
>CAZBXY010000045.1:0-35023 GCA_964495365.1 uncultured Frigoriglobus sp. | reverse complement strand
GGGTATCAGGGGTACCACGTGGCCAAGTTGGCCGCCTTGGCCGCCTTGAGCGAAAAGCCCTAGGAAAACCACTTTTCCGAAGGCGGCCACTTGGCCGCCTTCAACCCAAGACGGCCAACTGACTGCGCCCATCGGAAACGAATCCACCCGACTGGGTATCACTCCGGCGGCACGCGACCCGCGAAGCACTCCGCCGCGAACCGGTAGTTCCGCTTCAGCTCGTACCCGCTCCCCATCAGTGCCAGAACCTCCGCGCGGTCGGTCCCCGCGCGCCCCAACAGGCCGCGACAGCGGCGGAGGCACTCGTCCGGGTCGCCGGTGCGCAGGGCCAGCGCCGCCAGGCGCAGCTCGGCCACCGGGCCAAGCCCCTTCGGGTCCGTCGCGGCCACCGCCCGGTACCGCCGGCGGGCCGGTTCGTACCGCTCGCTCAGGTCGTACCACCCGGCCGCGTCGAACGTCATCCGCACGGCGAGCGGCCCGCGGATCGACTCGGTCGCCGTGTCGTAGAGCGCGACCATCGCGTCCGGCATCCCGAGGTCGCGGTACACGCGCCCGGCGAGGTACGCGCCGAACGGCCCCAGCGCCGCGCCGTTGTCGGCCTCCCGCAGCGCCGTAAGCAGGGTGCTCTTGCGGCCCGGGGTCGGGGCCGACCGGTAGCGGAGCAGCCCCTCGAACGCGGTCCACAGGGCCATGTGCGCCTCGCGCGGGGCGACCCGCGCCTCGTCGAGCGCGGCCCGCGCCGCGTCGTCGTTCCCGTCGATCAGCTCGCACGCGCACAGGCCCAGCGCCACCGCCGACGCGACCTCGCGCGTTTTCCCGTTTTGAGCGGACCGGAGCGCCTTCCGCGCCGACGCCGTGTCGCCGGTGTCGAGGTTCGTCCGCCCGGCCCACCACCACCCGTAATCGGCCCACCGCGACCGCGGGGCGCGATCGATCAGGTCGATGAACCGGCTGCGCGCCGATTGCAAGGCGCCCGTTTTCAGTTCGACGAGCCCGAGGTTGTACGCCGCGTGGGGGGCCTCCGGCGGGATCGGGGTCGCGTCCAGCACCTGCTGATACTCCTTCGCGGCCTCGTGCGTCCGCCCGGCGGCGAAGTCGAAGTTGGCGAGCCAGACCCGCACCGCGGCGCCCTTGGGGTGCCCGGGCGCGATGGCGAGCGCCCGCCGCAGCGCGGCCTCGGCCGCCGCGCGGGGGTGCGCCTTTTCGCCCACAGGCGCGATCCGCAACACGGCGCCGTCCAGCGTCCAGCCGAGGTCGGACGACCCGAGCAGCGCCGTGAGCACGTCGCCGAGCGGCACCGCCTGCACGTCGATCGCGGTGGGTTCCTTCAGCGCGTCACTCGCGGGAGCGGGCATTTCCAGCTTCAGACCGGCGGCCGCGGCGAGTGCGCGGATCGCGTCCGCGGCCGGGCGCTCGCCGGCGTGCGCCGTCACCTCGAACCCGCCGGGGCCGGGCCGGCGCACGTCGAACACGCTCGGCCCTTCGGGAACCCCGACGCTCGGCGCCGCGAGCGTGTCGGGGAGCAACCAGTCGAAGTACAGATCCGGCGCGCCGCCCAGTCCGGGCCACGCGACCGCTTCGGGGTCGAACGGGTCGAGCGCGCGGACCGCCCCGAGCCGCGCCGCGGCGATCCGCCCCCGCAGGAACGCGCACTCCTCGACGATGTGCCCCTTCGCGCAGTCCGGGTGTCCCGAGCGCAAGGCAACCCGGTCCAGGTGCTTTTGCGCGGTCGCCGGGTCGTCGGCCGCCAGCGCACAGCGTGCCCGGCCGAGCGTCGCCCGCGCCCACGCGCCGCGGTCGCCGTCCTCCGGGGTTGCCTTCCGATACATCTCGTCGGCTTCCTTCAGTCGCCCCAGTGCCTCCAAACACACCGCCTCGCGGTACGCCAGCGCCCGGCGCTTCGGCGCGGGCAACTCCGGGCCGGGCCGGCGACACACCGCCAGCGCCTCCGAATACGCTCCGGCGCGAATCAGCTCGTCGATCGTTTCGGCCCCAAGCGGCACCGCAGCGGCATCGGGCTTCGGCTTTTCCTCGGCCGCGGGCTCGGGTCGGGTCCAGAAGTAGGCCGCCGAGGCGACCGGGGCCGCCGCGCACAGCAAGAACCCGAGACCGACGACCAGCCGCTTGAAGGGGCCCGGGCGCCGGACCGGTTCGGGCGGCGCGGGCGCAACCGCGTCCGGGTCCAGTTGTTCGGTCGGCTCCAGGTTCGGTTCGCTCATGTCCGCGGGTCCGTTCGGATTCAGGAGTTCCAGGTTCCACGTTCCCGGTCGAAAACGGCCGCGTTCGGTCTTCCGGCGTGGCTCCAACTTGGAACGTGAAACTCTGGAACGTGGAACTGCCGTGTGTGGGTTAAAATCGGTCCGCGGGGCCGGACTTTGCCCGGCGCGGGAAAAGGAGGCAATTTTTCCGCGCCCCGACCGATCATCAATTCCGGCGGGCGTCGGCATTCCTCGCCCACACTTGAAATCGGTGAGTCGGCCATGCGAATCGAACCAACCGGAGTCCCGGCCATCGCCCCGAAGGCGGTGGACTCGGCCCCGCGAACAGCCGCAAAATCGTCCGAGTCGGCGCCGGCCGGCGACGCGGAATCGTTCGCCCTGTCGGGCGATCTGGCGGCGCTCTTGACCGCGGCCCGGCAGGCGCCCGAGGTGCGGGCGGAAGTGATCGAGGCGGCGGCGGCGAACCTGGCCGCGGGCGTCTTCGACACGCCGGAAGCCGCCGCCGCGGCCGCCAAGGCGCTGCTCGACTCCGGGGACACCGCGCCCCCGCAGTGAGCGCGCCAAAACTCAAACGAGCGGCCCGACGAGCGCATGCGCTCGTCGGGCCGCGTCTTTTCGTAGCCCGACTCTCCGAGTCGGGTGGAAAGTGAACCCGACTCGGAGAGTCGGGCTACGAGAGGTTACTTCTTCTCCGCGAACGCATAGAGGAACTTGTCGCTGCGGACGAAAAGCGTGTGGTGCGCGATCGCGGGCGTCGCGCGGACCGGTTCGGGCAGTTTCACCGAGTACGCCAGGACCGGTTCGTCCTCGCCGGCGACGATCACCGTGACCGTGCCATCCAGCGACGCGATGTAGATGTGACCGTTGGCGGCGACCGGCGACGCGTAGTACCGCGGTCCGGCCTTCACCCGCTCGGCCTCGTACACCGGCTTTCCGGTCTTCGCGTCCAGGCACGTCAGGAGCGGGCCGTCCTTCAAAAGGTAAAAGCGGTCGCGGTAGACTATCGGGCTGGGCACGTAGGGGAGGTTCTTCGCGTACTCCCACGCGATCTCGCCCTTCCCGCCGGGCTTGAGCGCGACCGCGCGGTTCACGCCGCTGCGCAGGATCTTGTTCAGCTCGTCCCACTCCTCGCGGGTGATTTTCCCGTCCTTGTTCGGGTCGTTGTTGTCGAAGAACCCGCCGAACGGGGTCTTCTGCGCCCCGGCTTTCGTGAGGTAGCCGAGTTTGTCGTCCCCGGCCTCTTTCAACACGTCGTCGAACGTCGGGAGCTTGAAGTCCGGCCCGCCGGGCGCCCAGCCCGAGTACACGAGCGTGTCCTTGTACACCACCGGCGTCGTGCAGGCGACCGCGACCAGCTTGTTGACGGTCCACAGTTCCTTGCCCGATTGCACGTCGTATCCGACGAGCGTCGTCATCCCGGGCACGACCAGAACCTTCTTCCCGCCGTCGGCCCACACCACCGGCGAGCTGTACGCGGTCTGGTAGTTGCGGTCGGCCTTCCACTTCTGCGACCCGGTCGCCAGATCGACCGCGTACACCGCGGAGTCCTTCGACAGGTCGCGGGCGAGCAACACGAGGCCGTCCGCCAGAACCGGTGAGGTTCCGGTGCCGAACTCGTTGTTGGTGACCGCGGTCGGCAACTCGAACCGCCACAACTCCTTGCCGTCGAGATCGTAAGCGACCAGCCCGCACGAGCCGAAGTAGCTGACAACGGTCTTCCCGTCGCTCACGGGAGTGGACGCGGCCGGGCTGCCCTCGGTGGGGTGGAACGGCTCGATCTTCTTCGCTTTCGCGTCGGCGCGCCACACTTCTTTGCCGTCGATGCGCGAGTAACAGATGGTGTAGAGCTTGTTGTCCTCGAACGCGGTGAGGACGATCTTGTCGCCGACGACGATGGGCGACGACGCGCCCGGCGGCACGGCGACTTTCCAGGCGAGGTTGTCCTTGAGGCCGAACTTCGCCGGCGGCTTCTGGTCGTCCGCGACCCCGCTGCCGTTTGGCCCGCGGAACTGGGGCCAGTCCGCTGCGCGGAGTGTGGGTGTGAGTGTGAGTGTGAGGGAAAGACAGAGGAACAAGCGATTCATGCACGAACCCGTTGAGGATTGGGCGAGGATTCATTGTGGTGCAGGCGTCCCGCCTGCATCGAGGTCAGTTGCGGGCGTTCCGCCTGCATCACAACAAAAGACAGTTGCAGCGCGGTCGGGTTCACACGCGGATGACGACATCTTTCGCCTCGAACCGCACCTTGGCGGCCTCCGCGTACTTGTCGTCGGCCGCGCGGTAGCCGACGGAGGCCATCACCACCGCGGCCAATCCGCGTTCCTTCAGGCCGAGGATTTCGTCGTACTTCTCGGTCTGGAATCCTTCCATCGGGCACGCATCGACACCCATCATCGCCGCGGACGCGAGGAACACGCCCAGCGCGATGTAGGTTTGCCGGGCGGCCCACCGGTGCGCCTGCGCCGCGTCCATGCGCGACAGCGAGCCGAGCATCATCTGCCGGAAGCCCTCCAGGCTCTCGACGGTGGCCTCGCGCACCTCCGCGGTGCGCCGAACGTAGGCATCGATGTCCTCGGGCGTCGGCGGGTTCTTCGCCGCGAACACCACCAGGTGCGAGCAATCGAGTACCTGCGCCTGGTTGTACGACACCGGGTGCAGCTTCTTCCGCACCTCCGGGTCGGTGACGACGACGAACGTCCACGGCTGGATGCCGTAAGACGACGGCGCGTGGATGGCCGCCGATTCGAGCTTGGTCCAGAGGTCCGGGGCGATCTTCTTCGCCGGGTCGAACTTCTTGGTGGCGTAGCGCCACTTGAGTTGCGTGAGGACGGTTTCGGGCGCAACGGGCATGAAAGCTCCCTGAGTTTGTAGTGACCGGCTTCAGCCGGTCTCTTGTGGCACAGGCTTTCGAGCCTGTGTCCGTCGAGCTACAGGGCACACAGGCTGGAAAGCCTGTGCCACAAGAAAGACGGAAGACAGACCCGCTGAAGCGGATCACTACGAACAATCGTGCCTACAAGTCGTTTTCCAGCACGACACGGTACCGCGCCTTGCCGGCGCGAACGTGCGCGAGGGCGTCGTTCACCTTCGACAGCGGAAACGTTTCCGTGACCGGGGCGATCCCGTGCCGGGCGCAGAACTCCAGCATCTCCGCGGTGGTCGCGGGGCTGCCCAGCGGCGACCCGGAGAGCGACTTCTGCGGCATGATCATCGCCATCGCGGGCACCGCGATCGGAGTGAGTACCGCGCCGACGAAGTGCAACCGGCCCTTCGGGGCCAGCGCGTCGATGTAGGCGTTCCAGTTCAGCGGGACGTTCACGGTCACGAGGATGAGGTCGAGTACGCCGGCGAGCTTCTTCATCGCCGCGTCGTCCTTGGAATTGACGACGTGATGGGCACCGAGCTTCTTCACCTCGGCTTCTTTCCCGGCCGACGAGGAGAACGCGAACACCTCGCAGCCCCACTTGTTCGCGAACTGCACCGCCATGTGCCCCAGCCCGCCGATGCCGACGATCCCGACCCGGTGCGTGGGGCGCACGTCGAACTGAACAAAGGGGTTGAACACGGTGATCCCGCCGCAGAACAGCGGGCCGGCCTTCGCGGGGTCGAGTCCGGCGGGCAGCGGCGTGGTCCAGCCCCAGTGCGCGCGAACGGTATTGGCGAACGCCCCGTGGCGGCCCACGATGGTCCCCTCCGCGGTCGGACAGAGGTTGTGATCGCCGCGGAGGCACTGCCGACAGCCCATGCAGCTCTGCGAGTACCACCCGAGGCCGACGCGGGCGCCGACCTTCACGCTGGAGACACGCGCGCCGACCGCCTTCACGGTGCCGACGGCCTCGTGCCCCGGCACGATCGGGTACTTGGTCAAGCCCCACTCGTTATCGATCATCGAGAGGTCGGAATGGCAGATGCCGCAGTGCGACACCGCGATTTCCACCTGTTCGTCGCCGAGCGGCCCCGGCTCGTACTCGAACGCCTTCAACTCGCCCTGCGGCTGGTGTGCCGCGAACGCGCGAACGGACATGTGCGCCTCCCTTGAAGAAACGAACTACTTTCCCTTCGCCCAGCGGGCCGCGGCCTCGGCGACCCGCTTGCCCAACAGCTCCGCGGTCTTGCGGTCGCCGGCGTTCACCTGGTCCTGGCCCCAGTCGGTTTGCGCCATCGCCCCGCCGTAGGCGCTCAGGCGGTTCACCTTGTCCGCGCCGGTGCCCTCGACCATCTCGCCCAGGCTCACCCAGATCATCCCGTGCTGCATCGCGTTGACCCACAGCGAGGTGAGCGTGTTCTGCTTGTCCCCGCTGAGGCCCTGCGAGTGGGTGAACGCGCCCGCGATCTTGTCCTTCCACCCGAACTTCATCCACACCTCGCTGGCGGTGTCGATGAACGCCTTCATCTGCGCCGAGTAGCCGCCCATGTAGGTCGGGGTGCCGAAGACGATGGCGTCGGCCGCGGCGAGCTGCGCGAGCGCTGCGGGGTTCTTCCACCGACCCTCCGTGATGTCCGACCCGACGAGCCGGATCAGTTCGACCGTCGTCCCGCCGACGCCCTGCGCGCCCTCGGCCACCGCCTCGGCGAGCTGGTGCGTGTGGCCCTGCGCGGAGAAGTACACGATCGCGACCGTCGGCATGGGAGGCTCCTCTGCTCAGATGTGTGAGGGCGCGTTTGGGTTACTGCGCCAGGAACCCGCCGTCTACGGGCAGCGAGATCCCGGTCGTGAACTTCGCTGCGTCGCTCGCCAGGTACAGCACCGCTGCGGCCACTTCCTCCGACCGGCCCATCCGCCCCACCGGGTGCAGCGCCGCCAGCCCCTTCCCTTGCTCCGACTCCGGTCCGCCCACGAACCGGTCGATCATCTCCGTCGCGATCGCCGCCGGGGCCACCGCGGTCACGCGGATGCCCTGCTTCGCGTTCTCCAGCGCCGCGGACTTCGTCAGGCCCTCGACCGCGTGCTTGGTCGCCGCGTACACGCCCGCGCCGGCGAACCCGATGTGACCCGCGATGCTCGACGTGTTGATGATCGCCCCGCCCCCGGTCTTCCGCATCGCCGCGATCTCGTACTTCATGCTCGTCAGCACGCCCCACACATTGATGTCGAACACTTTGCGGTAGTCGGCTTCCGTGATCTCCGCGATCGGTCCCATCAGTTCGATGCCGGCGTTGTTGAATGCCACGTCGAGGCGCCCGTACTTCGCGACGGTCGCCTCCACCAACCGCTTCACGTCCGCTTCCTTCGCCACGTCCGCTTGAACGAAGTGCGCGGTGCCGACTTTGGTGATCTCCTCGACGACCGCCAGCCCTTCCTTTTCGCGGCGCCCGGAAAGAACGACCTTGGCGCCTTCCTTTGCGAACGCGAGCGCCGTTGCCTTGCCGATCCCCGACGTACCGCCCGTCACGAGCGCGACCTTGCCGCTAAACGTGGCCATGAGAGTACCCTTTTCGTTTGTGTGAAGGTGATGGGAAACTCGGACCCGGAGAACTGATGCCGGGAACTACCGCGGCGCGCCCGCGAAGCTTACACGGGCCGAAAAAACTTCTTGTATCGAGTTTGCTACGGACGTTGCACAGCGCGATTTGTCGCGGTAGGTTTGGGCTTAACAAACCACCCAGGAGTCGTCCTCATGGACCTGGAAAACGGCCAAGTCTACGAGATGCAGGGTTCTGGCAAGAACCCCTACAAGATCAAGAACGTCGGCGGGGTGTACTCCTGTTCGTGCCCCGCGTGGCTCAACCAAAACCTGCCGAGCAACGCCCGGACGTGCAAGCACATCCGCAAACTCCGCGGTGACGCGGCCGAGGAGGCGCGCCTCGCGAACGTGGGCGAACTGAAACCGCTCAAGCCCGTCGGCGCCGAGGACAAAAAGGAGCTGCCGCTCCTCAAGGGCGAGCCGTGGAACTGGGAGCAAGATCTCACCGGTTGGTGGATGAGCGAGAAACTCGACGGCGTGCGGGCGTACTGGGACGGCAAGCAGTTCCTCTCGCGCGGGTACAACATCTACGACGCGCCGGACTGGTTCAAGGCCGGGCTGCCGAATCATCCGCTCGACGGCGAACTGTGGATCGCGCGCAAGAAGTTCCAGGACGCCAGTGACATCGCCCGCAGTCAGGGCGTGCCGGAGCGGTGGAAAGCACTCAAGTACCTCGTGTTCGACGCGCCGGACGCAAAGGGGCCGTTCGAGGACCGGATGAAGTTCCTGACCGACGCGCTCCCGTCGTGGAAGTCGTCGGTCACGACCCTGGTCGAACACGCCCTCTGCAAGGGCAACTCGCACATCGAAGAAGAGCTGGAGCGCATCGTCGGCCTCGGCGGCGAGGGGCTGATGCTCCGCAAGCCCGGTTCGCACTACGAGCGCAACCGTTCCTCCACGATTCTGAAGGTGAAGAAGTTCCTCGACATGGAAGTGATCGTGGACGACTACGAGCCGGGCGAGGGTCGCCACAAGGGGCGCGTGGGCGCGCTGTGGGTGAAGCTCAGCACCGGCGTGAAGTGCAAGGTCGGCACCGGGTTGAAGGACAAGGACCGCGACAACCCGCCGGCGAAGGGGAGCATCATCACCGTCAAGTATCAGGAACTGACCGAAGACGGCGCGCTGCGGTTCCCGGTGTACGTCGGGTTGCGGCCCGACGGCGACCCCACGCAGAAGCCGCCGACGCGGAAGAAAGAAGCGCCGGTCGCAGTCGCCGTGAGTACGGCCGCGGTCACTCCGGCACCGGCAGAAGCCAAGCCGAAGGGCAAGAAAGACGAGAAGGCGCCGAAGGCCGAGGCCAAGGGCGAACCCCAACCTGTTCCCGTTTCAACCCCTGTTTCCTCCAAAGGAGCGACGATGGCAACGACGACGAAGCGGTATTTCGAGTTCGTGGAAGGCACGTCGAGCAAGTTCTGGGAAGTGTGGACCGAGGGTAACGAGGTGGTGACCCAGTGGGGCAAGATCGGCACCGAAGGCCGCGAGACGCGCAAGGCGTTCCCGGACGCGGCGAAGACTCAGAAGGAGTACGACAAACTCGTCGCCGAGAAGACCGGCAAGGGGTACGTCGAGAAGGCCCGCCCGTAACGCGCTACGGACGGATCGGGCCGCTGCGGCTTCGCGACAACTTGCGAAGCCGCAAGCGGCCATGAATCAAACATACTTCATAATCACTTCTTCTCGTGACGAACCGTCTCCTTGCCCCGCGCACCGCGGTCCGGTACACTCCAGTTCCGCCCATTCGCCCCACAAGCCACAGAGTCTGCCGTGAGCGCGCCACCCGTCAAATGCCCGAGCTGTGCGGCGCCGTGTGACCCCCAAACACAGGCGCGGTGCCCGAACTGTGCCCGGCCGTTCAACTTCGTCGTCGCACGCACGATGACCGAGACGCTGTCGATTCCGATGTTCGCGCCGGAGCCCGCGCCCGCACTAGCCCCCGCGCCGGTGTCGAAACCCGCGCCGGCGCCCAAACCCGAAGTGCCGGAAGCGACCGCGGTTGAAGACGAACCGGAATCTCCCGCACCGCCGGCGACTCCGGCCCCCGAACCGCCGGTTCCCACTACGGCCGCGACCGACGATCCCTTTGCCGCCTTACCCCTGTCCGCGCCGCGCGCGACGAAAGCGAAAACGCGATCGGTTCCGGTGGTCGTACTCCCGCCCGCGCCCGCGCCGGCCCCGGTGGTCGAAGAAGAGGAGTCGGCGAACCCGTTTGCGGACGCGGTTCTCGCTTCGACGCAGCGCGCCGCGGAGGACGACGAGGAGGAAGAGGAGCGCCCGCGGGGCCGCGGGGCCAAAAAGCCGAACAAGCCGAACGCGGGCCGCGACTCGGGCGCGCGGGTCGCGCTCCTCGCGTGCGTCGGGGCGGTCCTGCTCGTCGGTCTGGCGATCGGCGGGTACTTCGCGTTCCGCGGGTCGCCCAAAGAACCGGTGAAACACGACCCGATGCCCCCGGCCCCACAACCGCCGGCCAAGAAGGACAAGGACCAGAAGAAGGACCAGGGGCCGCTGACGCCGGAGCAGATGGTCAAGCGGGTCAAAACCTCCACCGTCTACATCCGCGTCCACCTGCCCGGCGGGGGCGTGGCGTCGGGCACCGGGTTCTTCGCCGGCAAGCCAGGTTACGTGGTCACCAACGCGCACGTCGTCGGGTACGGGCCGGTGCGGATCCAGGTGCCGACGAAGGTCGAGGTGGTGGTGGACAGCGGCGACCCGGGCGAGCGGACCGTGGTGGCGAAGATCTTCGGCCTCGACGCCGAACTCGACCTCGCGGTGCTCCAGGTCGAGATGAAAGACATGCCGGCCATGTTGCCGTTCGGGAAGGCCGAGAGCCTCACCGAGACGCAGGAGGTGATCGCCTTCGGCTATCCGCTCGGCGAGCGCCTGGGCAAGGAGATGTCGGTCAACTCCACGAAGGTGTCGAGCCTGCGGAAGAAGAACGGGACGATCGACCGGGTCCAACTGGCCGGCGGACTGAATCCGGGTAACTCCGGCGGCCCGGTCGCCAACGCCAAGGGCGAGGTGGTCGGGGTCAGCGTCTCCATGATCCGCAACGCCGACTCGATCTGCTTCGCGATCCCCGCGGAGGTCGCCGACCGGTTCGTGGACGATATGCACGCCTGCGGCGGCGAGATCCGCGTTCCCACCTGGCTCAAACAGTTCAACGAAAAGATCGACGCCGTACTCGCGCCCAAATCGTGGGCGCCGCTGCGGATCCCGCCGCCCAGGCCGGCCGCCCTCACCCCCGCGAAGATCGACGGCGCGAGCGCCGTGGTGAACCTGTCGTCGCCCGCCGCGGACGTGTGTGTCGGCGGCGCCGGGCGGTTCGTCGTCTTCCACCTGCCCAACGAGAAGCAACTCGCGGTCCTCGACGTGTGCGCGGCGCGGGTGGTGAAAACGATCGCGGCCCCGGAGAAGGTGCTGTTCACCGCCTCGATGGACATGCTGTTCGTGGTGGACGTGGAGAACAACCGGATCGAGCGGTGGAACCTGACGACGCTCGCCAAGGACGGGTTTCTGCCGCTGCCGGTCAGTTCGGGGCTGACGGTGTCCGCGGTGGCGATCGGCAGCGCGTCGAACGGCCCGCTCTTGGTCCAGGCCCGCAGCGATGGGCGGCTGGGCGAGCGGTTCCTGTTCGATGTCGTGGTCGGGCGCGAGGTCAAGGGGTCGCGGACGATCGCGGTCGGCCCCGACAAGGAACACAGCCGGCTGCACGCCAGCGCCGACGGCCGCACGTTCCTCCGGGTTCATCCCAAGAGCGAGGCGGAAGTGATCGTGGTGACCGACACCAGTTACTACGAGTCGGAGGTCGATGCGTCGTTCGAGGGGGCCGGGGACTTTGCGGTGCTGAGCGGGGACGGGCAAACGGTGTTCACCCACGACTCGATCGAGACCCGCACCGGGTCCGTGATCGGGCGCGGCCCGCTCGGCGCCGGCCCGTGCTTCCCGGCCGCAACCGGGCCGCTGGTCCTCGCGGCTTCGCAGAAGCGACTGGCCCTGTTCGCCGGCCGCGACCGCAAGCCGCTGGCCGAGCTGCCACCGATCCCGGCCCTGGAACCGGTATTCGACCGCAAGAAGGTGCCGCACCCGGACCGGCACGTGGTCTTCGTCCCGGCCGCGCAGGCGCTCGTCGTCCTGGCCCCGGACGGCGCCAGCGTCACGCTGCACAAGCTCGACGTCGATGCGCTGCTGGAGTCCGCCGGCGATTACCTGTTCGTGACCTCCGGCCCGCCCCAGGCGTCGGCGGGGAAGTCGTTCGACTACCAACTGGCGGTGAAATCGAAGCGGCCCGCGACCGGGTTCAAGCTGGTGTCCGGTCCGAAAGACCTCACGGTGAGCGCCGACGGGCGCGTGCGGTGGGCGGTGCCGGACTCGTTCGCCAAGCCGGCGACGGTCGCGGTGACGATCACCGACACGGAGGGGAAGGACCACCGGCACGAGTTCGAACTGATCCCGACGCCCCCGCCGCCGGAGTGAGCTTATCAATCACACGCCCCACGCCCTCAGCACGCGCTCGCTCGCGTCCGGGGCGTCGGCCGGCACCGACACCAGCGACGAGAGGTGCCGGAACCACGTCAACTGCCGCTTGGCGAACTGCCGCGTGTGCGTGCGGATCAGTTCGACCGTTTCGTTCCAGTCCCCTCCAGCCTCCAGGTATTCGAGCAGTTCGCGGTAGCCGAGTGCCTGACGGGCCTCGCGGCTCAACGGGTGCGGCAGCGCGCACAGCCCGCGCACCTCGTCGAGCCAGCCCGCGGCCAGCATCGCATCGACCCGGCCGTTGATGCGGTCGTAAAGTTCCTCGCGCGGCAGCGTCAGCACCGCGGCCGGAATCGGCGCCGGCGGTTGGGCGTTGGCCCCGGCGAACCCCGGCGTGTCCCACGTCTGCTGCCAGTCGGAAATCGGCTTGCCGGTGAGCGTATACACTTCCAGGGCGCGAACGACCCGGCGCACGTCGTTGGGGTGTAGCCGGGCCGCGGACTTCGCATCGATTCCCGCGAGCCGGGCGTGGAGCGCCGCGGGTCCGTCGCGCGCCGCCTCCGCTTCGAGCGCCCGGCGCAGCTCCGGGTCCGCGGGCGGGCCGTCGAACAGCCCGTGCAGCAGCGCTTTCAGGTAGAAGGGCGTCCCGCCGACGAAGATCGGGCGCTTCCCGCGCGCGGTGATGTCGGTACACGCGACTTCGGCGCGGGCGAGCCACCACGCGACTGTGAGCGATTCCCACGGGTCCAGAACGTCAATAAGGTGATGCGAGACGCGCGCGCGTTCGGCCGCGGTGGGCTTGGCGGTGCCGACGTCCATGCCGCGGTAGACGGTCATGGAGTCGAGCGCGACGATCTCGCCGCCGACACGCTCGGCGAGATCGAGCGCGAGCGCGGACTTGCCGCACGCGGTCGGACCGGTGAGGATGAGCGCACTGGCGAACGCGGACATGCGAGGATTGTAGCAGCCGGGGCCGAGTCGTAGTCATCACACCGGGCGACTGCACTGCTCCGGACCGCGATCGGAGGAAACCGTGAACCCGTGTCAGGCCGAGGAGCCGTTCCGCGTGCGGGCCATCGCGCGCGACGAGATGCGCCTGTTCTTCGACTGGGCCAACCGCGAGGGCTGGAACCCCGGGCGCTACGACGGGCCGTGCTTCCACGACGCGGACCCCGGCGGGATGCTCGTCGCGGAGCTGCACGACGAACCGGTCGCGACGATCTCGTGTGTCCGCTACAGCGACGACTTCGGGTTCGCCGGCCAGTACATCGCGCGGCCCGAGTTCCGCGGGAAGGGGTTCGGGCTGCGGCTCTACACGGCCGGGATCGCCCGGCTCGCCGGGTGCAACGTCGGGCTGGACGGGGTACTCGAACAGGTCGGCACCTACGAGCGGTCCGGGTTCCGCTTCTCGCACCACCACATTCGCTACGGCGGAACGCCCGCGGGCGCGCCCGGGCCGGGCCTCACACGCCTGGACGCCGTTCCGCTCGCCGATGTCCTCGCCTACGACCGCGTGTGCTTCCCCGCGCCCCGCGAGGCGTTCCTGCGGGGCTGGTTCGCGCAACCGGAGTCGGTCGCGCTCGGGCTCTTGCGCGCGGGGAAGCTCGCGGGGTTCGGTGTCGCGCGGAAGGCCGTCGAGGGCTTCAAGATCGGTCCGCTGTTCGCCGACGACGCGGGGGCGGCCGAGGCGCTGTTGCTCGGTCTGGTGAAGGAAACCGGCGGCCCGGTCGTGATCGACGTGCCGGAGGTCGCGGTTCACGCCACCGCGGAGGAACTCGTCAAGCGGCACGGGATGACCGAGGTGTTCCGCTGCGCCCGGATGTACACGGCCGGCCGGCCCACGCTCGCGCAGGACAAGGTGTTCGGCGTCACGTCGCTCGAACTGGGGTAACTCCGTGCGAGCAGACCGCGTTGAAGCGTGAGGCCCGCGAAGGGGTCGTGTGGAGGGCCGTGTGGAGGGTTTTGTGGCGCGCCGCGCGACCACTGTTATTGCCGGACCCGGCCGAGATCACGCCCCGGAGAAGAGGGCAATGAGAGCCTGCCAGCGGGCGGCGCGCTCTTGCTGGAGCGCGGCCAGTTGGTCGGCGGCCCCGGCCCCCGCCGGCGAAGGGGCGTCCGGGGCCGCGCGCGGCGCGGGCGCGTCCGGGAGCGGCGTTTTGGTGGACGGCGTCACCCACGACCCCGATCGCGGGTCGGTCGTCTTCGCCGCGTCGGCCGCCGCGATCTGCCGGGCGCGGTCGGCCGCGGCGGTCTCCAGCGCCTGCCGCGTCACCTCGTGCTGGAGCCCGACGATCTCCGCGCTCAGCTCGCGAATCCGGTTCAGCTCGTGCTGAAGGACCGTGAGGTGGTCGCGCCGCACGCGGTCGAACGCGTGGGTCACGAGGGCCAGTAACTGCTCGAACTCGGCCGCGGCCCGGCCGTGGAGGTCGGCCATCTGGCGGAGCAGCGGGGTCACGGACCAGTCGTCGCTGGCCCCGTGCGCCGACGAGTCCCCGACCGCCCCGACCGGGGCCACAACGGGCGGGAACGCCGGGGGCTTCGACCCGGACTGGGATTGAGACACGTAGATCGGGTTGGACGGCGGATTGGCCGCCGTCGCGGCCGTGTTCGGCGCCCACTGGCGGAACGAGTCGGACATGATGTGCGACCCGCTCAGCGCGTCGCCTTCGGGCGCGGCGCCGAGTTCGATCTCGTCTTCGAGCAGCGGCGTGGGGGCCGGCGGGGGCGAGGGCGGGGTAGCCGCGACCCGCGCCGCGGCGGGTGGGATCACGCCGCTCTTGTCGGGCGCCGGGCGCGCCGGGGCGGTGTACTGGCACCCGATCAGGAACCGGCCGACCCACAGCTCGGCCCCGTTGGGCAGCGGGGCGACGCGCATCCGCTCGCCGTTGACCACGACCCCGCGCCCGGACAGATCGACCACCCACAGCCCGCTCGGCGTGGCGACCAGGCCGCAGTGGTAGTGCGAGATGTCGTCGGCGGTGAGGTGGATCTTGCAGTCCGAGGACCGGCCGATGAGGGTGAGCAGCCGGTTCACCTGCCAGCGGTCCTTAGCCCGGCGCCCGTTCTTGAACTCCAGCGCAACCGACGGCCGGGACGTGTCCGCGGGGTCGGAGGCGAGCGGGTTGTAGTCGTGCGCGTACAGGCCGGTGCGGGTGCTGACCGGGGCGCGGAGCCGGAGCAAGAACGGGCCGACCCGGGCGTGCCGGCCGGGGTCGAGCCAGCCCGGCCCGCGGGCGCCGTTGGACCACATCATCCCGGTGCGGCTGCCCAGATCGACCGCGAACACGCGCCCGCCCAGCACCTGCAACCAGGCGTGCCGCGGGTTGATCTCGGGATCGGTGAGGGTGACATCGCAGGCGTCGTCGCGCCCGACGAGGGTGAATGGTTGTGCGACCGTTCCTTCGGCCAGTACGCCCCCGCCGGCCAGATCGACCCGCAGGTCCAGCGGGGCGGTCGCGCCGCAGGCGTCCGCGAACCGGGCGATCAGTGGATCGTTCACGGGCCGCAGCCTTGACCGGGGGACGGGAGCAAACGCCCGAAACCGACACGCGTTAGTGTACTCCGGGCGCCGGTGTTAACCATAGTTCACGTTCGGCCCCGCGGCACGGGATTTCTGCCCGAACCGAAAGACAGACAGGGAGACCGGGAGACACGGAGACCGGGAGAGAAAAACCGATTCTGTCTCCGTGTCTCCCGGTCTCCGTGTCTCCTTGTCTTCCGAACTGTCTTTCGCTCCACCGCGATGTATGCTGACTGTGCCTCCCTCTCTGGAGTCCGCTCTGTGCGCGAATCGCTGCCCGCCGCCGAAACGGTCCGCTCGCCCCTGTGGCGCGGAACCCTGCTCGCCCTCGTCGGCGCCCTCACGTTCCTCTACGCTCCGCTGTTCAAATACTCGTTCGAGCAGTGGCTGAAACCCGACTATTCGCACGGGTTCCTGGTGCCGATCTTCGCGGCGTATCTGGCGTGGCACTGGCGCGAGTGGGCGCCGACCCGGTTCCGGTGGCCGGAGCCGTGGGCACTGGCGTTCTTCGCCGGCGGGACCGCCCTGTTCGTCGTGATCGGCAAGTTAAATTTTGCCAAGGAGTGGTTGCAGGGGCTGTCGCTGGTTATCAACCTGTCCGGGGTCGCGGTGCTGCTCGGCGGGTGGAAGGCGCTCCGGTGGCTGGCGGCGCCGATCGCGTTCCTGATCTTCATGTTCCCGCTGCCGTACAGCGCCGAGATCGCGCTCGGCGGGAAGCTCCAACTGATCGCGGCCGTGGCGTCGGAGTTCGTGCTCCAAACGATCGGCTATCCGACGTACCGGTCCGGCGTCATCTTGCACGTGAAGGATCACGTGCTGGAGGTGGCGAAGGCGTGTAGCGGGCTGAGCATGTTGCTCACGTTCGCAGCGCTCTCGACCGGGATGGCGCTGCTGGTGAAGCGGCCGTGGTTCGACCGCATTCTCATCTTGGTGTCCGCGGTGCCGGTCGCGGTGATGGCGAACGTGATCCGCATCGCGCTGACGGGCGTGCTGTACAACGAGGCGGGCAAGGAACTCGGCGACCGCGTGTTCCACGACTTCGCCGGGTGGATGATGATGCCGATCGCGCTCGTCATCCTGTGGGCCGAGTTGAAGCTGCTCGACTGGGTGTGGGTCGATGTCGGCGGGCGCGCCAGCGGCGCGGAGATGGTGCGGAACTCGGCGAACCCGGCGTATCTGGTGATGACCACGCTGCCGCCGGAGAAGGGCGGGACCGCGCCACCCGCGCCGAAAGGGGCACCGCGTTGACGCCCGGGCGCCGCGTGCTCGCGGGGGTCGCGCTGGGCGCGGCCGTGTTCACCATTTATGGCAGCTTCGTGCCGTTTCACTTCCGCGCGGTGCCGCTGGGCGAAGCGATCGATTCGTTCCGTGACGTGCTGGCGGGCGGGGTGAAGGTGTCGTCGCGGTCCGACGCGGTCGCCAACGTCCTGCTCGGCATCCCGCTCGGGTTCGCTCTCCTGGGGTTCTTCTGCGCCGATCGCACGCGCCGAAGTCTCGTGACCGCACTTCTTCTCCTGCCGGCGTGCGCGCTGTTCGCCGGCGTGGTCGAGTTCGCCCAACTGTTCACCCTCGAACGCAGTTGCTCCGCGTCCGACATCGCGGCCCAAACGCTCGGCGCCGCCATCGGAATGACCGCGTGGCTTCTCCGCGGGCCACAACTCCTCGACGGCGCGCTCGCGGTGTGGCACCGGGCCGACGTGAACGCATCGGGGCGCCTGCTGATCGCGTACATCGCGTTCGTCGCGTTCGTTCAGGTGCTGCCGCTCGATCTGAGCGCCAGCCCGGCCACCCTGTACCGCAAGCTACGCGAAGTGTGGTTCACACCCTTCGGCGAGTTCGACGGCGCGAGTGAAGCCGAGCGGTGGAAGCTGTACGCGAAACTGGCGAAGCTCGCGGGGCTGTATCTGCCGGTCGGGTTGCTCGCGGGGCGCCTCAAAGGGCGTGTCGAGCAGTGGGGTGTCCTCCGCATCGCGCTCGCGGCGCTTCTGCTCGCGGGGTGCCTCGAATCCGCGCAACTGATCGTGAAATCGCGCACTCCCGGCGCGACGGACGCACTCGTCGGCGCGCTCGCGGTGATCGTCGGGTGGTACGCCGGTCGGGTGCATCACGAGGGGCTGGCACTTCTTTTCGCGTTCAGTTGGGGAATCGTGTGGCTCGCGGGGATGACGCCCGTCACGCAACCGCCCCCGGGCGCTGTGCGGCTCGAAGTCTCGCGCCCGTTCGACTGGGTTCCCGGCACGCCGCTGGAAAGCGGGGACCCGCTGTTCGCGCTCGAAGAAATGCTCACAAAGCTCGTTCTGTTCGGGCTGCTGGGGGTGATCGTCGCGGCGCGGCAGCTCCCGCCACGAACCCGGCGCGGCCCCGGTGGGTCTGTACGTGTGGCCATTGCGATCGCCGCCGCGCTCGGGCTGCTGATTGCGGGCACGTTCGAGTCCGGGCAGCGGTGGTACGACACGCACACGCCCTGCATCACCGACGTGTTGCTCGGCGGGTTCGGCGCGGCGGTGGGCGTGCTGGTCGCCAGCCGGGCAGCGAAGAGGTAACAATGCGCGTATCAGAGGAGCGAATCATGCGTCAAGCGTTTGGTATCGGCCTGATGTTCGCGGCCCTCGCACTTGCATCCGGCTGCGGCCGGAAGGCCACCCCACCCAATCTTGAGGGTACCTGGACGCTCATTCATTATGAAGTCAGCGGGGATAAAGTACAGACCGAGGCCGACCTCGCGAAATTGCCAGCGGAGGAACGAAAGATTCGGATCACCGGCGATCAACTGATCGCGACGAAACGCGGAAAAGAGCACCCGGCCAACTACAAGCTCAACACCGCCAAAACCCCACACCAGATCGACCTGATCCCGGTACAGCCCAGCGACTCGAACAGAACGGTTTACGGCATTTTCAAACTCGAAGGGGACACGCTCACCATCTGCCTCGCCGGGGCGGCCGACGCCGAGGAGCGACCGAAGGAATTCACGACCGCAACGGGCTTCGTATCGCTGATGGTCCTCAAGAAGGACTGACCCCGCGGAGGTAACGAATGCGCGTGATCGTCGCGGGCGCGGTGGCGTGGACCAACGAGGGCGCGATCCGCCGCGAGTTGTCGAAACTGCCGCCGGGGTCGGTGGTGATCCACGGCGATTGCCCCGGCGCCGACGCGATCGCCGGCCGAGTCGCGGCCGAGCTGGGTTTTGCGGTGGAACCGATGGCGAAGAACGCCGCCGACCGCGCCCGCTTCAAGAAGGCCGCGTGGAAGGGCCTGAACGAGCGGATGCTCGCGAGCGGGGCCGAACTGGTGCTGGTGTTTCACCCGACGTTCGAAGCGAGCAAGGGTTCCAAACACATGGCCGAACTCGCCAAGCGCGCGAGCGTCGAAGTGCGGGTCTTCGTGGAGTGAGGGCGGAATCGCGGATGAGATGGGGCCGCCGAATCGCTCATAACTATGACTATTTGTATAGTAATCATTGGTCGGGGGTAGCACGTGGCCAAGTTGGCCGCCTTGGCCGCCTTGCTCAAAAAGCCCTGGAAAAACGCACTTTTCGCAAGGCGGCCAGTTGGCCGCCTTGAACCCAAGATGGCCAACTCGGGAACGGGAGTCGCATGAGTCAGCCCGCATCGAACGACGAATTGCTGAAGTGGCTCCTCCGCCTCATCGGCGGCATCGAGCTGTTCGCGATCCCGTTCCTGCTGTTTCCGTTTTCGTGGATGAACGCGGTTCACGACCGCGTCCTGGGGTTAGGTCCGCTCCCGCCGCAGCCGATCGTGGAGTACCTGGCCCGCAGTCTGTCGGCACTGTACGCGGTCCACGGGGCGGTGGTGTTCCGGCTGTCGTTCGACGTGGCGCGATTCCGCCCGCTGATCGGCTTCCTCGGCTGGCTCCATGTGGCGCTGGGCGCCGTCGTGTTCGCGACCGACATCGCCGCCGACCTCCCGCTGTGGTGGATCGCTGGCGAAGGCCCGGGCATCGCGGTGGGCGGCGTGCTTGTGCTGGTACTCTGCCGCCGGAACGGCGGCTGAAGGGCGGAGGGCGTCATGTATCCGCGTCGCGCATCGGCTCGGTGGTGCATTCGACGAACACGACGGTTATCACGCCCATTTCGCGTGCCGAAGCGTCCACGACGAAGTCGAAGTTGAACAGCGTCTCGTAGGTTGTGTGGAAGTAGTCGTAGCGGAATGAAAGCGATTCGTGGCCGAGCGGGTACTTATCAAGGAACTTGTCCGCGTCTTCGCGGCGTGACTGGTCAGCCTGCAGCGACAAAGGAATTAGGCGAGGATCATTGCTCTACAACGAAAAATCGCGTACTATCTGGGCGTGAGGTATTGCTCGCATCGACTCTCAAAGTAACTCACAAAGTCCGACACCGTCTCCTTCGGAGGCTCGCGATGGCCCGGCGCCCAAAAGCGAGGCTCATTACAGGCGACTTTGACTTGCATGATGTGTCATTTCGGACCGAAATTCGACCCATTGGAAGGGTGAATCGGAATCGGCCGAAAGAAAAAAGTGACATGTTCGCGAAGAAATCTGCTCCTTCTCGGAGATCGATTCTTTGTTCGCGAAAAGTGTGGCAGGGGAGTGAAGTGGAGGGGTACACTCTCCGTTCAGGTGCGTCCATTTGCCTGGGGCATAATCCCCGGATTTCCTCCATTCGTGTGGATGGCAAGCAGCGGTGGAAGTGGGCGCTTCCGAGTCTGAGTTGCCTTGGCGTGTCAGACTCTCAGGATGAAGCTCGTGTCCGCGCGATTGAAGAAATATTCAAGCAGATTGGGCCACTTGCAAAAAACAAGGCGCTTCGGGAACTGGCAAAACTGGCCGGACGGGCTCTGTGACCTCCTGCTCCAACGTCGAAACCTCCAAGCCCGGGAGCAGCAAACCGTGGACGAAACTGAATATCGCGGAATCACTATCCGTCGCGCGGATATTCTTCGAGCCGTGAACGAATTTGACTCAGGCGTCCGCGCCTCATACCCAGTGTCGCGCTGGGTCACTTACGCGGTTCGATACACTGGTCGGTTGTATCCTCCGAAAGAAATCCTGCGAATTGCTACCCAATGCACCGAACGGAATTTCGTTCGTGGTGGTGGGCCAAGCGTCAACCGGTGTTTCCAACAGCTAGGTTTTGAAATAGTCACCATTCCGGAACATGCTGCGAATGCGGCGGAAGCCGCAAGGAATACTGCTCTCCAGACCTTAGCAGTCTGGTTGTACGAGGCCGCCCGCTCATCCGGACAACGCGAGGTGTTCCGACACCTCATTCGCCAGGCAACAACAGAAGCACAAGAGATGTACGGTCTCCCTGAGGAGGGAGAAGACGCACGCGCAGAAGGAGCAGATGAAGCGACTACGATCCTGGGCTGCTTTGCGGCAGCATGGGACGAGCATGAGCGAATGTTCCCAGACGAGCCGACAGGCGATTCCAATTCGCCAAGCGCCGGCTAATTACTTGCCGGCCCAGACCTGGCACAGCTCCACCACCACGCGGACCGCGGCCTCCATCTCTTCGAGGCAGGTCCACTCCAGCGGGGAGTGCGGGTTGTGCTCGCCGGTCGAGAGGTTCGGCGTCGGTAGCCCCTTCTCCGTTAGTTGCGAGCCGTCGGTGCCGCCGCGGATGATCTTGTGCTTCGGCTCCATCCCGGCCCGCCGGACGGCTTCCGCCGCGAACGTCACCGCCTCGGGTTTCTTGGAAATGCCGTCCTTCATGTTGCGGTATTGCTTTCGCGTCTCGACTTGCATACGCGCCTCCGGGTAGTCGCGTTCGACTTGCCGCGCGATCTCGCGAAGCAGTTCGGCTTGAACCGCGAGGTCGGCAGTGTCGAACGAGCGGAGCAAAAAGCCGATCTTCACCTGCCCGGTGCCGCCCTCGATCGTCAGCGGGTGCAAAAACCCCTCGCGATCGGCTGTGGTTTCGGGACTCATCCGCCGCTTGGGCAGCCGGTCGATGAACATCGCCGCCAGCCGCACCGCGTTCACCATCCGCCCCTTCCCGATCGACGGGTGGATGTTGATGCCGGTCACCGTGACCGTCGCGGCGTCGGCGGAGAACGTTTCGTCCTCGATCTCGCCGCTGGCGGCGCCGTCGAGCGTGTACGCGACCACCGCGCCGATTTGGGCCGGTTCGAGATGCTTCACGCCGGCGCCGATTTCCTCGTCGCAGGTGAAAACGACGCGGACCGGGCCGTGCGGGATACTCGGGTTCTCCATCAGAATGCGAGCGGCTTCCATGATGACCGCCAGCCCGGCCTTGTCGTCGGCCCCGAGCAGCGTCGTGCCGTCGGTCGTGATGATCGTCTTGCCGATCAGGTCGTTCAGTTCCGGGTTCTCGGTCACGCGAATCACTTTCGACGGGTCTTTGGGGAGCGCGATGTCGCCGCCCTTGTAGTTGCGAATGACCTGCGGGTTCACGTCCTTCCCGCTGTTCTCCGGGTTCGTGTCGATGTGCGCGTTGAACGCGATCGTGGGCGCCCCGGGCACGTTCCCCGGAACCGTGGCGAACACCAACCCGTGTTCGTTCTGCACGGCGTCTTTCAAGCCGAGCGCGAGCAACTCGTCGCGGAGCATCGCGCCGAGAACGAGTTGGCCGGGCGAACTCGGGTAGGTGGTCGATTTCTCGTCCGCCTTGGTGTCGATGCGGACGTAGCGGAGGAAGCGGTCCAGAAGGGTGTGCGTGTTCATGTTACAACCCGGCCCGGCGGAGTAGGTGCGAGAGGAGTATGATGTATTCCAAAGTGAGTGCCGTAACAGAGCGTCCGCATGTCCGTTACCGCCGAGGTCGCCCCGCCCGCAACCGCCCGCGCGCCGCGCCTGGCGTTCGCGACCGGGTTCGTCGCGCTCGCGGTGGGGGCGGCGGTGCTGGCCGGCGCGCTGCCGATCGAGTTCTCGTTCGCCATCGTGTTCCTGTTCGCCGGGCCGCACAACTGGCTGGAAGCCCGCTACGCGCTCGGGCGCCTGCCAGCCCGCGCCGGGAAGTTGTGGGGCTTCTTCGCGGTGTCCGCGATCGGAATTGTCGGCCTCACGGCCGCCTACGCCGCGATCCCGGCATTGCTCTCGTACCTCGATTCTGATCTCGCCGGCGGCCTGTATGCGATCTGGAGTACGGTATTCCTGTTTTGGATCGCACAGCTTGTGTGGATGCGGGCGCGGACAAACCCGCGGTTCGATGGCGGGTGGGTGTGGCCGCTGGCGCTCTTCATCACCGCCGGGGTGTGGCTGAACCCGCTGGCGCTGCCCGTGGCGCTGGTGTACCTGCACCCGCTCATGGCGCTGTGGTTGCTCGACCGCGAACTCGCCCGGTCGCGCCCGCACTGGCGCCGGGCGTACTGGTGTGCCGTCGCGGTCGTCCCGCTGATGCTCGGGGTGTTGTGGGTGCGGTATCACGACGCGCCGGAGCCGCTGGAAGCCGGGTCACTCGCGTTCGCGCCGAGGCCGGTCAGTTCCGAAACGCTCGCGGACCACGCGGGCGCGTGGTTCCTGCCGGGCGTGTCGCCGCACTTCCTGATCGCGGCGCACGCGTTCCTGGAGATGGTGCATTACGGCGTGTGGGTGGTGCTGATCCCGCTCATCGGGATGCGGTCGCGGCCGTGGAACCTGACGACGATCCCCGCCGCGCGGCGCAGCGCGAACTGGGCGCGCGGGGTCGCGGCCCTGTTGCTGTTCGGGTTGTTGATCGTGCTCGTGCTGTGGGTGTGCTTCGGGCTGGACTACCCGACCACGCGCCACGTGTATTTCACCGTCGCGATGCTGCACGTGCTGGCCGAAGTGCCGTTCTTGCTGCGGATGGTGTGATTTCGGGTGGCCCGTTCTCTCCGAGAGCGGGTATTCAGGGTGGTCCGCTCACTCCGTGAGCGGAATCGCCGCGCAGCGGCGATATTTCTTGGCGCCTCCACACCGAGCGCATCGCCCGGTCGCTCGCGGCTCCGCTCACGGAGTGAGCGGACCACTCGAAAACCCTACGGCTCCTCGTCCGCTCCGCCAGCACGCGAGGTGGATTGCCCTTCGGCCTCTTTCCGCGTGCGCGCCACCGGCGTGGACGCCAGCGCCGCGCCCTCGCTCCTGACAACCGGCGCGCCCGCGGTGAGTGCGGCCGCGGGTTTCGCCGGTTCGGGCGCGCCCGGTTGCGACTGCGCCGCCGGCGGCGGGGCGTTGGTGAACAGCACGGCCGCGACGATCACCCCGAGTACGCCGGCCAGCATCCCCAGCTTCGCGTCGTTGGTCATCGGTTCATCTCGTCAGAAACGGTGTCTCCTCCACTATTCGCGACAATTCCGCACGCGGACGGTTGACTTCAATCCATTTACAGGAAACCTTCAAGCCGCCGCCAGGTCGGGCCGCGTATCAAGTTCGGCCCGCACGACCGGCACAGGTTCACACGGAGCGCTCATGGACTGGTTCCCCCTGGTCGTTGCCGCGGTCGCGGTGGTCGGCGCGATCGCGCTCGTCGTTAAAGGCTGGGACGTGCGGCTCGTGCTGCTGTCCGCGGCGCTGGTGATCGCGGCCGCGGCGGATGTGCCGGCCCTCGTGACGGCCGGGCGCGCCGGGGGCTTCCCTGGCCTCGGTGACGCGATCCTCGCGGTTCTGTCCAAGGGGAACCTGACGGTCGTCCCCCGCGAGTTCCTCGCGACGTTCTCCAACGAGAAGTTCGTCGTCCCGATCTGCTCGGCGATGGGCTTCGCTTACGTCCTGAAACACACTGGGTGCGAGCGGCACCTCGTTCTGTTGCTCGTGAAGCCGCTGCGGTCGGTCCGCACACTGCTCGTGCCGGGAGTGGTGCTGGTCGGGTTTGTGGTGAACATCCCGCTCATCAGCCAGACGAGCACCGCGGTGTGCCTCGGGGCCGTGGTGGTGCCGCTGATGCGCGCCGCGGGGTACTCGATGGCGACCATCGGCGCGTGTCTGTTGCTCGGCGCGAGTGTGGGCGGCGAACTGCTGAACCCCGGCGCGCCGGAACTCCTGACGGTATCGAGCAAGACCGGCGTCGATACCGTCGTTCAGGCCCGCGACTACCTGCCCCCGCTGGTGTTTACCCAACTCGCGGTTGCGACCGCGGTGTTTTGGGCGATGAGCGTCTGGTGGGAACGCACCGCACAGGCGAACCCCGCCCGCGAGGGCGAGGGTGGGGACGCCAGTACACATTCTGCGCCTACCCCCGTCCTCGCGGGCGGGGTTCGCCCGGAACCCGATCCCGAGCGCATCAACCTCCTCAAAGCTCTCGTCCCGCTCGTGCCGCTCGTGCTGCTGTTCGCCGCGGCGCCGCCGTTCAGCGTCATCGATGTGCCCGACAACTGGGTCATCGCCCGTAAGGCCGATGGCACCCGCGATCCGGCGTACAGCAGCCGGCTGATCGGCCTGGCGATGCTCGTCGGGGTGCTGGTGGCGGCCGTGGTCACGCCGAACAAGGCCCGCGACTGCGTGAAGGAGTTCTTCTCCGGCGCCGGCTACGGGTTCACCAACATCGTCAGCCTCATCGTCGTCGCGACCTGTTTCGGCAAGGCGATCGAAGCCGCCGGCGTGGCCCGCACGCTCGGCGAACTGATCCAGCAGGCGCCGGGGCTGATGCACCCGCTGGCCGCGTTCGTCCCGCTGGCGTTCGCCGCGATCAGCGGCAGCGGGATGGCCTCGACCCAGAGCCTCTACGGCTTCTTCCACGGCCCCGCGGTCGCACTCGGCCTCGACCCGGTGTCGGTGGGTGCGCTGGTGTCGCTCGGGAGTGCGGCCGGGCGCACGATGTCGCCGGTCGCGGCGGTGGTGTTGATGTGCGGAACACTCACCGGCACGAACCCGTTCACGCTGGCGAAGCGGGTCGCGGTCCCGCTCCTGGTCGGGATGGTCGTGGTCGTACTGCTGCGGCTCGCGGGCGTTTTGTAGGGCCGGGCCGAAAGTAGCCTTGACACCACCGCGCGGGCGCGTGATACCGACGGCACTCAAACTGCCGGCTCGCGGAGATGCACGGATGCGCATCTGCATTTATGAAGACCGCCGCGCCGCGGACCTGGCCCCGCTCACGCTCACGCGCCCGGCGTCGGACCTGCTCTGCGGTCTCACCACGCTCGGGCAGAAGCACGCGCGGCACTTCGGCACGCAAACCGTCGGGTATCTGTGCCGACCGGCGCTCGCGGGGTGGCTCCGCGCCCGCGAACCCGGCACGCCGGTCAACGACCCCGCGTGGCTCCGCAGCGCGCCCACTGTTCTCGTGAACGGCCGCTGGCTCCCGCCGCACGCCCCGATCGACCCGCGCGACCTCTCGACCGGGCCGTTCATCGGAACCGCGGGCGGCGAGATCGCGTTCGCGGTACTCGATTCGCGGCGGCTTCAGGCGCTCGCGCCCGCCACGATCGACGATTGCCTCAGCGACTGGCTCCAGACGCTCCCGCGGCGCGCGGTCGGCGGTGCCGTGATCGGCCGCGTGTGGGAGTTGCTCGACCACAACGGCGACGAACTCGCCCACGACTTTGAGGTCACCTGCGACCCGGCCGAGGCCGGGTGCCCGCCGGCGGGGTTCGGGTTGCTCGGCCACGCCGATCGACTCTTCATTCACCCCGACGCCCGCGTCGAGCCAATGGTCGCAGCCGACACCACGCGCGGCCCGGTGGTGATCGGCGCGGGCGCGGTCGTGACCGCGTTCACGCGGCTCGAAGGGCCGTGCGCGATCGGCGCACACACGCACTTGCTCGGCGCGAAAGTGCGCGGGGGAACGACGATCGGCCCGCACTGCCGGATCGGCGGCGATGTCGAGTGCAGCGTGGTGCTGGGCTATACGAACAAGTATCACGACGGCTTCTTGGGCCACAGTTACGTCGGCGAGTGGGTGAACCTCGCGGCCGGCACAACCACCGGCGATCTGCGGTTCGATTACCAGCCGGTGAGTGTCGAGGTGAGCGGAACGGAGATTTCCACCGGTCGAACGAAGGTCGGGAGCCTGATCGGCGATCACGCGAAGACCGGTTTGGGCGTGCTGCTCGATTGCGGCACGACGCTCGGCATCTTCTCGCAAGTGCTGCCGACGGGCGCGCTTGCCCCGCGAGCGGTGCCGGCGTTCCACCGCGCCGGGCCGCGCGGGCTGAAGCCGCTGAACGCCGCGCGGTTGCTCGAAACCGCCGACGTGGCGATGCGGCGCCGCGGGCGCGCACTGGCGCACCCGCTCGAACTCCTGTACCGCGCGCTGGTCAGCGCACCCGCGCCCGACGCGCCGCCGGTCACGCTGTCGCTCCGCAAGAGTGCGTGAGCCGCAATCGCGCAAAAAGCGCCTGAAAAAGCGGCGCGGCGGACGAGGGACCGCGACCGGGGCGATCACGAACTGTACGCGGCCCCGAGCTCACGGAGGGCAGGTTTCGCCGCGAGTACCTCGTCCTGCCAGCCGTAGGCCGCGTCACCCGGGAGGTGAACGGTGTCGGTATCGGCTCCGACCAGGACGACATGGTTCTGCGCACGGGTGACCGCCACATAGAAGATCCGCATCTCCTCGAACGCGGCGGCGGATCGGCCCGCTTGGGAACGGCCCTTGAACCGCGGCGATCGGGTCGTGAGCACCTCGCGCAGCGGCCGGACATCCACATCCAACCCCTCGCGCGCGTCGGCGAGGACCGCGGACGCGCCCCGGTTGCCCACCGGGGCGTGAACCTCCGGGATGATGACGACCGGGAACTCCAGCCCCTTGGCGGCGTGAACCGTCATGAGGCGGACGACCGGCGGGCGCGGCGCGGACGCGTCTTCGACCGGGTCCGGGTCCGGCCCCTCGGCGTCGGCCCGGATGCTCCGGCCCAGGTGGCGCACGAACGCGCCCGCGGTCAGCGCCTGCTCGGAGCGCGTGAGCGCCCGGGCCACCTCGCGCAACCGCTCCAGCCCCTCCGCGCCACCGGGGTCGCCGGCGTTGGCGTGGAACTTCCGCAGGCCGAGCAACTCGTCCATCAGTCCGAGCAGTTCCGGGACCGTGTCCGTCTTGACGGCCGAGCGCAGTTGCCGAAACTTCCCGGCCAGTTCCGGGTGTTCCCGCTCGAACGTGTCGGCCAGCTCGTGCCCCTGCGCGCGGCCGGACCACAAGATGCGCGCGACCGTGTCCTTCAGGTCGAGGTGGCGCAGGTACGGCGTCTCGAGGGCGTGAAGGGTCACAACGTCATTCGGGTACTCGGTCAGGAAGCGGAGCAACCGGTACGCGCCGACCACTTCGGGCCGCCGGTAGAACCGCCCCCCGGCCCCGGCCCGGACCTCGATCCCGTCGGCGCACAGCTCCTCGCGCAACCCGGACTCGTATTCGCGCAGGTCGTGGTTCAGCCGGAAGAGGAGCGTGATGTCGCCCGGTTCCATCGGTCTCGTCCCGGTCGCGGTGTCGAGGTGTTGCGCGAGCAACCCGCGAACGGCCCGCGCGGTGCGCGCGATCCGGGCCGCGCGGTCGTCGCGCGCGCCCGCGTCGAGGAGCGTGATCGGCGGGAGCTTGTTGGTCGCCCGAAGCGTCCCGTCGTGCGGGCAGAGCGGGTCGCCGAGTTCCGGGTAGCGGGCGCTCATGGCGCGGAACAGCGCGTTGTACGCGGCGAGCAGTTGTTCCGTCGGTCGGCGCGAGATGCTTAATCGCAGCGGGGCGGCCCCGGTCTTCTCCCAAGCGAGTTGCTTCAGGGAGATGCCCGCGCCGCGGAACCGGTAGATGGACTGCTTCCCGTCCCCGACCAGAAGCACCCGTTCGAGCCGCGGCCGGAGCCGTTCGACGATCCGCAACTGAATCGGGTCGGTGTCCTGAAACTCGTCCACGAACAAATAGCGGTAGCGGGCCGTGAGCTTGTGGATGATCGCGGGGCCGTGGGGGCCGGCGAGCACCTCGTCCGTGCGGAGCAGCAGGTCCGTCGAATCGAGCTTCTGCCCCGCGTGCTTTTTCGCCTCGTAGCGCGTGTGAATGTCGCTGACGAACTCGGCGAGGGCGACGCGGAACACGCGCCCGGTGTCTTCCGGTCCGTAGTTCTGGGCGCGGGTCGCCGCGACGACCGCCGCCGGGTCGCACCCGCAGTTCCGCAAGTCCTGGTACACGTCGCGGCCGAGTTTCTCCAGGTCGTGCAGCCGCCAGTCGCGCCCGAACGCCCCCCGGAGCGGGTGCTCGGGTGTCCCCAGCACCGTTTCCTCGACCGCCCCCTCGATCGCCTCGTGGAGCAGCCCGCCGGCGAACTCCATGTCCGACAGCCGGGCGACCTCGGCCCCGTACCCGAACGTCTGGAGGAGCAGCCGGCAGAAGCTGTGGATGGTGCCGACGAAGGCATTGCCGAGTTGCTCGTGGGCGCGCGCCCACCGGCGGCGCGGTTCCGGGTTCGATGCGCTCGCTTCCACGCGCCTCAGCGTCTCGGCGAGCCGGGCCGTGAGTTCGTCCGCGGCCTTGTTGGTGAACGTGATGAGGGCGAACTGGCCGATGGTCGCGTCGGGGCGCTGCATCAGCAGCTCGAACACGGCGGACACGGTGGTGCGGGTCTTCCCGGCCCCGGCCCCGGCGTCGGAGACCGTCAGCGGGTGCGCCAGGACGTGGTCGATCACCGCGGCCTGTTCCGCGCTCACCGACTGGCCGCCGCGCATGATTGCCGGCGCCTTCGCGCGCGCGTCGCTCATGAACCCGGCCTCACGACAGGGACGCCCAGGCAGACGTGCCGGGCCGGGCACAGTTCGCAGTGGTCACCCGTGTGCTTCGGGAACCGCCCGGCCTGAATCGTGCGAACCCGCGCGGCGATCTGCTGTTGGAACGCACGGTACTTGTCGGCGAATTTCTCCCGGCCGAGCGCGACGCGGATCGCCTTACTCCACCACGCGACCGTCTCGCGCACGCCGGAAAACACCTCGACACCGTCAACCGTTTCCGCGCCCCCGGACGACTCGTCCGGATCGCCGCGGTAGCCCGGGAGCAACCAGTGCTGGTACTTCAGCGCGTCGGCCAGTGCGCGCAGGGATCGCCCGACGCGCGCGACGTGCCGGAGGCCCGACCGCACGGTGATTGTGCGGTCGTCCACTTCCACACGGAACTCGACACCCTCGGGGGCGCGCGCGATCGACACGCCATAGTCGAGCGGCGCGTTCCCGTTCTCTTTCGCGCGCCCCAGCCACTCGATCACATCGTCCAGTGCCGCCTTCAACCCGTTCCGGACGCCCTCCCAGTCGGCCGACGGCGCCGGGTTCGGCCCGATCTCGCCGAACGCGGGAAACAACTCCGCGACTTCCGCCCGTGCGCGCCCGGCGGCGTTGTAGAGTTCCCGTTTCAGAACTTTCGCGTCCCGAACGGGAGCCTTGCCGATCATGCCCTCGAAGGTTCGATCCAGCCACACACCGAGCGCGACGAAGCGGAGCTGGAACTTTTCGCGGACCCACCGCGCCGACGGGTCGAACCGCTCCAGCCGGAACCGGTACGGGCACAGGCCGAACGCCGCCACGTCGTGGAGGTCCAGCGCGTCCACCTTCCCGGGCAGCACCGGCAGCGGCACCGCCGCGGGGCGCGTCGCCGGCAGCGGTGCCGGCGCGACCCTCAGGTCGCCCTCGCGGCCGAGCAACCGGGCCGCCCGGATCAAGTACGGCGACGGCTCGTACGCCTCGTCCTCGCCCCGGCGCGAGTACGAGAGGTGCAACTCCTTGCGGGCCGCGCGGACGACGGTCAGGAACAGGTAGCGCTCGTGGTCCGCGTCGCGGTCCGGGTCGAAGTCGAAGAACGGCCACGGCATCACCGCCGGTTGCGGGACGCGCGCGGAATCCACCCCGAGGTAAAAGACGACGTCGCGCCCCGCGCCGTCCACTTCTTTCGGGAACGCGACCCAGACCTTCGTCGGGTCCGGGCCGTCCTCCGCCGCGCGGTCCCCGCGCGCGACGCTGGCGAGCAGGTCGCCCATTTCCCGCGAATCGAGTTCGATGGCGTCCGATCCGACGACCGCGCCGAGCGCCTCGATGATCCGCTCGACCAGTTCCTGTTCGTCTTTGCGCAAGTCGTCGGGGTTGAGCCGGGCCAGTTCCTCCCGCAGGCGCCGGATGTGGTCCGCGACCGACCGCGGGGTGCCGTCGAACAGCCGGCCGTGGAGTTCGGCGACCTGCTCGAAGGCCGTTCGCCACGCCGCGCGGTCCGCGGGCGGCACGCCGGGGCCGGGCAACCGGGCGAGGTCGGGCGCGGGGGCCAAACTGTTGAACGCCGCGGTCCACTCCGCCGGCGTCCGGCACCGGTCGAACACCTGCGCCCGCGCCGCCGCGAAGGTCTCCACCGTGCGCTGCACGTTGCCCCCCAGCCACCCGGAGCCGATCATCGTCTCGAACTGGTCGGCGGAAACCTCCAGCGACCCGTCCGGGCCGAGGTCGTACAGGGTGAGCGCGAAGCGCCCGAGCGGGGTCAGCAACAGGAGGCGCGGCTCGATTCGGAGCCGGTCCAACAGACCGAGCCGGCGGGCCTCTTCCTGAATGACCGTGAGGAACTCGCTGCTGCGCCGGGTCACGATCACCACACTACTGGCCGGCGGCGGGGTGCCGTCCGCGCCGGGCGTCGCGAGGTAGGCGCGCACCCGCTCCAGGCACGCGGCGATTTCGCGGTGCCGGTGCGCGAACGCGGTGACGCTCACGCTCCCGTCCCCTTGCGGCACGGCCGCGCCGTCCGCGAACAGGGCGCCTTGAAGCAACCGGAGGTCGTGCCCGGGCGCTCCGAGGTCCGTCGCCAGCTCGACCCGGTGTGTTTGTCCGGCGTAGGGCGCGTGGGTCCGGTCCAGGATCGCGAACGCGGCGGGTTGCCGGGCGTCGTGCGGGTGAACGAACACCACCCGCGATCCCCGCTCCAGGCACCGCCTCACGAAGTGCGTTTGGAGCGGGACCAGAAAGGTGAACCCCTCCATCACGACCACGGGCGGCGGCCGGAACGCCGCGTCGAGGAACGTTCGCGCGGCCTCCTCGTATGGGGCCGGCGTGCCGGCCGGGCGCGCGTTCCGACACGCTTTTTGCAGCTCCGTGAGGACCGGTCCGAGCACCGGACTGGTGAGTTCCGCTTCGAGGTCTGGTGGGAACCCCGCGGTGACGTCCGCGCCCCGCGCCTCCAGTTCGTTGAGCGCGCCGAGCCAGACCGACAGGTCGTGCAGGACCGACGCGGCGAGCCGGCGATCGGCCAGCGCGGCCCGGATGCCCCGCTGAAGGAAAAGGCGCTGGTGGGTCGGCGAGAGGACCGCCCGCCCGCGCATCAGGTGCCGGAGCAGTTCCTCGAACCGCACGGCCGGTTCGGGCGCGCCCGTCGGGGTCTGGCTCGGGTGCGCCAGATCCCGGCGCGCGGCCGCGAGCGCCTTGGTCGCGGTGACGTAGAGGTAACGCGCGCCGCGAAGCCCCAGCCGATCGCGGATCGCGTCGGCGGAAGGCGGATCGCCGGGGTACGTGAGCCGGGTGACGAGACGCGCGCTCGTCACGGAAACGGGGGGCGGCACCGACACGGGCTTCACTCCGAAATCCTGAACCCGCGGCTCGGGGCGGGCCGTATTTCTTGGTGAAGGGAATCGTACCCGAAATTCGCCAGCGGGGGGAGCTGCGGCCCGCGGCACCAACGGGGCCGGAGCACGTTTCGCGTGCCGTTTCGCCTGATACGAGAAGTGATCGGCGTCTATTGTGTTTGGTCCAAGAGCGCCACCAGCGCTCTTGGACCAGGATTTTCAGTGTTTCGTGCGAAGTGCGCCCCGGAACACCAACAACTGTGTTCCCTGCCCTCGGCCGCCGTCTACCGGCCGTCGGCGATGCTGTTGCTCGCCTTGTTATCGACGTGCTTGCAGGCGACGTCGAACGCCAGCGCGTCGAGGTACTGCTTCTTGAACTCGCTCTCGGAGATCGCGGAGGCGTCGCGAACGATGCCCCGCGGGAACGCGAACGTGTGCGTGTAGCGGTCCTTGAGTTCGCCGCCCGACTCGCCGATCTCGTAAATGCCCACCGTCACCTCGGCCCGGCCCTCGTAGATGCTGTTCTGGCTGTTGGGCTGGTACAGGCGCATCTTGTCGAGCCAGATTTCCAGCACGAAGTCAGCCCCGAGCTTCTTCCCGATGTCGCCAGCGGCCATCTGCTTCCACTGCGGGTTGGCCACCTTGAACTTGTCCACCTGCGTCGGGCTGATGACCCGCATCTTGCGGGCGGACTTCTCCTTGTTCTCCTTCGCCATCTCCGGCAGCAGCTTGGCGAGCCGCTCGGCCAGTTCACGGTCGGCGGTGACGAACTCGCGGCTCGTCCCGGGCGCCTGCTGCGGCAGCACCAGAACGACGATCTCGTCCTTGTCCTTTTTCGGCCCGTCTTTACTGAACGTGAGCGGGTACGGGGCCGGCAGCTTCTCGTCGCGGGCGAATATGAATCCCGCGATGTGGAGCGGGTTGCACCCGATCGCCGCCACCGCGAACAGCCCCGCCCAGACCGCCCGGTAGGCCCACTTCCCGAATCGATTTCGACTACGGTTCATCCGTGAACCCCCCGATTAGTTCAGAGTGGGCAGCAGGCAGTGAGCAGTGAAGAACGATTTCTTCTTCTGTCTTTTCTGCCCACTGCCTGCTGCCCACTACCCACTCACTAGAATCGCGCCCCAGCGGGCGAGCATCAGCACAAGTACCGCCCCGACGACCACGGTGAAGATCAGTTCGCCGCGCCCGGGGCGCACGAACAGCGGCTTGCCCCACAGGCCGCTGGCGACCGCCCACACGAGCGTTCCCGCCCACAACACGCAGATGATACTGCCGACCCAGTTCGCCCGGACCGAGGCCGACACGTCCCCGCGAACCAGGAGGGCGAAGCTGGTTGTCATTCCGCACGACGGGCACGGCTTGCCGGTCAGCACCACGAAGTTGCACGGCGGCATCCCGAGCTGCATGTGCGTGGCGCTGGTGCGCGGAGTGCCGTCCGCGTCATACGGGTGAATCCGAAACGCCGCGACGAACACCGCCGTCAGCATCGCCGCGATGCACAGGAGCGCGACCCGCACGAGCCGCTGGCGGCGGGCCAGCTCCGCGGCCCGATCGCGCGCCGGGCGCGGCGACCGGGGCCGCACCGGCTGCGCGATCGGCAGATTCGTCTCGTCGGTGGGTGTATCGGGCTGTTCGGGTTGCACGCATAGCCTCCGACGAAACCTGATGCAAGCGGTCTTTCGCCGAACTCGCTTACGTGACAGGATAACATCACCATTCTACCGAACCGGGAGGGCCAGGGTGACGCGGGTGTTGCGGGAAGTCCGGCGGTTCGCGGCGACCGCGCCGGGGCCGGGGGTCGTGGCGGTGTCCGGTGGCGCGGACAGCGTGGCGCTTCTCCGCGCCCTACACACTTGCGACCTCCCGCTGACCGTCGCCCACGTCAACCACCGGCTCCGCGGTTCGGAGTCCGACGCGGACGAAACCTTCGTGCGCGCCCTCTGTGCCTCTCTGGGCGTGAAGTGCCGCATCAAGTCGGTGGATGTAACGGCTCTGGCCGCCGGCGACAACCTCGAATCGACCGCGCGCCGCGTCCGATACGAGTTCTTCGCCGAGGTCGCGCGCGAAGTGGGCGCCGCGTGGATCGCGACCGCGCACACGGCCGACGATCAGGCCGAAACGGTGCTGCACCGGCTGATTCGCGGCACCGGATTGCAGGGGTTGAGAGGGATTGCAGCAGTGAAGAGACCTAACCCCCCAACCCCCTTCCCTAAGAAGGAAGGGGGAGAAAATCCGGCTCCCCCTCTCCCTCTGGGGGAGGGGGCTGGGGGGTGGGGTTGTCTTCTCATCCGTCCTCTCCTCGCACTCACACGCGCCGATATCCTCGCCCACCTCGCCAAAATCGGCCAGGCGCACCGCGAAGATGCCTCCAACGCCGATACGCGGTTCACGCGCAACCGCATCCGGCACGAATTGCTCCCGCTGTTGAAGACGTTCAACCCGGACGTCGTGTCCGCACTCGCACACCTCGCAAAACATGCGAGCGAGGCGCACGAGGTCATCACGAATTGCGCGGCAGAACTTCTGGCGAAGGCCGAGCGACCGCGCGCGGCCGGCGCGATCATCCTCGACGCCGCGACGCTGCTCGCCGCCCCGCGCGCGGTCCTCCGCGCCGCGCTGCGCCTCCTGTGGGAGCGCGAGGGGTGGCCGATGGCCGATATGCCCTTCGACGCCTGGGAACGGGCGATCGAAGTTGCGGGCGGTAACGCGCCTGCGTGCGACTTCCCTGCGGGCATCACGATGCGCCACGCCGGGCGAGTGGTTCAGATCACGCGGCGGCAATAAACTGGCGAACGGCCGGTGTCAGCCGGCCGGTGGGAGTGGTATTTGCGAGCCGCGACCGCAAGGGAGCGGGCTACGGAGCGCAGAACCGCGTTGCGTGTCTCCAATGCGTATCCCGCTCCCTTGCGGTCGCGGCTCGCCAGAAAACACATCGCCGACAACCTTCGCCGA